>NYZC01000348.1 GCA_002686995.1 Phycisphaeraceae bacterium | reverse complement strand
GAAGCAGGCGATGTCGCTGTGCATCGTCGATGGAGGCCGACGCCGCCAACGGGCGATGCAGCCGGTCGACGCCAGGCAGAGTCTTGAGACAGAGCCTAAAGTCACAGGCCATGACGTCCATCGTCCGTGTGCTGACCGTGTTCCTGCTGGCCTTCTCGGCTGCCGTCGCCGCGCCGCGCCCGACCGCGACGATCCATCGACTCGCGCCCGACCGGAAGCCTCCGGTCGTCGACGGCCGCATGGACGAGGCGCTGTGGCACCAGGTCGAGGCGCTCGACCGGCTCACCGCGTCGAAGGAAAGCTTCGACATCACTCATGTCGACATCTGGCGCGGCACCACCGTGCGGGCGTGCTGGGACGACAGGGCGCTGTACCTGCTGATCGTCTGTCGTACGCTCGAGCGAAACCCTGTCACGCTGGGCGAAGCGCCCGACGACGACCGCATTCTCGACGGTGACTGGGTGGGCCTGTCGATCTCGACCGGTCCGGACGCCGCGCCGTGCCGCTTGTTCGTCGTCGATCCGCGTAACCTGCGATGGGATGCGCTCGAATCGGCGAATGGGCGGCGAGATGCCACGGGCAACCCGAAGTGGCAAAGCGCCGTGACGTTTCGTGACGACCGGTACATTGCGGAGTTCGCGATTCCATGGGCGTCGGCAGGCGGGAAGCCGACCCCGGACGAGAAGCGGCGCGTCAACGTCATGCGACACTGCAAGGTGCGCCGGCACCAGTTCTGGGCGTGGGCGCCCGTGCCCGGCATGAAGCCCGTGAAGGATCTGCAGGGTGTCTGGAGGTTCTCGGGACCGTTCGATCCGCCGCCCGACCCCTGGAAGGGCGATGCGATGCGCGGCCGCAACCCCGACGCCATCGCGGACATCGTCGAGGGACGTCGCGATACGGCCAGCGCCGCCTGGTGGGGCTTCGATTCCGAAGACACGACGCGGTACCTCCAGGCAGCCATCGATTCAGGGGCGAAGAAGGTGATCGTGCCGAACATGGGGCGCGACTGGGTGGTGACGCCGATCGTGCCCGCGAGCCACCAGGAGCTCTTCTTCGAGCCAGGCGTGGTCGTCATGGCGAAGAAGGGCGCGTTCCGGCGCCGGCATGATGCGCTCATTCGCGCCCGGAACACGCGGCACATGACGCTGACGGGATACGGCGCGACGCTGCAGATGAGAAAGGCCGACTACCAGTCCGACGCGTACCACCGATCCGGGTGGCGGCACGGCATCGACCTCGAAAGCTGCAGCGACGTCGTCATCCAGGGTCTGACGGTCCGCGAGTCGGGCGGAGACGGGCTCATGCTGGGAAGCTGGGGCCGGGGCTACAACCGCGACGTCGTCATTCGCGACTGTGACTTCGATGCGAACCATCGCCAGGGCATCAGCATCATCAGCGCCGAGAACCTGCTCATCGAGAATTGCCTCTTTCGCAACACGATCGGCACGGGACCTTCGGCGGGCATCGACTTCGAGCCGGACGAGCCGGAGGAGCGGCTGGTCAACTGCGTCGTGCGCCGCTGCGTCGCCGAGAACAACGACGGTACGGGCTTCACGATATCCACGACGAAGCTCGCGGCCACGGCGCCGGACGTCTCGATCCTGCTGGAGGACTGCCTCGTTCGCGGCGGCAACCGATTCGGGTTCAACGTCAGCGGGCCGACGAGGCACGGACCGCAAGGCACGATCGAGTTCCGCAACTGCCACGTCGAGAACGTGCGAAAGATGGGCGTGCGCATCCTCGACAAGGCGTCGGACCGGATCGACCTTCGATTCGTCAACTGCTCGTGGAGGAACGTCGGCGCGTCGGACGCGAATACCGGCGACTACCGCAACGTGCCGATCCTGTTCCATCTCAGGGAGCGGCGCTTCGCGCCGCGTCCCGGTGGCGTGACGTTCACGGATTGCGTCGTGATCGATGATCAGGATCGGCCCTTCATCGCCTACGGCACGCCGGTGAAGGAACCGCCGGCGCTGATCGGCATCACGGGGAACCTGACGGTGACGAATCCACATGGGGCGAGGGCGGAGCTCGGCGCGGCCGAGCCGACCACGGAACTGCGAGTAACGAGTAGAGAGTCGCGATGAGTGCATTTCAGATTACGCAGGGCGGGGCCGACCTGGTCGTGCCGCCGCAGGAGGGCGGCCTTTACCGGTACGGCAACGGCTTCCCGTTCCAGGCCGGTCCGACGACCGCGGGCATCTTCGTGAACATCCGATTCGGCGGGTTTCCCGTCGGAGACTTCGAAGCGGGGATGGATGCCGTGCTGTTCGACGACCTGTCGACGCTCAGCGAGGCGAACGCGGTGCCCGTCACGCGATCCGAGAAGCGCGTGCGCGACGATGGCGCGAAGCGAATCGTGATCAAGCATTCGCCGAAGGGCGGGTTCGTGCCTTTCGGTGCGCTGCGCGACGACGGCACGCCGCATCCGGCGGCAGGAACGGGATTCTCGCTCGGCGAGGCCCTCGATTTCCCGATGATCGGCGAAGGCTATTACCGGAAGGAAGACAAGACGCGCGACATGAATCGCGTGACGGAGATCAACCACCTCGCCTACGACGGCCGTGAATTCAGGAAGGTGGAGACTGAGAACTGGCCGGCGACCGATCCGAAGGTCGTTTCGGAATGGAAGCTGATCGGCCCGGCGATGCGCAACGCGATTCCCGACGGCGACGACCTGCTCTACGCGATCGAGGCGACGCAGGGGGATCCGAACATGTGCTGGCCGGATCAGTTCGCCGTCGGGTTGTCGCGCTGGCGGTACGCGGACGGGCGCTGGGGGCCGGTCGACTTCGTACCGGTGGCGCAATGTCGGGCCATGGAGAACCCGATCGTCGTGGGCGGACAGAGCATGAATCAGGACTGGATGGAGCCGACGGTGGTTCGCGACACCGACGGAAGCCTGCTGTTCACGGCGCGCGGCGTGTACCAGCCGCGGGTCGAGAACATGATTCCGATCTGGCGCAGCACCGACAACGGATCGACCTGGGAGACGTTCCTCGAGGTCGAGGACGTCAAGGCCCAGTCGCCGATCACGATCAATACGACGGCCGACGGCACGCCTTATGTCGTGACGTGTCCGCCGGGCCGGGCGCGCGACCGGCTTTGCGCCTGGGTGCTGCGGCCGGACCGTTCAGGCCTGGAGGAGCCGGTGCTCGTTCGGGACGGCAAGGAGCAGTTCGGCCCGCCGCCGAACGGCCCGGTCTGGTTCATGGATCACCCGAATGGCCAGACCGTCCGCCTCACCGACGGCGCATGGCACCACCTGCTGAGCCACCGCGTGATGGATCGGGGGGAGCACGGGGGGAGCGAGCCGACGGCGCACACGGGGCACTACGTGGAAGAGGTCGTGAGCGCGGGAGCGCCGAGGGCTGTCTGGAAGTTTGAGTGACGGGAGGCGGGAGCGGGGAGCGAGGAGCGGGGAGCGAGGAGTGTTTTGATATGGGAAATGAATTGCCCAGAGTGTTGCCGCGGATGGTGCCCGAGGGGAGGGTGCCGCTGGCGGCGTTCGAAGGGACGGCGTACGAGTGCGGTGAGCAATTCGCGCAGTTCACGCTCGAGAACTACCCGGGTTACCGCCGGCGGCTCGACGAGGTTTGCATGTGGGAGTCGCGCATGACGCCCACGGCGCGGAAGCTGATCGAGAAGCATGCGCCGCACGTGCCCGACGTGATCCGCGGCCTGGTCGACACTTGCGGACCACCCGAGAAGCCGGCGCCCGGGGGCGGCACGTGGGGCTGCACTTCGTTCGGGCTGTCCGGCAAGGTGACGCTCGACGGTCACCCGATCAGCGGCGGGACACGCGACGTGCACCGGGAGAAGGCGTTCCAGCACATCGTGCTGCGGATGCGCATCAAGGATGCCCCGACGATCCTCGTGCACACCTATCCCGGAGACATTCTCGGGCTGATGGGCTTCTGGTCGACCGGGATGAGCATCTTCAGCAACGCGCTGTACTCGCGCGAGGAGTCGAAGACAGGGCTGACGTCGGCCCAATGGGCATTCGTCGCGCTCGCGGGCTCCTCGGCCGAAGCGGCCGCCGAGCTTGCCGAGGAGCACGGCCTGCAGGCTTCGGGCAACTGCCTGGTCAGCGATCCGGAGGGGTGCAGCATGTCCGTCGAGTTCAACGGGGGCGGCGTCAGCATCGTGCCGGCGAAGGGCGGAATCGCGACCCACGCGAATCATCCGGAAGGCCCGAAGACCGCGCCGTTTGAAGCGGTCGAGTTCCTCGAGCTGATGAGGGCCGACGATCTCGAGGACTCGCGCATCCGGATGCATGGTCTGTGGAGCCGGTTCTACACCGAGCGCGGCCGCCTCTCGGCGCCGAAGGTCATGCAGCTTCTCGCCGATCACACGCACTTTCCCACAGGCGTGTGCAGTCACATGCACGGCGGCAACACGGAGTACGGCACGACCGCCGCGATCGTTGCCGAGCCGACGCGCGGCCTGATCCACGTGACGAGGGGAAACCCATGCTGCAACTGGCCGACGACCTACGAGATGTAGAGTAGTTGCACGCCCGATTCGCGCATCGAAGCCCCCCCCTTCCAAGGGGGGGGCATGGGTGCACGCAACTCACCGAGTGGATGCCGTCAGCCCAATGACAGCTGCAACGCGCCGCACGGGCCTCTTCTCACATTTGATCAGTGGTCTTGCCCCTGCTTCTTGCCCACCACTCCCCAATCACCACCCGCGTCGGCGCCTCCGGCGGTCCGCCCATGATCCGACGCGTCAGGCCGAAGAGCCACAGTTTCTCCACGCGGCGCGACTCCAGCCGGTCCGCGTTCCATTCGCGGGCGATCCAGTCGAGGTAGTGTTGTGGTCGCAGATCCACAGGGCGTTGGGGATAGTGCATCTTGTGCATGTAGTACCGGTTCCGATGCCGATCATGCACGGTCTGAATGGCACGGCGCTCGTCGTCGGATGCGTTCGTGACCGCAAGGACGAGGCCGTCAGGCAGCCGCAGGTTCCGGATCGACGGCCAGTCGTCGTCGCCGCGCGGGCCGACGAGGCGGACGACCGTGCCGTCGTTCAGGCGGGCCAGCACCTCGAAGTTGAAGTCCCGGTCTTCCGGCCTGGGCGCATAAAGGTTCCAGCGCTGGACCATTCCCACCGCGTTGCCGGCCTTCCCGATGATCGAAGGCATCTTGAACAGGCCGAGAAAGCTGAGGTTTGCCGCGACCGCGTACAGGAGGGCGATTGCGACGATGGCCTGCGCCGGGCCGAGCATTCGAGTGATCTCGTCCGAGGTTCTCGCCTTGCCTCGGAGAGACCGGTCCCAGAACTCGGAAGGCACGAACGCCAGGGACGCCGCGAAGTTGGCCCATGGGAAGAGGTTCAGCTCGATCGTGGTGCCCAGTCCGATCTGAAAGAGCGCGAAGAGGACGACCATGACGGTCCGGATGAGCGGCGTGCTCGCAGGCACGAACATCACGAGCGGCCCGAGTATTTCGAACCAGACCACGAGGGGGCTGAGGACGCGGCTGAACTGCGGGTAGCGGAAAAGCCAATCGCCCAGCGCGGTGTTCCAGTAGCCCTGTCCGATCGCGTGGCCGATCGCCGTGCCTTCCGCATGCCATGCCGCGCCGTTCTTCGCCACGCCCGCGACGACGTAGACCATGACGAACTGCAGGAGCAGCGCCATGGACGCGATGGAAAGGATCGCGCGACCTGGTTCGTTCGATCGGCGGCGCTGCGCGTCCAGCGACCACCGCGCGCCGCAGGGCAGGAACATCATCCAGAACAGCAGAAGCCGCAGGAGCATGTCTCCGCCGTCGAGGACGTAATAGTTGCGGTGCTGGAGCGATAGGAGAAGCACCCAGCTGGCGACGGTGGCGATGCGCGTCGCGAATCCGAGGAGCAGCATGACGGCGAAGAGGCCCGCGAGCGCGAACAGCCCGGTCGCGAAGCCATAAGAGCCGTTGAGCTGATGAAGAGACAGGCTGGGAGCCGGGTCGAGCCAGTGCTGCAACGCCAGCGCCCTTGGCACGATGCCGCCGTCCGTGTAGTGCGCCCCGATCAGCGGCACGCGCTGAAGCAGGTCGACCAGGACCAGCGCCGCGACCGCCATGCGCAGCGCGGCGAGCGAGCGCAGGTCAATGGCGAACAGGTCGCGCCACGTGCGGGCAGCCAATTCACTCGACCTCGAACAGGGTGTTCACCGCGTCCACGCGTTGCGCCTTCGCGAAGTGATTGACGCGAACGTCGTCGGTCACCGGCACCGGCACGTTGAGCAGGAACTCGGCCCAGTCCGGCGCGTTGTGTGCCACGTAGGCGAGGCGCAGGTTGCCGATCATGTGCTCGTGGCTCAGCGACAGGTCCGGGAAAAGGACCGGCCCCGTGTCCACCTGGTAGTAACCGTCGCGGTCGCTCGTGTTGATCGTCTTGACCGGGTACTCCAGGAGAACGCAGCGGACGCCGTCCGGACTGAACGCGGAGCGCGCGACGAGCGGCCGGCCCTCGAGAATCGCCGCGATGACCTGGTCGACGTCCTCCAGCAGCCGGGCCTGCCGCGTCCGGACCTCGATTCGCTGGAAGTCGAACGCTTCGTCGGCGACGCCGACGTTGCGCTCCGGCTGCACGCCGCGCGACGGCGGGTAGTACATGACGCCCTTGTCCGCGCGGTCCCAGCTCTTGATTCGCAGGAACAGGCCGTTGTCGGCCCCGACAGGGTGGAAGTCCGCGTTCGGCTCCAGCCAGATATCCTCATCCACGTTGACGCGCTCGGCCTTGCACGCGGTGGCGAGCGCGTACCGGATCGGCTCATCGCCTTCGGATTCCGTGATCCAGCACAGGCACTCCAGGGGGGCCCGCACGTGGTTCATCGTGTATTGCTGCTCGTGCGAGATCGTCGTGGCGGATTTCCTATCGAGATCGATTCGCCAGACGTAGTAGGAGCGCGTGAAGTCGCAGACCTCGGGGGAATTCTTGATTTTTGAATTCTGATTCTTGATTGGATTCAGTTGCCGTTCGTGGGGAATGGTGCGTCGGAGGAGGCGCCGATCAAGGGGGCGCAGCCTTTTGCGTCGCGGAACGTCGTCAGGAAGCCGCCTTCCATCGTGACCGTGAGGACCTGGCGGCCCCGCGCGGGTAGCGGGAACTTCATCTCGCCGCCCTTGCCGCCGAACCGTCCTTCGGCCAGGAGGCTTCCTCCAGAGTCGGAGACGCGGACGTTGGTGCTGCTGCACTTGCCGAAGAAGAGGCGGATCTCGTCGGCGTCCGGCTCCGTCTGCAGGTAGATCTTCTTCGGCTTCGGATGCCAGAATCGCAAGCCTCGTCTGCCGTCGAGCCTGGCGACCCAACGGTGCGAGCATTCGTGGAGCGTGTAGGCGTACCGGCTGCCGTTGAGGTACAGGCCGTAGGTACCGGCTTGTTCGGCGCGGAAGCTCACCGCCCGCTGGCCGCCGTAGCGCCGGTCCGTGCGCGGCATCTTGTCCATGTCCTCGGTGACGAGCTTGTCACGCATGATCTGCTTGCCCGAAGGGTCGACGGCGACGATCGCGATCGCTTCCGCTTTCTTCTTGTAGGGATGCGCGGTGTCGGCGAGGATCGTCATCCGTACCTCGTCACCTGCCTCGGCGGGAATGGCGAAGACGACCTCGGCGGCGCGCACCATGAACTGCGGTGACGCCGAGGGACCCGATCGGCGCGGGAGGTCGAGGCGTGTCCACTCGTCGCTGCTCACGCCCGGTGCGGGCAGCGTGAAGGGGCGGACCTTCAGCGGCGATCGGTAGCTACCGTCGGACTTGATCGTTCGATCCAGTTCGCGGTTCGCGTGCGTGATCGCGTCGAGGTATGCGGGCAGGCCGTTGCCCGGCAGGGCCCGCTGCGGGTTGTCGCCCAGGGACAGCAGGTCGTAGATCCAGTAGCCGCGCACGTGCCGGCCCATGTGGTAGAGGTTCTCGGCGAAGTTCTCCTCGGGAATGCGGTCGATCCAGATGCCGCCGACGAAATGCGCATGGGCGCCCCATTGCTCCCACCGTTCGATCCATTCCTCGATGTAGCCGGGATGCGTGCCGATGCCGAACGGGCTTGCCTTGCCGTCCACGAACGAGCCGGTCGGCCGGACCAGCGGCTTGCCGGGCCGGGTGTACGCGGCGTGGTATCCGGGGGTATAGGTCGATTCGGAGTACACGAGCACCGGGCGCCGCGGCGTGCCCCAGGCGAGCGTCATCGCCTTGTAGAACGGAGGCGTGACGCCGTCAGGACTCGAGCTATCCAGGAGGTACGCGCCGAGCTCGAGGTTGGGGTTGGCGTCGTGCACGCCGACGCGGATCCTGGTGAAGATCTTTTCGAGCAAACGGGTGGAGATCTCGCGATAACGGGAGAGCGTCGTCGCATCGTCGAGGTTCATTTCCGCGACGTCGATGTGCAGCTCCGCGGCGATCTCCTTGCGGCACGGCTCGCAGAAGCAGGCGTCGGGGAAACCGGAGCGGTCGGCGCCGTACATCTCGGTGTCGAGATAGAGCCCGGCGACGGCCGGCTTGTCGCGCGACCATTTCGCGAGCTCGACGAACACGTTCCCGTTCTTGCGCCGCCAGAACTCCGCGTCGTTGGGGCAGGGCGTGTTGGGCCAGTTCTCGCCCTTCAGCGTGACGTAGGTCCGATCGAGCTTCCAGCGAATCCGATCACCGGTGCCGAAGACGTTCGAGCCGGGGAAGAACCCGAAGCCGATCTTTTCGCATTCCCGAGCCCAATGCTCAATGCTCTCGAGCTGTCGCGAATCGGCGAGCTTCATCGTCGGCTTGCCGTCGTGACCGACGAAGTGCTCGGCGAAGCCGACCATCACGGCGTTCATGCCGGCGCGGGCCATGTTCGGCAGCATCGTCAGGTCGTTGCTCAGGCCGACGTGACCGCTGCGAATCTGCCATTTCCAGGAGGGCCGGTGCGAGTCGGCCCGGGCAGTTCCGATGGAGGCCAGGATCAGTACGACGGAGAGGAGGGGAATCGGCTTCATGGAGTGGATGATACCGGTCGGTCGATTTTGAATCGCACAAGGTGGGCGAACGGCCGGCGTGAGCCGGCTGGTCGGATGGCATGGGGTATCGATTGACGCCCAAACGGGTGGAACGCGCACAGGACCTTGAAGGGAGCGTGCACTGAGGGGGCGAACCCGGGGTCGGACCCTCTCGGCATCGCACAAGGTGGGCGAACGGCCGGCGTCATCCGGCTGGTCGGATGACATGGGAAATCGACTGACGCCCAAACGGGTGGTACACGCACAGGACCTTGGAGCGTGCACTTAGAGGGTCGAACCCGGGGTCGGACCCCCTCGGTATGCGGAATCCGGCGGGGAGAATGTCCCTTTATCTCGACGACCCGCCGTACAGAGTCCGAACGAGGGGTTGACGGCGGTCCATTCGCCGGATAAGATTCTCCGAGGTACGGAGGAGACTCTGACAGGCGCTGGTCAAGCGCCTGCATGTCTAGACATTGTCGTCAAGTGAGGTGAGTAAGTTTCGAAGGCACGAGAACCCCTTTTTTGAAGGAGACCAAGATGCGAATGACTCTGAAGGCACTGGGTGCCGCACTGTTGGTGGCGGTGATCGCCGCACCCACTCTGGCGGTGGTCGAAGGCGACCATCAGATCCCGTTCTTCACGGACACGGATCCGAACTACGACCCGAACACCGGTCGGTACATCCACCCGTCTACGGAAGCCGGCTGGTATTACGCCCGGGGCGGCAGTGGGAACATCGCCGTGGCGGAGACCGTCGGTAGTGCCACAAGGCCTCAATATGACGGGTCAACGAACGAATGGCGTCATACGCACCCCTCCATCCCCAACTACTCCATCAAGCCCGACTCGCTGTCGTCCGTGGAGACTGAAAACCAGTTCCCTCGCGGTGTGGTCATTTTTCAGGCCAAGTTCGACGGCAACTACAGTTTTCGTGGCACGGCGCAGTTTGACTGGGCGGCGTCGGGGACCATCACGACCGGCGATATCAGCCAGATTCGCACTGATTTCTCCATGATGTCAGGAGCTGGATTCGGATCGACCGATCCGGAGTCGGTCTGGAGTTCCGGTACAGTCCTGGCCGACCATGGTACTTTCGGCGCCGATCAGGCGAGCGGCACCATGACCGTCGATTTAGGTTCGATCGGGAGCTTGCAGAACATTCCGCTTCTCGCAGGTGACTTTCTCGCGATTCGAGTCGGCTCGCGCGGGCTTCTGGGTGGGCCAATCGACAATGCCACCTTGCAGTACAACAGCGTCCCGAGCGACCCGGTGCGCATCTTCGGCCCGATTCCGGAGCCGGCGAGCATGGCGCTTCTGGCGCTCGGCGGCCTCGTCGTCCTGAGCCGGCGTCGCTGACCCGGCTGAGGCGGACAACCCATGAATCCGGACGAGCCGGGCCGGTTTTCGGCCCGGCTCGTTTGATATTGACCCTGAAGCGACGACGCGGCTACCATATGGCGTACGAGGTCATTCCCGTCACCCCCTGACGCGAGGCCGCTCATGTGCCCATATCGCCGAAGCCGCAAGCCGCTATACGGTTTCACCCTCATCGAGCTGCTCGTGGTGATCTCGATCATCGCCCTGCTCATCGCACTGCTTCTGCCGGCGATCAAGAGGGCGAAGGCCGTCGCCATGCAGGTGTCCTGCGGCAGTCTGCTCGCGAATGTGGGCGTCGCGCTGTACGCGTATGCCGGGGACCAGAACGGGTTCTTTCCGCGTCCGACCGACAACGTCGGGCCGAGCAACGTGGGGCGCGACGCCGGCCGGATCCTTGAGTTCGATTATGGCCTGGGGTTCCCGAACGGGCAGACGTGTCCGGCGCTACTCAAGTCGGACGACTGGAACGAATTGCATTTCGGCGAGTTGCCGAATTGGGGGTATCGGCTCGGTTACCTGGCGATCTCGAGTCTTCAGAGCGGCGGGCATGACGCGGCCTCTTTTCCGGCCCAGGTGCCCTACGTCTCGGGGACCGTCGAAGATCCTCCGGGGCACAACCTTGGCGCCGACTTCAACTTTCGCGTCTGGCGAAACTGGAATTTCTGGGATCCGGGCACGGGGTTCGGCAGCATCGTGCCGCATCAGGGCAACGAAGAAGACGGCAGGCCCTTGGGTGCCAACAACCTGTTTCAGGATGTTTCGGTGACGTGGATGGACGAGAGCATTCTCGGGCCGGACGGCGAGGGAATCGACGGCACCTTCAACTACGATTACAACCCATCGGTTGCGACGCTGGGTGATCGATCTTACTACTGGGGCGTCGCGCTGTATCGCTGAGCAGAACGATCGCGAGGTGACACCATGAACTGGCTTGGACGGCTATCGGTCTGTCTGGTCCTGTCGGCGGCGGCGCTGAGCCTGTACGCCGGACCCTTTCAGCCGGCAAAGAGAAGCGCGCCGGCGGAGATCCGCTGCCTTGCGGGCATCAAGAAGATCAACGTGCGCGTCGGCAGTGTGCCTGCAGACCTGAAACAGTTCATGGACGATAACCTTCTGGATGCGCTGACGCGGAGTCGCCTGACGTCGGCGGGGTTCGAGGTCGTTGACGATGCGGAGGCGCCCGAGCTGGTCTTCAACTTCAAGACGCTCACCGATCCGGCCTGGCCGGACCTGATGGGCGTGGTGCTGCTGCTCGACGTCGAGCAGAAGGTCGAGGTACTGCGTTTGGGCGAGAAGATGCGCCTGCCCACGACGACGGTCGTGAGCCGCGCCCTCGCGAATCGGGAGACCATCAGGGACGTCATCGCCCAGCGCGCGCTCAACGCCACCTCGCAGTTCATCAACCTGTGCAAGCAGCTTGAATAGGAAGCCATACGAGGTCATTCCCGTCACCCACTGACGCGAGGCCGCTCATGTGCCCATATCGCCGTTGCCGCAAGCCCCTATACGGTTTCACCCTCATCGAACTGCTGGTGGTGATCTCGATCATCGCCCTGCTCATCGCGCTGCTCCTGCCGGCGATCAAGAGGGCGAAGGCGGTCGCCGTTCAGGTGGCGTGCGGAAGCCTGCTCGCGAACGTCGGTGTCGCGATGTACGCGTATGCCGGAGACCAGAACGGGTTCTTTCCGCGTCCCACCGGCAATGTCGGGCCAAGCAACGTCGGCATCGACGCGGGCCGGATCCTCGAGCATGACTACGGGTTGAGCTTTCCAAACGGGCAGACCTGTCCGGCGCTGCTCAAGTCAGACGATTTCAGTGAAAGCCAGTTCGGTGAGCTCAGCCTGGCAAGGGGGTTCGACCACGACTGGGGGTATCGGCTCGGCTACCTGGCGATTTCGAGTCTTCAGAGCGGCGGGCATGACGCTGCCTCTTTTCCGGCCCAGGTGCCCTACGTCTCGGCGACCGTCGAAGATCCTCCGGGGCACAACATTGCCGCCGACTTCAACTTTCGTGTCTGGCGAAACTGGAATTTCTGGGATCCGGGCACGGGGTCCGGCAGCATCGTGCCGCACCAGGGCAACGAAGAAGACGGAAGACCGGAGGGAAGCAACAACCTGTTTCAGGATATTTCGGTGACGTGGATGGACGAGAGCATTCTCGGGCCGGATGGAGAGGGAATAGACGGCACCTTCAACTACGATTACAACCCATCGATCGCGACGCTGGGTGATCGAGCTTACTACTGGGGCGTCGCGCTGTATCGCTGAGCAGAACGATTTTATTTGACGCCGCACGTAGCCGAAGTGGCCACACTTCGGACGACCACAAAATCGGACGGACGCAGTTTCGTACGTACCCACGGCGGCAATGCCATCGGCCTCCGGATGTGCTGGGCGCGTATTCTGAAGTCTGGCGACTTCAGCTACGCGCGGCGTGGCGGGAGCTCCGCCCTCCATTCGTTTATTAGAATGAGCGTGCAGGATGAATCTATCTGCTCTGCAACGCTTGAAGACAGGGGGCAGTGGGACGGCGATCGGCATTGTCTACGTCCTCTACGCCCTCTCCGGGTTCCTGAGCCTGGGCTACCAGGTCGCATGGTTTCGCATTTACGTCGACCGGTTCGGATCGACCAACCTGACGTTCATCGTCGTCCTGTGCAGCTTCATCGGTGGACTGGGCGCAGGCGCCCTGGTCAGTCGGCGCCTGGTGCGGTTTCTCTCATCGGTTTCCGGAATCGCGGACAACCTGCGACTTTACGGTCTGGTCGAAGTGCTCGTGGCGGGGGGAGTGCTCCTGACCTTTCTCGCCGGGCTGATTCCCGCCGACGTATGGGGAAACTTTCCGTACGCGCAGCGCGGCAATATTTACGTACAGACTTCGTTCTATCAGGCATCGAAGCTCGCCATCGCGACCGCCTGCGTTCTGGTTCCGTGCTTTTTCATGGGCGTGACCTTTCCGCTACTGTGTCGCGCGTTCGATCGGGACGGTCGCTTTCCTTCTGCGCTTTATGCCTGGAACACACTCGGTGCCTGTGCGGGTGTGCTGGTCTGCCAGTTCGTGCTGCTGCGATGGCTTGGCCAGGATCGGATGCTGTGGCTGCTGGCAGGTCTGAACCTCGTACTCGGACTGGCCTTTCTGTTGTTCGCGCGGGCGCCGGACCGCGAGATCTCCGCGCCTGCGGTCGGTCCCGATGCCCGAAGCGGCGGCGCCGGCGTGCTGTTGACGTGCGCTGTCCTGAGCGGCCTGCTGTCCGGTGCTCTCGAAGGCGACATGTTCAAGCGCATCGGCTTCGCCATCGGAAGTTCGCACGCAGTCATGTCGTTCATTTCATTCTGGGCAATTCTCGGCATCTTCACGGGTAGCTGGGCAGTGCGCTCGTTCGTCGCGATCCGCCTCGTTCACATCAAGGTCGCTTTTCTGCTGGCCGTCATCTTATACGGTCTGGCCTGGAGGTATGCCTACGACCTGCAGCGACATCTGATCCGACTGGCGCACGCGGAAGTCATCAGCGCCATGCAGGCCGGGACCGGCTCCGTCTCTGCAGCCGAGTTCGACTTCCCGACGAGTCTGCTCCAACTTCTCGTCTACGTCGGCGCCTTCGTCTTTCCTGCGTTCTTCTGTGTTTCCCTCCTGCTTCCCTACGTCTGCAACCGGTTGCAGGCCGACCGCCGGCACCTGGGTATCGCTTACGGAGCCAACACGGTCGCCTTCTGCCTGGGCATGGTGGGATTCACCTGGCTGGCGCCGCGGATCAACATTTTCTACTCGATGCGGCTGATGACATGGTTGCTCGTCGTCGGCGTCGGGCTGCTCGTGCTGATCTCGGAGAGACGGCGGCTTGCGATATGGAAACCGGCCGTCGCGCTGATCGCGTTCGCGATTGCCTGCGGCGCGACGCCGGCCGGCTTCGACAGGAATGCCGTCATGTCCCACACGCCGGCGGCGATGCGGCCGGTGCGCGCGCTGAAGAGCAACGGCGCCCACACGACCTACGTCGTGTCCCGGACCGACGGCGACGCTCTGTACTTCAACAACTACTCGATGTCCGCGACCGGACTCAGGGCGCAGATCTACATGCGCCTGATGGCTCATTTTCCGCTGCTTGCCCAGGCGGAGCCGCGATCGGCGCTGCTCATCTGCTTCGGCGTGGGAAACACCGCCGCCGCCATCGCGGCCCACGAGTCGATCGAATCGATCGACATCGTCGATCTGAACGACAAGGTGTTCGCGACCGCACCCGAGTTTGCGGCCACGAACGACCGCGTGCACGCGGATGCGCGCGTCCGGCTCATTCACGACGACGGACGCAATTATCTGAACGTGACGGATCGAAAATACGACCTCGTGACCAGCGAGCCGCCGCCGCCGATGATGGCGGGCGTCTACCGCCTCTACTCGAAGCAGTATTACGAGCGGGTGCTCGACCGCCTGAACCCCGATGGTATGATGACGCAGTGGCTGCCGGTCTACCAGATGCCGCACGAGGCGGTGGACCTTGCGGTCAGCACGTTCATCGATGTGTTTCCCCACGCGCTGATGTTCACGGGAGCCGACGAGGATTTCATCCTCGTCGGCGGGCGGAAGCCGGTCGACTTCGCGCGATTGGAACGCCGATTCACGAAGTCGTCAGGCGCCACGACCGATCTCAGTCGATTGAGAGTCACCCGGCCCGCGGCGCTCGTCGCGCGGGTGGTCAAAACCGACAGGATGTTGCGAGAGCAGTACGACGGTCGGCCCGTCATAAGCGACCAGCGCAACGATCTCGCCTACCTGTTCATGCATCCGACCGATCGCGCGGTCATCACGTACGATCCGTTGATCGTGCTTGACGATATCGGTGCCGCGCGGCTCGGCATGCATGAGCGACTGCAAGGGATCGTGACGCATCTCGGGCGATTGAGATACTGGACACGGATGCCATACGAGACCCTGGCGACGGTTGTATCCGGCGAGGCGAGGCTGGCCGAGGTTGACTGGAAGCAGGTAGCCGACGACCTCGTTCGATACCGCGATGTCGTGCATCGGCAAAGTCCGGAGTCGGCCATCCAGCGGCTCGAGGTCGCGCTTTCCCACAGCGATGAGCAACCCTCGCTTCTCATGGTTCTCGCAGACCACTACGCGGCTGCGGGCTGTCCCGAAGAGGCGGCCCGTACATTGCGCCGACTCCGGCAGATCGAGCCCGATGATCCGGCACCGCTCGACGCCCTGGGGCGTGCCCTGATGACGCTCGGACAACTGCACGAAGCGATCGAAGTGTTGCATGAGCAGGTGGAGAGTGGTCTCGATGTCGGAACTGCCCACAACCAGCTCGGCATCGCCTACGGTATGCAGGGCAACCTGGACGAAGCCGTCAGGCAATTCAGGGAGGCGGTTCGGTTCGACGCCGATTCGGCGCCGGCGCATGTGAACCTCGGCATCGCGCTGCGGAGACTGGGACGAAGTGCGGACGCGATGCGACACTTCGCCGAGGCGCTGCGGCTCGATCCTGGGGATGCGGTGGCAAGGAAGCATCTCGATTCGCTGAAGAGCAGTCGGTAGTACGAGTGTCGTGTTCCCTGCGAGAGGTTCGTATGACGGAAACCCATTGATGGCGCCCATCTCCGTCCGATTGTTCGTGCTCGTATCGCTTGCGAGCCTCGGCACCTCTGCATTCGCCGACCCCCCGCCGAAGATCGAGCTTCGCTGCTGGGGCGTCTACGGGTTCGGAGGCGATACGCACATCGACGCCATCTCGATGCGCGAATCGTTTCGGGCGTTTCATGCGGCGAACCCGCACATCCGCGTGAAGAGCTCGCGCGGCATGAAGATGCCGACGCCCGGAGGCGGCATTCAGGACGCGATGGTGCCCCTCATGCAGATCGCGGGGGGCATTCCCGAGGACGTGCTCTTCGTCGACTTCCGTCGATCCGACGCCTACATCCGCATGAAGCTGCTGCATCCGCTGGACGTCTACGTCGAGCAGGTTGCAGGGGTCAGCATCGAGAACGGTCACCTGATGGACGCGGAAGCCTACTTCGCCGAGCTGGCGAAAGGGCCGAACTGGAAGGAGATCGAGCTGCGCGTGCCGCGTCTCTGCTACGAGGTGATGTTCCGAGAGTGCCCTTACGAGGAAGAGTGTCCACATCTCGCGGAGCGTGGTGCGGCGCCGTCGAAGCACCATCGACATCTCTGGAGCTTTCCCGGCAAGACCACGATCGACGCCATGGTCTACCGGCGCGACGTGTTCGCGGAGGTGGGGCTTCCGGATCGCGTCCCGCGTGACTGGGACGAGTTCATGAAGTGGGGAAAGCTCCTGACCGAGCCGGATGACCGGCGCTACGGATACAAGATCTACGACCACAACAAGGGCCGGCAATACCTGACGTTTCTCTATTCGGCCGGTGGCCGGCTCGTCGAGCGCGACGCAGGCGGGCGGTGGCAGTGCGTGTTCGATACGCCCGAAGCGGTAGAGGCCGCCTGGTTCATGGCGCGGATGCGATGGGAGCGCTTCACGACGGCGAAGGGAAAGGAAGTCGAAGGCATCGTCTACCGGACGTCGCTGTTCCTCCCCCACGTGCGCGTCGGGATGAACTACGGCATCATCGACACGCGCTACTTCACCTACCAGGATCCCAACCGGTACAACTTCGGCCCCGTGCCGCTCGGGCCGTCGGGCGTGCGCGGCAGCGACTTCAACTCGAGGATGCTCGGGCTCTACGCGGGCCTGATCGACGATCCCCAACGGCGCGATGCCGCGTGGAAGTACATCCATTGGTACGACGGGCCGGAGGCGCGGGAGATTCGCACTCGCCTGTTCGTCGAGCATGGTTTCGGGCGGTTTCTCAATCCGCGCATGCTCGAAGCGCACGGTTACCCGCAGCTTGTTCGCCAGGTCCCGCGTGCGTGGCTCGAGTCATACGAGGAGGCGATGCGCAACGGCATTCCCTCTCCGTACGGACGCAACTGCCAGCGGGCCCTGTCGTACCCGTCGAACGCCATCGACGAAATCTGGTCCGATCCGACCATTCGGACGGCGGTGCAGACCGCGGACGGCCTGGGAGGTCGGGAGCGGGTCGGCGAGATCCTGGCGAAGTGGGTGGCGCTCGGAAACAAGGAGATGTTCGAGGACCTGCCGCCTGCCGAGCGGACGCGACGCGGCACCATCGCCTGGTTCGTCGTGGTCCTGACGGCCTCGATCTTCAGCGCGGTCTTCTACCGCGTCTATCGACTGTTCACCCCTGATCGATGGCAGGGAAGGTGGGCGCTCAAGCGATTCGCGGGGGCGTACCTCCTTCTCGTTCCGGCGGTCGGCACGATTCTCCTTTGGCAGTACTACCCGCTCGCCCGAGGCACCGTGATGGCGTTCCAGGACTACAACGTGCGCGGCTTCTCGACGTGGGTGGGGATTCAGAACTTCTCGGTCGTGCTCTTCGACGGAGCCTTCTGGTTCTCGCTCTGGCTCGCGTGCAAGTATGCGCTGCTCTACATGGCCTTCGGCTTCGTGGCGCCGATCGTGCTGGCGATGCTGCTTCAGGAGATTCCGCGCGGGCGGGTGTTCTTTCGCGTGGTGTACTACCTGCCCGCGGTGCTGAGCGGCACGATCGTCCTGTTCCTATGGAAGAGCTTCTACGCGACGGACGGGCCGGTGAACGAGCTGGTCGCCGTGTTCGTCGGCGGGTTCAACACGCTGTTCGGCACCGAGATCGCGTATCGTCCGGTGGACTGGTTGCACGACAGGACCTGGGCGATGCCTTTCTCCCTGCTCCCGGTCGTGTGGGCGGGCATCGGGCCCGGATGCCTCGTCTACCTCGCAGCCCTGAAGACGGTACCGGAGGAGCTTTACGAGGCGGCTGACCTCGACGGCGCCGGACCCTGGCGAAAGGCGATGCGCATCGCCGTGCCGTCGATCCGCGTGCTGATCGTGATCAACTTCATCTTCGCGTTCGTGGGCGCCGTCCGCGGCTCCGCCGGCTTCATGCTCGCAATGACGGGCGGCGGTCCTTACGGCCACACGGAGGTCGTCGGGCTGAAGATCTTCTACACGGCGTTCGGACAGCTGAACTTCGGCGTGGCAACGGCGCAGGCGTGGATCGTGGGGGCGTTTCTGATTGGTTTTACCGTGTACCAGCTCAAGCGACTAAGCGAAGTGGAGTTCCGAGCCAATGTGTAGGGACAAAGTGTCAAGTGTCAAGGGCAAAGGGGAAAGGGAAAAGGGGAAAAGGGCGCGTGGTTGTCCTCGTCCTTTTCCCCTTGACACTTGACACTTGACACTTTGTCCCTTTGAACACCGATGCCGATTATCAGTCATATAGGTCGTCGCTCCTGGAAGGTTCGCGTGCTCTTCGCCGCGATGTACCTGGCGCTGGCGCTCGGCGCCGCGACGATGATCTATCCGTTTCTGCTGATGATCTCGGGGTCGTTCAAGAGCGAGGTGGATACCGACGCGTTTACGATCGTGCCGGCGTACTGGTTCGACGACGATGTGCTGTATCGCAAATACCTCGAATCACGCTACGTCTACGTCGATCGGACGGAGGCCGTGCACCAGCAGGTGTACCAAAGCTGGGACCGGATCGAGCCGGTCGATCGTATCGATCCGGCGTGGGTTGAAGCGTACCGGGCGTACCGGGCTCAGGCCGATTGGCCCGTCAGCTGGTTCATGGTCGCGGAGGCGGGAGGAACCGGTCATCGGCGATACTTCCGTCGCCACGCCCGCGGCTTTCGGAAGGTGATGCGCCGGCGGTTCGACGACGACCTCAAGGCGATGAACGATCATTTCCGAAGCGGGTTCGAGAGCTGGGAGGAGGTGGCGCTGTTCACGCACGGACTGCACAGCCGCCGGTACCGCTCGATCGCCGATCCGCCTGACGACGACATCCAGTCGGCGTTCAATGTGTACAAGCGCTCGGTGCCGCCGCGTGATCGCGTGCCGGTCAACCTCGACGGCTTCTTCTGGCATATGTACCTGCGACCGGTCTACGGCAGCCTCGAAGGCTACAACCGGGAGCACGGAACAGAGTGGGGCGACCCGCGCCGGATCAGGCTTTCGCGTCGGGCGCCCAGGGCGCCGAAGGCGAGGGAGGACTGGCAGGTTTACGTGCGCGAGGAGCTGAACCTGGCGTTTCTGCGCCTGGATGATCGGCTCGCGGATCGCTTCGGCGACTTCGTTGCGCGACTGGATCGATATCCGGACATCGATGCGTACAACGTCGCCCACGGCACGGCATGGACCGGCTTTGATGCCATCCCATTTCCGACGAGTGTCCCGCCAACGCTTCTTGCGCAGGACGACTGGTCGGCGTTCATTCGCGATCGTGACGTCTGTCCGGTCGAAGCGATCGAGGTGTACGGCCCGACTCATGCGTTCATCGATCACGCGGCGCAAGCCGGGGTGACGCCCGCCGACGAAATGCTCGCGCTGCCGCTGGCCGAAGCGGACCATGCCGACTTCGTGGAGCGAAAGGGGGCGATCCGGTGGGAGGAGGTTCGACGGAACTACATCCACGTCGCCGACTACATCCTGCTTCATGGGAAAGCAGTTCGAAATACCGCGATCTATTGCTTCCTTTCGGTGCTTACGACGCTGCTGGTCAATCCGATGGCGGCCTACGGTCTGTCCCGGTACCGGCTTCCGAGCCAGTACAAGGTGCTGCTGATCTGCATGGCGACGATGGCCTTTCCGGCCGAGGTCACCATGATCCCGGCGTTCGTGCTCCTCAAGCATTTCCCGCTCTGGTCGCTTGTCGTGGGCGTCGCGGTCGCGGCCGCGGTGCTCGTGTTCGGCCTCCGGCGGTTTCCGCGCGCGCCGGAGGCGATCGTCGCGTCGATCGCTACGGGAGCCGGAGTCGTGGCGGGATGGTGGGTGGTGCCCTGGATCGCCGGCGCGATCGGCATCGACGTGGGACCGGTGAGCACGCTGAATACGTTCTGGGCCCTCATCCTGCCTTCGATGGCCAACGGCTACGGCATCTTCCTTCTCAAGGGGTTCTTCGACTCGCTGCCGCGCGAGATGTACGAGATGGCCGACATCGACGGTGCCGGCCCGTGGACGCAGTTCTGGTCGATGACGATGGCGCTGAGCAAGCCGATCCTCGCGGTGCTTGCACTCTCCGCGTTCACTGCCGCGTACAGCGAGTTCATGATGGCGCTGATCATCATTCCGGATCGTGACATGTGGACGCTGATGGTCTGGATCTTCCAGCTTCAGATCAGCGCCCCGCGACCGGTGATCCAGACGAGCGTTCTGCTTGCGGGCATACCGACGCTGCTGGTGTTCATCTTCTGCCAGAGGCTGATCATCCGGGGCATCGTGGTGCCGGTGGAGAAGTAGCGGCACGGTGGAGGCTGAACGTCGGCGGCGCCGTACACGACAAGGCGAACCGCGTGGCGTCAGCCCGCGGGTCGAATGCCGTGACGGCCTCATCAGCCGATGCGGTTGACACGCGCCAAACGATCCGTTCGTGACAGGATGGACTCACATCTGACCCGCGGGCTTACGCCGCGCGGTTCGCCGACGACCAGTGCGCGTGCTGCGGTCAAGCGAAGCGAGCCCCGATGCCCTATCCGTCCCGACGCGACGCGCCGGGATCGGTGGTTCTTCAACTTCTCGTCATCGTCACAAGAAGTGACGGGGGAAGAAGCTAATGCGCCTCCGCCGGAAACGGCGCGTCCGCCGTGGCGCCGATCCACGGCGTGAATCCATCTCCCGGGTAGAGGTTGGTGTCCCGCATTCTTCCGGCCGGTTCGAAGGTCATACGAACGACCTGGGGGCCCGCGCCTGGTTTGAATTCGAGGGTGAGGCTGCCGCGATGCTTTGCCCTGGGATCCCCCTGGATCTGCCCGCTGGCGAGCGTGCGACCGTCCGAGTCGCGGAGCGTGATCGTGCCGGGGCGATTCATCGGCGTGCAGGTCACGTCGATCCGGGCATTCGCAGCACCGGCGCGGGTAACCAGGAACAGGTGCTCGGGGTAGTCGACGCGGGTGTAGTTCGTTCCGTTCGGGTAGCCCATGGACGCGATCCACGGGTGGGAGGACGCGCTGATGTTGAAGGCGTAGTACACGCTCTTCACGAAGAGGCTGTACGTGCCTGCCTGCCCGGCCTCGAAGGTGACGTCGCGCGAGCCGACGAAGCGACCGTGAGGGCCGCGGTCGTCACCGAAGTCGCTGCGGCGGAACGCATCGTGGAGGACGACCCGGCCTGCCGGATCCACCACGACGATGGCCGCGGCGTCCATCTTCTTCTTGGTCGGATGCGCCGAATCGAAGTGAAGCGTCAGGCTGACGGTGTCGCCGCGATCGGCCGCGATGTGGAACAGCTGCTCGGTGTGGCGCAGGAGGAACCCCGGCAGGTCGTCGGGCGGATCGTCTCCTGCCGCCAGCTTTACCGGCCGGTGACGCGTCGTGTCGACGCCGGGCGGTGCCGTTTGGAACGGCCGGATTGTCAGCGTGGAATCGTGGCGCCCCCTGGATTGCTGCCAGGCGTCGATCTCGCGGTGTGCCCGCTTGATTTGCTTCCAGTAGGCGAGGGCGCCGAGGCCGGGAAGCCGCGCGGCGCTCGGCACCGGCGTCGAGAACGAACGCATGTGGTAAAGCCAGTACCCGCGCGTGTCGCGGGCCATGTAGTAGAGGTTCTCGGCGAGATTCTCGTGAGGGATGCGCTTGGTCCACAGGCCACCGAGCCATTCGACGTGCAGGCCCCAGGCGCGGCATTGCTCGATGCGATCCGGTTGCAGCGTCGTGGTGTAGCCGGTCTGGTACGTTCCCGCGCTGCAGACGAGAAACGGTCGTTCGGGCGTGCCCCAGGCGCGGATGAGCCCGCGGTAGAAGGGGACCGGCGATCCGTCGACGTCGTAGGCGGCCAGGATCAGGCGCGGGTTCTCCGCGTGCACCGCGATTCTCGTCTGCTTCTTGCGGCGTGCGACGATGGCCTCGGACGCGCTCGTGTAGGCGGCGACCGCCTCCTCGCCTTCCAGGCCCAGCGCCGATTCATCGATTCCCATCTCGGCCGCGACCTCGCGGCGGCAGGGATCGCAGAAGCAGGCGCTCCGGTAGGTGCCGACGTCGCCGCCGTAGAGTTCGGCATCGAGAAGGATGCCATCGACGTTGGCCCGATCACGGCTCCACTTCGCGATCCGCATGTAGAGGTCGGTGACCCTGCGCTGCCAGAAGCCGTCGTCGTTGGGGCAGGGCGTGCGTCGCATCGCCTTGCCGCGAGCATCGGCGAAAGTGCGGTCGAGGGGGAAGCGGTCGAGGTCACCCTTGTTCCACAGCATGACGCCGCAGAACACACGAAGGCCGAGGGCGTCGGTCCGCCGCTGCCAGCGGTCGAAAGTCTCCAGCATCTCGTCATCGGAATGATGCTCGAGGGCAAGCAGCACGGTGTTCATGCCATGTGCCGCCATCGGCTCGAGCATGCTGAAGTCGTAGCGCGAGCTCATGTCGACGCCGACCCATCCGGAGCGGATCGATTGCGGTGCGCTGCCGGCAGTTGCCACGCATGCCAGGCAGAGCAGGACGACAGCGGCAGGTGCGAACTGCTTCATCGGGTGTCTGCTCCGTTCGAGGCCGCCGAGGGTACGGTATGATCGGAATACTGAATGGTATCACCCCGCAGGCGGTGACTGGTAGCGCTCACCATGTCGAAGATCGGATTGCTTGAACGGCTGTCACAAGGTCCGGTCATGGGCGACGGCTCCATGGTGCTCCGGTTGCGCGAGGTCGGACAGCGTTACGGGCTCACGCCGGAACAGGCGCACCGATCGGGTCCGATGAACGTCGAGCATCCCGACGTCGTCGAGATCGTGCACCGGGAGTACCTCGAAGCGGGGAGTGAGCTCATCCTCACGAATACGTTTCACGTGACGCCGTACCTGCTGGAACGGTGGAAGGTGACATACGGCACCGATCGGATGGTCCGCGCCGCCACGAAGATCGCGCGCCGGGTGGCAGGGGATCGTGCATGGGTGCTGGGCGACATCGGGCCGCCCCGGGTGGTCGAGCCGCTCGATGACGACGCTTTGCGGGCGTTTCATTCGAACCAGGCACGTGTTCTCCTGGACGGTGGGGTCGAAGGGATCATCATCGAGTACATCGCTGATCCCCGGGAGCTGAAGATTGCAGTCGAGGCGGCGCGGCAGGCGAGCGACGGACCCGTAATCGCCACGCCGGTTTTCGGGAAGACACCTGAAGGCGAGTATCGAACGCCGATGCCGTCGCCGGACGGGCGGAGAACGTGGGGGCCGGACCTCGAGGCCATGGTGCGCATCGCAATCGACGCCGGAGCCGACATCGTGGGCACGCACTGCGGGCAGGGATTCGACATCGGTGATTACGAGGCGATGGCGAAGCGAATCGTTGCCTTGAGCGATCGTCCGGTGATCATGCAGCCCAATGGTGATGAGCACCAGTGTCCGCTGGAGCCCGGACTGAGCAAGCGAGACGCCCTGATCAGGGCGGTGCCCCGATTACTCGACGCCGGCGTGAGTATCATCGGCGGCTGTTGCGGCGTGAGAGGCGACGACCTGCGCGCCATGGGCCGGGCGATGACGCAGTGGTGTCAGGATCGCGGGCTGGATGTTGCCGGAATCAAGGAGTGAATCATGGCGATTACGAGCGTGACATCCAATCCCCCTCGCTTGACAGAGTGCATCAATCCGCCACCCGGCGAGGTGTGCCGTTACGGCGGCGCCTGGCTGTTCCAGGTGGCGCCGAAGACCGCCGCCGCGATCTGCTGCCTCCGCAACGAGGGGTATCCCGCCGGCGATTTCGAAAACGGGAGCGATGTCTTTCTCTTCGACGACCTGGATCGGATCGATCCGGCGCAGGCCATCCCGATCGTTCGCAACGACAAGTACGTCGATACGAAGGGCCAGCGGCGGATCGTCATCCACTACAACGTGGTCGGAGGCTTCGTGCCGCTCGGCGCGCTGCGTGACGACGGCACACCGCACCCGCACGCCGGTACGGGGTTCGGTGTCAGCACCAGCCTCGACTTTCCCCTGCTCGGCAGCGGGCACTATTCGAAGTCGCACAAGCGGACGAAGGTGATCTGGCGCACCCATGTCTACCAGTTCTCCTACGACACGCACTTCTTTCTCATCGACGACTTCGAGGTGTACGGCCCGGACGAGCCGTTGCGGCCGTCCGAGTCCGGAACGGAATGGCCGCTGCTGGATTCCCCGCTGAAGTACGGCGTCCCTGACGGGGACGATTTTCTCGTCCCGATCGGCGCGTCGTACGGCGATCTGCCCCAGCACAAGAAGATGGGTTCGGGTGGCGTGTCGCGCTGGCGGCGTGGTCCGAACGGCTGGGCGCCCGTGTCGTACGTGCCGGTCGTGTTCAATGCCGACGACTCGCTGTGGATGGAGCCAAGCCTCGTGCGTGACGTGGACGGTTCGCTGCTGTTCACGGCCCGTGGAGCTTTCGAGGACGACAACTTCCTGGTTCCGATCTTTCGGAGCACCGACGGCGGGGCGACGTGGACGCGGATCATCAGCAAGGAGAACGGTCGCGCCGAGGCGCCCATCACGATCAACCAGGCGGTGGACGGGACGCCCTACATCGTGTGCAACAAGCACGGACACCAGCGCGACTGGCTGGTGATTCAACCGTTGAACGACGACCGCACCGACCTGCTCGACGAAATCCACGTGCGCAACGCGCTGGAGGAGTTCGGTCCGCCTCCAAGCAACCCCGGTCGCCTGGGCTACAAGGAACGATGGATGGTGGATCATGCGAGCGGCGAGACGCTTCGCCTGGGCGACGGCGAATGGCACCACGTGCTCAGCTACCGCAACATGGATCGTGGCGAGCACTTCGGGGCGGCGCCCACGGAGTGCACGGGGCATTATCTCGAAGAGGTGTTTTCGGATGGTCCGCCGAAGCCGGTGTGGAAGTTCGAATAGTTGCCGGCGAACGGCGTGCGTCAGCCCGCTGGTCGAATGGCATTTGGATCTGTTGTCACCCGTCGGTCAGCTTGCATACGGGCTTCACCGGTATCGGCCAGAGCACGCAACCATCCGATGGGTAGACCGCTGTTAGGATAACGTCAACATGAAACTGACACCCTCTGATCTTCGTTTCAACCTGAGCGGCGCCGATCTCGTCATTCCATCGGAAGGCGGGTTGTTTCGGTACGGCAACGGGTTTGCGTTCCAGGCCGGACCGACGACCGCCGGGTTCTTCGTGAACCTTCGCTTCGGCGGGTATCCCGTCGGCGACTTCGAGGCGGGGATGGACGTCGTGCTGTTTGACGATCTCGCGACGATCAGCGCATCGAACGCCGTCCCAATCTGTCGTTCCGACAGGCACGTCCGGCCGGACGGAAAGAAGCGAGTCGTGGTCCGGCACACGCCCAAGGGCGGATTCGTCCCTCATGGCGCCTTGCGCGCAGACGGATCGCCGCACCCAGGCGCGGGCACCGGGTTTCTGGTCGGCCAGGCGCTGGACTTTCCGATGTACGGCGACGGCTACTACATGAAGGAGGACAAGGCGAGGGACATGGTCCATGCGACCGAAGTGCATCACCTGGCGTACGACGGGCGGGAATTCCGGAAGATCGAGACTGAAACCTGGGGCAGCGACAATCGCAAGGAACTCTCGGGATGGATGCTGGAGGCCCCTTCCCTGTGCACCGCCATCACGGATGGCGACGATCTGCTGTTCCCCATGGACGCCACGCAGGGTGACTTCACGTGGGGGGGCGGCCCCAACGCGTCGGGCGTGGCGCGATGGCGCTACGCGGACGGGCGATGGGGGCCCGTCGAGTTCGTGCCGATCGGATTCAGCCGTCGGGTCGAGAATCCCGACATCGTCTACGACACCGAGTGCTGGCAGGAATGGATCGAGCCGACGGTGGTCCGCGACCTCGACGGCAGCCTGCTCTTCACGGCGCGCGGCGTCTACGAACGACGATGCGAGTACATGATCAAGGTCTGGCGCAGCACCGACGGCGGCGCGACCTGGGACGTCCTGTTCGAGGTGGAGGACGTCAGGGACGAGTCGCCCACCTCCATCAACACGACTGCCGACGGCACGCTCTACATCTTTTCATGCCCGACGGACCACGCGCGCGATCAGCTTTGCCTCTGGCTGCTTCGCCCGGATCGCTCCGGCGTGGAGGAGCCGATCATGTTCCGTGACGGCGTGAAGCAGTTCGGTCCGCCGCCGAAAGGACCGGTCTGGTTCATGGATCATCCGAACGGATACACGGTGCGTCTCGCCGATGGCGCGTGGCACCATCTTCTCTGCCACCGAGTGATGGATCGCGGCGAGCACGGCGGCAGCGAGCCTTCTCCGCAGTCCGGGTTCTATGCGGAGGAACTTGTGACGCCCGGTCCGGCCGTTCCGCTGTGGAAATTTGAGTGACGAGAAGAGCGGGGCGAAGAGGGGGCAGATTCAATCTGTAGGACAGGTTTCCAACCTGTCCGCAGGTCGCCTTTCGCACAGGTTGGAAACCTGTGCTACGGCGCGCGGTTGTGTTGCGTATGTGTTGCGATGAGACGTTCAGCGGCTTTTCGCACAGGTTAAAAACCTGTGCTACGGCATCGGCACACCTCACGCCAGCACATCTCCCAGATCCGTCACGAAGGGGTAGCCTTCCTCCCAGATCAGGCCGGCGATGTGGAGGCCGCGGAGCTTTTCGTTCGGCTTGATCCGGATTCCGTTCTTGCCGAGCGTCCGGAACGCGTGGGTGATGAACCAGCGGTCGGCGTCGTTGAAGATGTTTGACGCGTGCCAGGGACCCAGCACGCGCGGCTCGCCGAAGTGGAACGGGTCGTCACCGATCCAGTACTGCAGCCCCCAGAAGTAGAGCGCGAACAGGTAGTACCGGCCACCGTGCGCGACGACGCGCGGCACCTCGAATCCCCCGGGACCGATCGTATCGTTGGCGCGCCACGGCACCGTCACGATGGGGCCTTCATCCTGCCAGTGCAGCAGATCGGATGACCTCGCGACGGCGATGACGCTGTCTCCCGCGTGGGTCCGCGAGGGGTAGTACATCAGATGTTCGTCGCCGTGCCGGATAATCCAGGGATCCTTGCAGCACTGGCGCTCGCCGGTCGGCTTCCAGCTCGACCAGCTCGTATCGGGGCGGAACGGCGGCACCTCCCGGCCGGTCAGCTTCGTCCACGTCCACATGTCGTCGGACACGGCCACGCCGATGCACCGGCTTCCGTGGTTCTCGCAGCACCCGTGGTAGACGAAATACCAGCGTCCCCCGTGCTCGAGGACGCAGCCGTCGCCGATCTCACACTCGTCCCAGGTTCCGGGTTCGCCGCGGAGAAATGGCTCGTGCGCCTTCCAGCTCAGCAGATCGTCGGACGTCACGTGATGGCGGACGACGTTGTCGGCGCCACCGAGGCCGCCGTAGAACATGTGCCAGCCGTCGGGCCCGCGCACGATGTTGTGGCCGTTGACGAAGTGACCGACCGGCGTGTAGACGAGCTTGAAAGCCGCAGGCTGATCGAGAGGGTGCGTCATGAGTCAGTCCGTTCAATGCGTTCAACTGGCGTTTCGGGCGGGGCTGGTGAAGCGTGGAGACTGTTTTCGAAATTGACGCGACTGAAATTCGTGACTACCATCACACGTGCAGTCCGCAAGCAACTGATATACACAGACGCGGCGTTCAGGGTCAAGTGGAAGAAAAAATGAGAAAGAGACCTGCAGCCGTTCTGTGCCTGATTCTGTTCACGTCGTCGGCATTTCTCCTGCCGGCTGCCGATGCCACGGCCCAGACGGGAATGTATGACTGGGACGGGGCCGGAGATCTGGGCCCTTATCCTGGAATCCAACATGCGTTCGTTTCGGTGACCAGCCCGCGCAGAATGAACATCAACGCCCTGCGGATCGATACGACGACACCCGATCTGCGATTTCACACCACGCCCCGGTCGTCTCCGTGGGTCATCAATTCGACGGAGACCATTCGCAAGACGACGCGGAATTTCATCAGGGAGACGCAGTCCACCGAGACGAAGGTCGTCGCCGCGATCAATTCGGCCCCGTGGTCTCCGTGGCCTCCGATTCCACCGGATGACTGGAACACGGAAAGTCCGGCAAACCTGTCGGGGCTGGCCGTTTCCGAAGGGACGCTGGTGTCGCCCGGAAGCGGAGCGCCTTCGTTGATCGTGGCCAATAACGGCGACGTCAGCATGGCAAGCACCCCGTTCGGCTACGACATCAGTCAAGTCCATTCGGCCGTCACCGGGTTCAGCTTCGTGCTGACCAACGGCAATCCGATCGGCGGCGGCGGTGACCTTCATCCGCGCACGGGCACCGGACTGTCGCAGAACGGGCGATACGTCTATTTCATGACGATCGATGGGCGGCAACTGGCAAGCGAAGGCGCCACGACGAATGAGGTCGGGTCCTGGCTGAAGCATTTCGGGGCACACACCGGGATCAACATGGACGGCGGAGGCTCGACGACGATGGCGTGGTGGAATCCGGATCGCAGCGGGTCGAACAAGAGCGAGTTGCTCAACTTTCCGGTCGGCACCGCGTGTTGTCTTCCCCTGGAACGGACCGTGGGCAACAACATCGGCGTGTACTACGTGCCCGAGCCGAGTACGGCGCTGCTGCTTGTTTCGGCGGCGATGTGGATCGGAATTTGGCGCCGAACGGCAGGGTAGATCGGCAAAGGGCATGGGGCATGTGGCGCTCGCTTTGCCTTGCCCCTTTACGTCGCTCAGTCCGCGAAATCCCAGACGCGTCGGGCCGGTCCGTCCGACACCACCTCCTCGAGAAATTGTCCCGAGAACTCCGACGGCGCGCCGCCCGCGTGCTCGCCGCGATCCATATTGCGATAGCTGAGCACGTGGTGCCAGGCGCCGTCGCCCAGGCGAAGCGTTTCGCCGTTAGGGTGATCCATGAACCAGACCGGCCCCTTCGGCGGCGGCCCGAACTCCTCGAGCGCGTTGCGGACGTCGATCGCAGGCAGCAGGTCGGAGCGCTCGTCGTTCAGCGGATGGATTACCAGCCAGTCGCGCTCGTGGCCGAGCCGGTTGCAGACGACGTAGGGCGTCCCGTCGACGGCCGAATTGATCGTCACCGGTGCCTGGCCGCGCGCTTCGGGCTTCTCGATGACGACTTCCCAGCTTTCGCCGCCGTCGGTGCTCCGCCAGATGCGGATGACGTGATCGGCGTCACCGTAGCAACCGCGGCTGGTGAACAGCAGCGACCCGTCGATGTCGAGAACGAGGCTCGGCTCGGACCAGACCGAATCGCTTTGCGGTTTTTCGATGGGAACGAAAGTGGTCGGCGCCCACGAATCTCCGCGGCGCTGCCACCGCGCCACGCCGCTGGCGGCGGGCTGGTGAATCACGTTGTGCAGATCATCGGCGCTCGCCGTCGCCGGGGCCAGGAAGTCATCGCCGTCGGGAACACCCTGCCTGAGTCCAGGAGAGTGGATAGCCCATTGTGAACCGGTTCCGGCGGCGCGCAGCGGCTGCTCGAGACCGAAGACGTCGAAGTCGTCGATGAGAAAGAAGTGCGTGTCGTAGCTGAATTGGTAGACGCAGGTGCGCAGCACGCACTTGTTTTGTTTGTGCAGCTTGGTGTAGTGGCCTTTTCCGAGAAGCGGGAAGTCGAGCGCGTGGCTGATTCCGAATCCCGTGCCCGCATGGGGATGCGGCGTCCCATCGTCGCGCAAGGCGCCGAGCGGGACGAATCCTCCGACAATTGGATAGTGAATGTTGATCCGGCGCTGGCCTTTCCCGTCGACGTAGGTGTCGTTGCGGACGATCGGAACGGCGGTGGCCGGATCGATGTGCGCGAGGTCATCGAACAGGAACACATCGCTGCCGTTTTCGAAATCTCCGACCGGATGACCCTCGTTGCGCAGACAACAAAGTACGGCGGCCGTATTCGCCGCGACCTGGAACGGGAACGCGCCCCCGTACCGGCATGTTTCGCCGGGCGGATGCTCGGCGGGCTCGGTGAGACGAGGCGGATTGGCGGTGACGGCGGTGATCATGGCGTGATGGAAATCCCTGTTAGTCGAAGCGCCACACGGGGCGCACAGGCCCATCCGAGAAGACTTCTTCGAGGTAATGCCCCGTGTAAGGTGTCGGCGCCGAGCCGGAGTGCTCGCCGCGGTCCATGTTGCGATAGCTGAGCACGTGGTGCCATTCGCCGTCGCCCAGGCGCAGCGTTTCGCCGTTGGGATGGTCCATGAACCAGACGGGGCCCTTCGGCGGCGGCCCGAACTCTTCGATGGCGTTGCGCACCAGGATCTCGGGGAGCAGGTCGGTGCGCTCGTCGTTGAGCGGATGGATGACCAGCCAGTCGCGCTCGTGTCCAAGCTTGTTGCACACCAGATAGGGTGTGCCGTCGACGGCCTGGTTGAGCGTGACCGGGCCCTGTCCGCGGGCGTTGGGCTTCTCGATCTGTACCTCCCAGCTTTCCCCGTTGTCGGTGCTGCGCCAGACGCGAATCAGGTTGTTGACTTCCCCGTAGACGCCGCGGGCCGAGAAGAGCAGAGACCCGTCGAGATCGCGCACCAGGCTGGGCTCCATCCACGATGCGTTGCCGCCGTCCGGCTCGCCGAGCACGACCGGCACGTAGGTGACGGGCCGCCATTTGCCGTCTTCGCGCCGCCATCGCGCGACGCCGCTCGACATCGGATCGGAAACCCAGGTGCCTGGATTGTCGCCGCCGGTGGTGTAGATCGGGTTGAGCAGATCGTCGCCGTCGGGCACGGCCTGCTTGAGTCCCTGCCAGATCAGCGCCCACTCCGAGCCCTTCTCGCTGGCCCGCAGCGGCGCGTCGCCCTCGTAGACGTCGCTGTCCTCCGTCAGGAAGAAGTGCGTGTCGTAAGTGAACTGGTAGACCGACGTCCGCCGGATCATCTTCGTCTTCTTGTGGGACTTGCTGTAATGGCCCTTGCCAAGCAGCGGGAAGGACCAGCTTTCGCTGACTCCGAAGCCCGTCCCGGCATGCGGGTGCGACGTGTCGTCGTCGCGCAGCGCGCCGAGCGGGACGAATCCACCGACGATCGGGTAGTGGATGACGATCCGTCGCACGCCTTTCTCGTCGACGTACTTGTCGTTCCGCACGATCGGCACGGCTCCGGCGGGATCGATGCCGTCGAGGCGGTCGAAGAGAAAGACGTCGCTGCCGTTCTCGAAGTCGCCGGCCGGGTAGCCCTCGTTGCGGAGACAGCAGAGCACCGCCGCCAGTTTCGGGGCGACCTGGAAGGGAAACGCCACGCCGTAGCAGCAGCGCTCGCCGGGCGGATGCTCGACGGGCTCGACCAGGCGGGGCGGGTTCGACGTGACGTGGGTGATGGCCATGCCTGGAATGTAGCCGAAGCCGTGCCCGCAGTGGCCCAATCTCCAGAAGAAGCGGTCCCGCGTTGAAGTCCGCACCCTTCGCTCCGAAGGGCTGACGGCTATGATTCGTGTCTCGATCTTATCTCGGCCTTCGATGTTGGCGAAGGTGCGGCGAGGATGTAAGTCGTTTTAAGACACTACTTTGTGTGTCCGAGGAGCATGGCATGACCGAACGTCCGGGTCGGACGACGGGATCGGTGCGCAGAAGAAGTCGACGCCGGGCGCGAGACCGCCGGTGGCAGCCGATCGAGCCGCTGGAGCCGCGCTTGCTCCTGACTGTCGAGACGACGGTCGACCTGGTCGGCGGCGACATCGTCGTGACCGATTCGAACGGAGGGGACACCGATGACCTGCTGGGTTTCACGACCGTCGGGTCGGACCTGCTGATCTTCGACAGCAACTTCAACCAGATCGACCTGATCGGTCCGCTCGACGGCGGCACCGGCGACGAAGGGACGGCGGTGTTCATTCCGCTGTCGATCTTTCCGGGCGGCACGATTCGCATTCGCACCCTTGCCGGCGACGACTTCATCGTGTTCGACAACCTGGTCCTCGATGCGGATCAGCGCGTCGACCTGGACACCGGCGAAGGCGACGACACGATGCGCACCGCCGGCGGCATCGCGGTCGATGGATTCGGTTCCGTGCTCTCGGTGGCCGAGACGACCATCATCGACGGACCCATCACGGCAACCGACGGCCCACCGCCGATTCCGGCGGGGTTGACGCGCGTCGTCCTCACCACGAATTCGATCGACATCGACGAGACCGTGAGCGCGCCCTCAGGCCTCATCCGGATCGAGGAACTCACGCCCGGTCACTCCTTCGGCTTCAGCAGCATCGGCCACATCCTCCTGACCGAGGAAGAGCTCGACTGCATCGTCGCCGATACCCTCGAGATCGGCTCGCCGGACGCCGGCTCGATCCGAATCCTCGATACGACGCTGGACAATGTGGACACACTGATCCTGCGCACCGGCGCGAGCGTGACCGAGAACGCCTTCATCGGTTCGGAGGACGAGATCGCCGACCTCGTGGTTCCCAATCTTGCGATCGAGGCGGCCAATGGCGTCTTCATCGATACGAAAGTCAACAATCTTGACGCGTTCGGCGGATCCGGGGGCGTCGACATCGAAAACACCGGTCCGCTGGTGATCGGCGACGTCATCGGCGCGGTGACCGGCGTGTCGGCGACGGGCGGGGATGTGCTGGTGACCGCCAGCGGCCCCATCACGGTGAATGAAGACGTCGTGAATGCCGGGAGCGGAGCGGTGACGCTGACGGCGGGGAACGCACTGACTGGTGACGAGCTGGAGTTCCTGCAGTTCGTCGAGAACGAGAGCATCGACAACGACTTCTTTTTCGTCGACGTCGAAGTGTCCCCGGACGGTCGACACGTGTATTCGACTGCGTCCGGTTCGATCGGCGTGTACGGTCGCGATGCCGGTACAGGTGCGATCGAGCTCGTGGAGATCGAGACCGGGGGCATCAGCGGCGACGCGAGGGACATCGCCATCAGTCCTGACGGTCGACACGTATACGTGACGGCGGGCACGGACGAGGATTCCGTCGTGATCTACGATCGCGATATTTTCACCGGAGACCTGGACCTCGTCGCGACCGTCCAGCACGGGGACGGCGGCGTCGTCGAGCTGGTCAGTGTGAACGACGTTTCGGTGAGTCCGGACGGCGCGCACGTTTACGTCGGAAAAGGGGGAGGGATTTCGATCTTCGATCGTGAACCTGTCACCGGTGCGCTTTCCTGGATCGGGACGGGGCCGGCGCCGGGCGGGCGCTTTCTTTCGCTGAGCCCCGACGGCAAGCACGTCTACTCCATCGGGAACTGGAATATCAATGCGTTTTCGCGGAATCCGCTGGCCGGCACGCTGACCTTCGTGGAGACCATCTACGGGGGAGCGCCGATCGACGAATCCTTCGACGTGGAGGTCAGTCCCGACGGTCGTCACGTGTACATGGTGGGATACGAAATGGGCTTCGGCACGCCGGACGACAGCTTCGTCTCCGTGCTGCAGCGCAACGACGTGACCGGCAAGCTGCAATTCGTCGAGGCCCTGAGTCTGGAATTCGGGAACATTCCGCTCGACGTGGAGCTGAGTCCGTCCGGCGATCATGTCCACGTCACCGGCGTTCCGTTCTTCCCGGGCTGGACCGGCGCGACCGTCTACACGCGCAATGCGACGACGGGCAGCCTCACGTTCTCGGAGAGTCCTGCCGGGGGTCTTAGCTCGGCGGTCAGTCCTGACAACGGCCACGTGTACATCCTGAGCAGTTCCCTGCTTCGTGTATACCGGCGCGGCCTGTTCGACGGCACGATGACACTGGATGCCGACGTAAGCGTTAACGGCGGGTCGATTTCGTTCAATGCAGCAGGGGACATCCTGCAGAACTCGGGCGTGGTCTCTTCTACGGCCAACGGAGACGTTTCCTTCAACGCCGCGACCGACGGCGACGGCGGCGGGATCACGATGGCGCCGGATACCTCGGTCACCTCCGACACCGGGAACATCGTGTTCGATGCGTTCGATACCGTCACGCTCGAATCGGTCGCCTCGACGTCCGGCGACATCAGCGTGACCGGCGCCGACGTCACGCTAAACCAGGCGATCTCCAGCAGCGGCAACCTGGCGCTGACGCCGGCCGACTCCGAATCCACGGCAGGCATCGGCGGCGGCGCCGGGGCGTTCAATCTTGATGACGCCGAGATCGCGAACCTCGTGGACGGGTTCAGTTCGATCGTGATCGGTAGCGACGCCTTCGGGGCGGGCGCCGTCACGGTGTCCGGCTCGCTGTTCACCGATCCGCTGACGATTCAGGGCGGCTCGATTGAGGTCACTGAGCTTGACGCCGGATCGAATCCGGTCATCCTCAGCGCCTCGGGCGGGCCGATCACCGACGGCGGCGACGCCGGCACCGACGTCACGGCAGCGAGCCTGGTCGTCACCGGCAATGGTGTCGGCACGAGCACCGACGCGATCGAGACGGCGGTGACCGCCCTGGAGGGCGGCGGCGGCATCGTGGGCCTCTACATCGACAATGCGGGAGCCTTGACGATCGGAGGCGTCAGCGCGGCCCTGACCGGCATTACGGCGACGGGCATCCTGGGCGACATCGTGGTGACCGCGAGCAGTCCGATCACGGTGATCGAGGACATCGTTCATTCCGGTGGAGGCGACGTCGTGCTGACGGCGTCACCCACACTCGGGCCGGGCAGCGGCGCGCTGACCTTCGTGCAGTCGAAGGTGGACGAAACCGGGGACGTGATCGACGGCCTGGATCAAGTCGAGGATCTGCTGGTCAGCCCCGACGGCAAGCACCTCTACGCGGTCGCCCGCGGAGACGACGCGATCACCGTCTTCGAGCGCGTCGGATCGACGGGAGCGCTGACGTTCGTGCAGGTCGTGACGGACCTCGACGCCGGCGTCGATGGTCTGGATATCGCGCGCGGCGTCGCGATCGAACCGCTGGGCAATCACGTTTACGTCGCGTCGACATCCGACGATGCGGTGGCCGTCTTCAGTCGTGATTTCGGCAGTGGGCTGCTCACGTTCGTCGAGGCCATCAAGGATGCCACGGTCAGCTTCTCGGGGCTGAACGGGGCGCGCGACGTGGCCGTGAGCCCGGACGGTGCCAATGTGTACGTCACCTCCACCGTCGACCACGCCCTGGTGTCCTTCAGCCGTGACGCGGGGACGGGCGCATTGACCCACATCGGCACCCTCGCGGACGCCGACGCCGGCGTTGACGGCCTGGAAGGGGCATTCGGCGTGACGCTGAGCCCGGACGGAAACCACGTCTACGTGGCGGCGGTGGACGACCGTTCGGTGGCCGTGTTCGACCGTGAAATCGACGGTTCCCTCACGTTCGTCGAGGTGATCAAGGATCTACAGGTCATCGACAGCGTCACGATCGACGGTCTTGCCGGAGCGCAGGGCGTGGCGGTCAGCTCGGACGGCGGACATGTCTACGTCAGCGCTCCGAGCGACAACGCCGTGTCCGTGTTCGAGCGCAACTCCCTGGACGGGACGTTGACCTACGTGGAAGTGAACAAGCAGGGGGCCGGCGGAATCATCGATGGAATGGGCGGAGCGCGTAACGTGGCGGTGAGTCCGGATGCAAGCAATGTCTACGTGGCGTCCACGTTCTCCGGCATTTCCGGCACCGTGGCCGTGTTCGGGCGCGAGTCCGATGGCACCCTGACGTTCGTCGAGGCGGAGAAGGACGAGGTCGGTGACGCCGACGAGCTGCTCGGCGCCTTCGGCGTCACGGTCAGTCCGGATGCGAACCACGTCTACGTCGCAGCGGCGCTCGACGATGCCATCACGGTCTTTGCGCGCGAGACGGTCGCGGTCGGAAGCCCGGCGGACACGCTGACGATCGGCGCGAACGTGACGACGATCGGTCCGGGGACGATCTCGCTGACGGCGGCCGGCGACATTCTTCAGACATCGGGTGCGATCTCCGCCCAGATTGGTTCGGTGTCGCTCGCTGCCGGCACGACCACGCTCGAGAGCGCGATCACGATGTCAGCAGGGACGTCGATCGTTTCGCCGGGTGGACCCATTACCTTCGACGCCACGGGCGTCATCACGCTTGACGACGTCACGTCGACGTTCGGCAACATCACGGTCACAAGCTCGGACGTCGTGCTGAACGACACGGTCGCGGGCGGCGGCGTCCTGACGCTTCAGCCCGCCCATGACGGCGCGACCATCGGCCTTGGCGGCGGCGCCGGGACGTTCGATGTCGGCGACAGCGACCTTGCGAACCTTGCCGATGGATTCACCACGATCACGATCGGCAACGCCACCGCCGGCGACATTGACGTCGACACCGCCGCGTTCGGCGATCCGCTGGACCTCGTGACGGCCGGCGCCCTTCGCGATGGTCTCGGCACCGATCTTCAGATGATCGAAGACGACATCGCGACCGTCCTTGGCACCGTCGCCCCGGGTCAGTCGCCGGGCATTCTGCTGGTAGACGGCAGCTTCACCTTCGGACCCGGCACCTACGAGGTTGAGATCGGCGGACTCGCGCCCGGCGCCACTTCGGACAAGCACGACCAGGTCGACGTCGACGGCGCGGTATCGATCGTCGGGGCAGCCCTGAGCGTGTCGTCGTTCGGCGGCTACGTGCCGAGCGGTGACGCCACGTTCACGATCGTCGACAACGACGGCGCCGATCCGGTGTCGGGCATATTCCTCGGCCTGCCGGAAGGCGCGACGGTGAGCACGGACTTTCTTGGATCGGGACAGGCCGCGACGATCTCCTACATCGGTGGTGACGGCAACGACGTCGTGATCACGACCGGGACGACGGTGTCGATCGACGAGACGATTTTTTCCGGCGCGAGCGGAGACGTCACGATCTCGGTCGACGGCGGGGGGGACCTGGAGATCACCGATACGTCGACCGGGCTTCCGATCACGACGTCGGTCCCGCTGGCCGGCGTGGCGCTGATCTCGGTGAAGGCGCAGGACGGCTCGGACGACACGCTGACCGTCGACCTGTCGGGCGGCAACCTGATTCCCGCGGCAGGCCTGGTCTATGACGGCGGATCGGGAGGCAACGACGGCCTGGTGGTTACGGGTGGCGCATTCCAGACCGTGACGTTCAGCTACGGCGGACCGATGGACGGCACCATCGCGCTCGACCCCGGTGGCATGGGCACGCCGTCGACGATCAGCTACGCCGACCTCGAGCCGATCAGCGTGGGATCCGCGACGCACGATGCGGTGTTCAACCTGACGGCTGGAGCCGACGTCGCGACTCTTTTCGCCTCCGGCGGTGCGCTCGTGCTCGACAGCCCGAATAACGCGTTCGAGACCACGACGTTCGCAGTGCCGTCTGACAGCATCACCGTCAACGGTGAGACGGACGACGACACGCTCATGCTCAGCGATCTTTCCGCCTTCGCCTTCGTCGGCGATGTCGTCTTCAACGGCGGCGACGGCGGCGACACGTATGTTCTGGAAGGCGGCACGCTCGACGGCATCAACGGAGCTGCCGGCACGGCGACGCTTGAAACCGGTGACGTCCTGCGGGGTAGCGGGACGATTGACTACGCCATCGACGTCTCTGCGGGGACGATAGCTCCAGGTTTGAGCCCGGGTTTGATTCACGTACACGGTCTCACGCTCACCTCCGATTCGACGACGGTCATCGATATCGACGGCGTGACGACGCCGGGCACCGACTTCGATCGGATTGATGTCACCGGCGCCGTCGTGCTCGACGGTACGCTCGACCTTGCCGGCAGCACGGTCGTGCCTGTTCCCGGTCAGAGCGTGGTGATCATCTCGAACGACTCGATGGACGCTGTAAGCGGCACTTTCTCCGGCTTGCCGAACGGCAGCCCGGTCACGGTCGCCGGCGCCACATGGACCATCCGGTACGACGGCGGGGACGGCAACGATGTCGCACTGGCCGTTGCGGCGGCTGACGTCCTATATGTCGACGACGATTGGAACGGGACGACGTCGGGGGCCGATCCGGACGGCGCGGGACCCGCCGTGGCGTTCGGATGGGATGCCTTTGCGACCATCCAGGAGGCCGTCGACGCGGTGGCGGACAACGGCACGATCAGTATCTTGAACGGCACCTATACCGAGACGATCGTCATCGAAGACAAGGGCATGACGATCACCGGAGAAAGCGAGGTGGGCGTGATCGTCCAGGCGATCGACGAGGCGACGTCGATGGCGACCGGTCCGTCCTCGAGCAACGTCTTCAGCATCGATCCCGGCAACGACGGCAGCGCAAGCGGTAAGGCGATCCTGATCGAGCGCATGACGATCCGGCACGGCAACTACGGCATTCGGTCGCGCTCGGGTGACGTCAGCGTGATGAACGCGACGGTGACGCACAATGGCTGGAACGGCCTCGGGCTGCCCGACGTAGGCGCCGGAGCGACGCAGAACGACTTCGCGACATTCTGGTCAGGCGGTAACGGCCCGAACGTCAGCGACGGCGGCGGAATCCGGATCAAGAATGCGTCGAACATCACGCTTCACGGGAACACGGTGATCGAAAACAGGCGCGGACTCCGCATCCAGGACAGCGACGCCGTGGTGGTCACGGACAACCACTCCGAGCGCAACCTCGATGCCGGTATTTATTTCATCTCTTCCGGGCCCGGCGTCACGAACGGTCGCATCTCCGGTAACGTGTCGCGCGGCAACCTGAACAACGGCATCCTGATCATCGGCGGTCATGCCAACGAGGTGGATGACAACACGGTCGAGGACAACTTCAACTCGGGGGTGATGTTGTACGGTCCGTCGGAGCTTATCCTGCGCGAGAACAGCATTCGGCGCAACAACCTGCAGCCGTTCAACGGGATCGGCAACCTCGGCGACGCGCTGGGCGGCGTGTTCCTGCACGACCTGGGACCGGGGGGAACGATTCCCGGCAGCTTCACGGCGCAGATCACGGACAACACGATCCAGGACAACGAGCACGGGCGCAGCATCCAGGCCGACGCGATCTTCATCGACATCGCGAACGGCACCGAAGCCGCGACGGCGCGCGACGCGATCCTGGTTTCGGGGAACGTGCTCTCGGGGCACGACATCGGTGTTCGACTCGTCGGGCAGGCGGCGAACCTCACGCTGACCAACAACAGCATTACGGATGCCGACGGCGTACAGAACGGCGACGGAGCGGGAACCGTCGACGCCTCGGGCAACTGGTGGGGCGACCAGGACCCGTCTGTGGTCGCGGGTTTGAACGACCAGACGGTGGACTTCACACCATGGCTGGACACGGGCACGGACGTGGACGGCGGCACGATCGGCTTCCAGGGTGATTTCTCGGTGCTCAACGTCGACGACGCCGGGTCGCAGACGGGTGCCTCGGGGCGCATCACGGAGGGGATCGCGCGAATCGACGGGGTGCCGGCGATCGGGGTCAAGGTGCACGGCGGCACGTTTACCGAGTCGGTCGTCGTGGACAAGGCGATCTGGCTGACGGGAGAGGCGACGATTTCCGGGTCGGTGGCGCTGAGCATGATCGATGCGACGTTGTCGCCCGGATTCTCGCCGGGCGTGATCACCGGCGGCGATCTGGATTTCGATGCAGGCACAAGGCTGGGGATCGAGCTTGACGGACCCGGCGGGCCCGGCGTCGGGCACGACCAGGTCGTCGTGTCCGGCACGGTGACGATCGATTCCACGGCCGTGCTCGACCTGGCGCTCGGTCATGTGCCGGCCATCGGCACGATGTTCGTGATCGTGGACAACGATGGGGGCGACGCGATCGTCGGCGAGTTCAACAATCTTGCCGATGGATCGACGGTCACGCTCGCCGTCGGTGATGGCTCCGTACCGTTCCTCGTCGACTACCAGGGCGGCGACGGCAATGACATCACGCTCACCGCGCTCTCCGGTCCGACGCTGCAGGTGGTCGAGGTTCTGGCCCGCGGTTCGACGTGGTCGCAGGCGTTCCTGGACCGACTCGAGAACGAGCAGCTAGGAACGGGAGGCTTCCGCATCGAGTCGGGGAGTGCCGCCCAGCTCGATCCGCTGCCCTGGCCGACTGTCGATACGTTTCTCGTGCGGTTCAACCGCGAAGCGATCATCGATCCGGCGGCCGTGGCGCTCGCGGGTGCGAGCGCGGGCACCTACGCCACGAGCGTCGGCTACGATCCCGCCACGTTCACCGCCACGATCACTTCCGTGGGTGGCCCGATCGGCCTGGACGCGCTGACCTTGTCGCTTGCGGACACGATCGAGGAACAGCGCGGCAACGCGCTGGACGGCGAATGGATAGACGGGGTCAGCGAGCAATCGGGCGACGGGCATCCTGGCGGCGCGTTCGCTGTGGCGATCAACGTGCTGCCCGGCGACATGGATCGCAGCGGGACCGTCGGCACGGCCGATCTTCAGGTCGTGCTCAGCCGGTTCACCCAGTCGGTGCCCATCGGCGACTTTGCCCGGGCGGACATTGCGGGGGCCGGCGGCCCCGACGGCGTCGTCGGCACGGCCGATCTCCAGGTCGTCCTTGCGCGCTTTACCAACACCATTGTCGGACTGGCTCGCGCCGATGTGCTCGACGCGGCGTCGCGAACGGCCGCGTCGGCTGCCGCGCCGGCGCGGACCTTCGATCGCCTTGACGGCTGGGCAGGGTGGAAGCAGCCGGTGCATCGACAGTCCGATCGGATGGACGACCTGATCGACAGGCTGGCGGCCGGGATCGGGGACGGCGAGTCGTGCGGCATCGCGTCACTGGTCTGAGAAGCTCCCGCGACGCTGCGACGGGGACCCCACGCGCGTAGCCGAAGTGGCCACACTTCGGATCACGCCTTCCACGGACCGGGCGTCTGAAGTCTGGCGACTTCAGCTACGTACCGCGCTTCCGCGGGCCGGGCGTCTGAAGTCTGGCGATTTCAGCTACGGCCGCGCTTCCGCGGGCCAGGCGACCACCCGCCTTGAAACCGGCTCCATTCATCGCGATCATGGCGGAAAAGGGATCCGACCGTGAGACCAGCTTTCTTCGTCATTGGACTGACGCCTTTCCTTGCCAGCGGTTCAACATGGGCCGAAGCGCCCCAACCGGATGAAACCCGGTTCGTACGAACCGAAACGCTCCAGGGAGTCGGCAAGGGGCTGTCGTCGTGGTGCGATTTCGACGACGACGGCGACGTCGACGTCATGATCGACGGCAGCCTGTACCAGAACGGAGGCGACGGTTCGTTCCGGAAGGTCGATATGGGCGTCGGGGGACCCGGCGTCTGGGGCGACTTCGACAACGACGGCCTCGTCGACTTCTTCCGGTTCAGCGGCGAAGGCACGCTGTGGCGCCAGGTTGAGTCGAAGAAGTTCGAAGCCGTTCCATTTCCGGGCAACCCGGGGCCGCTGATGCCGCGCGCGGCGTGGGCGGACGCCAACAACGACGGGCGGCTCGACCTGTTCGTGACCAACTACGAGCATCCGGTCACGCCGAACCGGTTCTACCTGCAGAATGAGGACGGCACGTTCGCGGAGCCGGTCAACCTGATGGGGAAGCTCGGGTGGAGCTCGCGCGGCGCCGACTGGGGTGACTTCGACAACGACGGCGACCAGGACCTCTACGTGTCGAACTACCGGCTCATGCCGAACACGTTCATGGTCAACCGGGGCAGGGGAACGTTTGCCAAGCAGGCGACGGCGCGCGGCGTGGCCGGCGTCGCGGACGGCGGCGTCGAGCCGGCCAGCGGTCACTACAAGGCTTACAAGTACCATGGCCACACGATCGGATCGTGCTGGGGCGATCTGAACAACGACGGCAACCTCGACCTGTTCGTCGTCAACTTCTCGCATCCGCCGAGTTACCAGGACCGGCCCCAGGTGCTGATCAACTCCGGACCGCCGAACTACATGTTCAAGGACCTGAACGTCAACGCGGGGGCGGGCATCTACTGGCAGGAGTCGTACGCGAAGGGCTCGCTGGCCGACTACGACAACGACGGTGATCTCGACATCTACATCACGACCGTCTACGGCGGCGACCACGGCGATCTGTTCCGCAACGACGGCACCGGGCGGTTCACGCCGGTGGGTGATGCGCTCAGCCTGCGCACCGGTTCGAGCTACCAGGTGAGCTGGGCGGACTACGACAACGACGGAGACATGGACCTGCTGGTGGACGGCGTACTCTTCCAGAACCAGGGCAATGCCAACGCGTGGCTCAAGGTGAAGGTCGTGGGCGGTGCGGGCTCGAACATGTCGGCGATCGGGGCACGGATCACGTTGAAGGCAGGTGAGCGCACGCAGATTCGCGAGGTCTCCGGAGGCAACAGCGGCAACCAGGGACCGCTGGTGCAGCATTTCGGACTCGGTAACCACGACGGTGAGGTGGAGGTGTCGGTCCGATTCCCCTCCGGCAAGGTCGGACGCTGGACCGTGCAATCGCGAAAGCAGATCGTGGCGCACGAGCGCGAAGCAGAATAACGATCCCCAACCCCAGACCCTGGACCCTAGACCCTGGACCCTAAACCCATGGCTGAGTTCGTCTACAACAATGATGGGTTCGGCGCGCTCACCGAGCTGGCCGACACCGACATGTCCGACCAGGACGCCATCGACCTGCTCGTCCGTCCGATGGCCGAATCCGATCTCACCGGCCTCGACTGGTGCATCCTCACCACGGCCGAGCACAACTGCCGCACGCGCCACGAGCTCGCGTTCGACGGCATCGGCATCAATCGCGAACTCGACCAGCGCGTCGGCAAGGTCGTCGCGCATTACAACGCCAGGCCGGACGACCTGTTCGACGTCGTGATTCGCGGCTGCCACGAGCTCGGCGTCAAGATCTACGGCAACGTCCGGCTCAACCACGCGCTCAACCCGGAGCGGCTCACCACGGTGCCCGGTGCCGTGAACTTCAGCTTCTACAACAGCGTCAAGAAGGACTTCCGCCAGTTCTCGTTTCACCAGTACCTCGCCGAGCTGTTCGAGGACCTGCTCGAGAAGGGCGTGGACGGCATCAGCCTCGACTTCGAGCGCAAGGCGCCCTTCTTCCCTCCGAGCACGCCGTGGGACGAGAGCCGCTCCGCGTGCCTCTGGTTCCTGCGCCGAATTCGCGATCTGACCGACAAGCCGATCATCGCGCGCGTATCGTACGAGCCGGAAAAGGGGCGTCCCCAGGGCCAGGACCCGCTGGCCTGGATGGCCGAGGGGCTGATCGACGTCATCGTGCCCGGCACCCACAACCACGAGCCCGATTCGCTTGACTGGACGTTCGACGAGTTCCTCGAGGCGGCGCGGAGCAGTCCGCGGACATGCCAGGTCTGGCCGCAGATCTGGCCGACCGGCGCGGGCTGGGAAGACGGCGCGGAAGACGGTGCCATTTCGAGGATTCATTCCGCGGAGGCGATCGTCGCGCGGGCGAAGGACATCCTTGCTCGCGGCGCCGACGGCGTCTATTTCTTCAACTTCTGCTGCTATCACGGTGACGGGAAGCTCTTCAATGAGCCGTGGCAGCTCGAAATGTTCAGGCAGCTCACCTGAACCGTCAATCCGTCCCACCAGGAATGCCCCATGAACAGGTCCCCCCTTGCAGCGATGCTTATCGCGGCGATCGTCCTTGCGTCCATCCCGTTCGCGTTTGCGGGCCCCGAAGATTTCGAGTCGCACATCCGGACGTGGGAGTTGCCGCGCACGAAGATCATCGAGTGGGACTGGGAGACCTCGTTCTACACGCTCGAGCATCTCAACCGGCAGATTCGCAACGTGGAGCGGCCGCCGTTCGACGGCATGGTCATCACGATCAATCACGCCGATCGGTTCTACAAGGACGGCTTGTGCCACGAGGTGCGGTGGACCGAGCAGGAGATGCAGCCGGTCTACGACGCGCTGGCGTCCATCGAATGGAAGGCGTACACGCACAACTTCATCGCCGTCTTCGCGGGCGAGAGTCATCTCGGCAAGGACCGCCGGGCCCGGATGGACTGGTTCAACGACGAGCACTGGGACAACGTCCTTCACAACCTCCGGCTGCTGACCCGCGCGGCCGTCGCCGGGAAGTGCGTCGGGCTGCTGTTCGATCCTGAAACCTATCACCGGACCGTCTGGAACTACTACCCGAACCCCAGGCGACGCCAGAAGGCCGCCGAGCACTTCGGGACGAAGTCGTACGACGAGTACTTCGACCAGGTGCGCCGGCGCGGGGCGCAGTATATGGAGGTCATCCAGTCGGAGATGCCCGAGTGCGTCATTTTCAATGCGTATCTCGCGATTCGCATCGGGCCGAGCACGACCGCTCAGAGCATCTACGGTTTCTACCACGCCTTTCTGAACGGCATGCTCGACGCGGCCGGGCCGGGGATCACGTTCGTCGACGGCAACGAAAGCTCGTACTCGTACAAGACGAAGGCCGATTTCGACCGCGGTTATTCGGACATCCGGCACCGCAAGCTCGCGTACATCGCACCCGAGAACCGGCGCAAGTACAACGCCCAGGTGCAGGCGGCGCCCGCGCTGTTCATGGACGAAATCTTCGGCATCGGGAAGATGCGGCGCTGGACGGGCACGCACATGGCCTACCCGGACCGCGTGCGGCTGTTCGAGGAGTGCCTCGTTCATGCGATGGACGCGTCGGACGAGTACGTCTGGATCTACGCGGAAAAAATGAACTGGCGCAACGAGCGCGTGCCGTCCGGCGCGATCGACGCAATGAAGCGGGCGCGGGCCCGTGTCGAAGCGCTCTCGGTCGGGAAACGAAGGGTCGACGAGCAGCTGGGGCAGGCCGTGCGCGAGGCGATGGAACGGCGCGACGTCGTGAACCGATGGACGGACATCCGATCGCCGCTGATCCAGCCGAAGAGCGTCTCCCTGTACCGGGATGCGAACGCGGATTCCGACGTGACGATCGACGGCAGGATCGACGAGCGCACATGGGAAGGCGCGGCCGAGCTACGGGATTTCACGCACCTGCTTTATCTAACCCGGGACCAGGTGACGGCGCCGACGACGGCGCGCGTCACGTGGAGCGACCGTGGGCTTTACCTCGGCATCACGTGCTCGGGGCTGGATGCGAAGAGGCTTGCCGACAATCCGGAGAGCGAGCGCAAGAGAAATTCCCTGCGCCTCGTGATCGCGGCCGATGTCGAGGGACGGGAGTTCCGGCGACTGGATTTCAACATGAACGGGTTCGCGCGGCTCGCCGCGAACAAGCTCGGAGAGCGCACCTGGCGCAAGCAGCCCGATCCGGCGGAAGCGCCGAAGACCGCCACCGCGATCGGCGATGACGAATGGACGGCCGAGTGGTTCATCCCGTGGTCGTGCGTGGGCGGAAAGCCGGCACCGAATTCGACGCGCAAAGTGACGCTCGCGCGCCAGTGCACATCACCGTCCGAGTACACGTCCTGGTCACCGAAGATCGACCCGAACCTCTGGGACTCGGAGAACCTGGGGACGTGGCGGTTCCGGGAGTGAGGTGAAGTCCGCCCGCGAGGGGAGAAGAACCACGGATGAACACGGATGAACACGGATAGGGCGCGGGCGTGACTCCCAACGGCCCGTGCGCCAGGTGTCAAGTGTCAGGTGTCGAGGGAAAAGGGAAAAGTGCTCGCCGGCTTCGCCGGCGAGTGGGCGCATCGCGCCACGGACTGCACGCACGCGACGGCGAAGCCGGCGCGTTTCCGCCCTTTGCACTTGACACTTGACACTTTCCCCGTGTGCGGACGGCCTTCGAGGCCTGATCCCGCGTCTTCGACCGACTGATCTTCAGGCGTCGGTTCGCGGCCCTTACGCCTGCGGCAGGTTCCCGAATATCTCCTGGTCGTCTTCCCGGAACAGGTCGCCGCCCTCGTAGAAGCAGCAGTAGTTGAAGAAGTAGACGCCGTCGGCGCCCATGTCGAGGAAGTCGCGGGCGCGCTTCAGGACGGCGTCCGGCGGGTGCTTGCTGCCCGTCTGGTCTTCCCAGTCGATGCCCGTCGGCCAGATCTGCGGCCAGACCGAGCACGGGCGCGGTGACTGTCGCGCCGCTTCGACGAAACGCTCGATGCCCCAGTCAAGGGTCTCCGGCTCGTGATTGTGCGTTGCGGGCACGACGGCGTCGAGCAGGCCCTCCTTCATCCACGTCTCCGGATCCTGCCCCTGGGGATCGGCCTTGTCGCGCTCGTACGCCACGCGGGCGATGATCGGCTTGTCGGTCAGCTTGCGTATCCGCCGGAGGAACCAGAGGGTGGCCTCGTAGCGCTGATCCTGCGGCGCGTCAGGAGGGAAGAACGGCGCCTTGCGCTCGAAGTCGAGGCTGATGCCGTCCACGTCCTTCTCGAGGATGTCCTCGAACAGCTCGGCGAGGTACGCATGAAACGTCCAGAGGCGGAAGTCCTTCTTGATGCCGTTGTAGCTGCAGAAGTTCACCTCGCCGGGACAATCCGCCAGGCGGTTCGGATTGAGATAGTGGTTGAGCCGGACGTTGCCGTAGACCTTGAGCCCGAGGGCGCGTCCGTGCTTGACGACGATGTCCAGGAGGTCGAGCGGCTGGGCGTTGTAGTGCTCGATGACCTCGGCGATGCGCACGTCCTCCGGGACCCGGTGGCCCCAGAACGCCAGCGCCTCCTTGTCGATGCCGCGTCCGTGACGCGTCCGGCAATTGTGCTCGCCCGTGGTGCAGATGCACCAGTCGATCGCCGTCAGGTTCGAGTCCACGATCGGCTGCACGAGCATCGCGACGGCGTCGGCCTCCGTCATTGGCGTTTCGGCGAGATGCTCGAGCGCGCCGAATCCATCGTGGTTGAAGACGAAATCCTTCATGGTGTCGCGTGTCCTTCAGGGTGTCACGAACTGGAATGAATACAGCTTCGCCGCTCGGCCCCGGAAGTGCAGGCGCACCGGTCGACCGATCAGTGCCGCGACGTCGTCGTGGTCGCGCCATCGCGCTGCCACGGCGAGGTGATTTCGGTCGATCGGAATGGACTCGGCCATTGAATAGCCCCGGTACGGCCCACTTCGGTTGTAGGCGCCGATGGGGATACCGCGCTCGTCGCGCAGCTCCACCCGTACTTCGCCCAGCGCGGAGCAATCGACGTTCAGCAGGAGGTGCGTGCCCGAGAAACGCACCAGTGGCGTGGTGAACTCGCCGCCGGTGTAGTCGAAATCAGCCGACACGAACCCGTCGAGCCGCTGCACGAGCCGGGCGATGCCGCCGTAGGTCCTGCGGTGGTCCGCGGTCCCGTGACGCGCCTGCACGCCGCTGAAGTACATCCAGATTTCGTCGTCGCGGCGGACCAAGCCCAGGCCCGCATAGGTCATGCCGCCGTCCCAATCGCCTTCGAGACCGAGCGGGATGTACGGCTTTCTCTCGGGGCGCTCCCAGTTGACGCCTTCGGCGCTGACCGCAAGCTGGACATCCTTGACGCCGGTATTGTGGCGGTTCGTGACGTTCGCCCGCTGCGGGTCTTCATACGCGCAGGCTTCGACCGGGATGACGTCCTGGTCGTAATGACGGTAGAAGCTCGGAAACGAGAGGTAATACGAATCATCGGCCCAGGGGTACTGCACCACTGGCGCGTCGTTGATGTCCGTGCAGGGCAGGAACGGATCCTGCTGGTCGGCTTCCATGACGATGGGAAACTCGCCGCCCTGCCAACCGACGCGTCCGTCGGGCAGCACGTTCGAGGCGGCGTTCAACCGGTAGGGCCACGGCAGCTGCATCGGATCATCGAATTCGAGGCGTCCCAGCGTACGAATGCGCTGAATGCCGCACACGTTATCGCAGACGTTCCATCGGAAGTACGCGACGTAGCGGTTCAGCCGACGATCGAAGAAGAAGTGGTTGTTGTTGTCGTGCGCGTAGGGCGAGACGACGCCCGCGATCTTCCAGTGAATGCCGTCCGGGCTCGTAAGCAGGTGGCACTCGTAGTACATGTTGTCCGGCGGGCAGGGCTTGCAGGTATTGGCCTTGAGCGATTCCGGCCAGACCGGAGTCTCGTTGACGGGGGAGAGTGCCTTGAACCGGTGCTCGTCCGGACCGTTGGGATCGAGCATGACCGAGATCTCGTCCGTCCCGCACATCACGATGTTGTTGTCGCGATGTCCTTCCCATTCGATGACGCCGGTGCTCGGGCGCTCCCAGTGCAGGCCGTCCCTGCTGGTGGCGTAGCAGGTCGATTGATGGTGGGTTGCCCGATCGTTGCTGGTGCTTGGACCGGACGCGAGATACCAGAGATGGAGCCTGCCTTCGTGCTCGATGATCGTCTTGTAATGCCCGATGAATCGGGATTCCCACGGATGGTCCGGCGTCAGCACGCGCTCGTGCTTCACGGGCGGGTTGACGGTCAGCTTCACGCCATGGGCGTTTCGCAACCAGCGTCCGTCGATGAACAGCTGCTTGCGATCGCCGATGTCCACGACGTCCTGAGCCATGCCACGGTCTCCGAGGGTGATCCGGAGTTCGAGCGTCGATCAGGGCGCCGCGCCCTTGAAAATCCAGGTTCCGAAATATTCCGCGTCGCTGAACGTCTTGTACATCGGCGTCCAGGTCGTCGTTTCCTCCTCGTGGGGAATGCGATGCCTCGTCACGTTGGCCCGTCGCGTCTCGCCGGAGGCGGGTCGCGTGCCGATCACCGTCCAGGGAATCGCGATCTCGCACAGCCAGCGGTCTTTCAGAACGGCCGAGCGGCTCGTCCACTTCGCGTTCCAGGTCGCGTCCATTTTCTTGCGCTGCACCCAGGTCGCGTCGAAGTGGGTGTCGAGCGAGTTGATCTCGAAGTGCCGGTACGGGAAGAGGTCGTCGCCGGCGCTGATGAACACCTCGACGCAGTCGTCGTACCAGACGCTGGAGTCGTGGCCGGTCTTGCGCTTCGACATCTGCTCGACCTTCGGTTCGATGCAGGTGAACGCCACGTAGAGATTCTCCTGGTCCCACGCGACCTGTGCGGTCGTGGGCGCCTGGATCTTCGATTTGATGAAGATGTTCGGCACGCGAAATCGTTCGGTCGGTTTGACGCGCCGCCAGACGGCATCGTTAAGCCTGCCGTCGATCTTGGGCGGGCCGTCGGCGCCCACGTGAGTGACGACCAGACGCCGAGGCACGATGCTGGCGCGCCCTTCGGTCATGATCTGCTGCTGCTTTCGCTTGGCTTCCACGAACGGCGCCTCGGAAAAGCCGAGCGGAGCGCCGGTGGCGATCTTGCGTTTCGCGGATGCGAGGGCCTCCGCGGCGCCCGCGGGCACCTGGTTCTTCCACCAGTTGATGTGCTTCGAGTCGCTGTAGCACCAGACGTACCGATCGGTCGTACGCAGGGCCTGGTAGGCGCGATGCTCGAGCAGCTTCAGACGGTCCTCGGGTGAAAGGAACGCCCCAAGGGCCTGGATGGAGTAATTGCGCATGCCCATCGTCCCCTGGATGTATATCGACGAACCTGCCTCCACCTGTCGGCGAAACGTATGGCGGTGCTCCGGGTCGATCAGGTAGATCCGCTCCTGCTTGATCTGCACGTATGCCTTGTCGTAGGCAGCGCGGCCGCCGTAGTAGTAGGCGGGTTCGTTGCCGTCGATGAGCGTCACGTCGGGTCCGGCCACGCTCAGCATCCCGTTGATGAAGCCGAGGTAGAGACCGTAGCCGCTCTGCTCGAGCCGCTCCGGCGTGTCGCCACCCGGAGTTTCCCGCACGCCGTAGTAGCTGTTGAACGCCGTCATCAGGTAGAGGTTCAGGATGGCGATGTCCGGCTTGACCGACTGGACGACGCGCATCCACTGCGCGCCGCGCCGGCGCATCTGGGCGATGTAGCGCTCGTAGCTGATCGTGTCGCGATGCTTCGCCTTGTCGTACACCCAGAGCCGGTAGTTGTATTGCTCCGGGTCGAAGATGATTCCCCTGAGACCGCCGGCATTGACGGCCTCGATGGCCAGCCGGAGATTGTGCTCCACGATCTCCCACTGCGCATCGTCGAACCAGTCGATGCGCGATTTCGTTTCCACGTTGAGCACCAGGAAGTTCTCGGTAAGCCGCCCCCAGTCGATGGCGGTGAGATCATCCATGCTTGCGCGCAGGTCGTCGGGCGTGTGGCGACGCTCGTAGTCGAACAGCGCTCTGAGCTCGTTGATGACGACGATCGTCCCGTCGAACGGCAGCGCCTTCATGGCGTTGACGTTCTGCCGGACGTAGCCGACCTCGGCCGGGTACCCGAAGTGAATCAGCTTCTTGTCGTCAGGCTTCCAGAACGCAAGAGCGTTGCCGGACGACAGGCACGCCGGCCCGATCAGGAGTGCGGCGACGACAGTGGTCAGTCTTGATGGCATGGTGGGTGATTATGGCAGAATCGCGGACCTTCGGCCTGATGCAGGATTCGGGGCCTTCGGCCTGATGCAGGATGCAAGGCCTTCGGCCCGCTCTGCATCTGTCCGTGTGAGATGGCTGGACACCTGTTCCTCACTCAACTAGATTCCGCGCATGGGATCATTGCAAGAGAATGTCGATCTGGTCGACGTGTTTCTGCCGGGCACGGGGGACACGCTGCTTCAGGCTCCGGACTACGACTGGGAGCGCATCGGCCGCGTCGAGGGCCACTTCTATCGCAGTCGGCGGGGAACCGGTGAGATTCGCGTGCTCGTCAAGGGCGCGACGAATGAGCAGCGCGCGGAGATTTATGCCTGCGACGGCGGCGACATGCCTCCAAGCACGCTCTGGATGCATGATTACAAGGGGTACTTCGGCGTCCATACGCCGGGCATCATCGTCACGGAGAAGGGGACGGCGGTCGCCATCGGCATTCGCCGTCACGATTCGATGTCCGACGGCGGGGGCCATGACGGGGACATCCTCTCGGCGCGCAGCGAGGACGGCGGTCGGACCTGGGCGCCGCAGCAGGTGATCTACCAGGAAAAGGAGATCCTGATCTACCTCGGCTCGATCTTCCAGGACCGGGACAGCGGCGCGATCTTCGTGAGCTTCTGGAAGATTCCGGCCGAGGTCCAGGAGGATACGGATTACTTCACGACGCACTCGGCGCAGGGAGGCGGCTTCTTTCTGCTGAAGAGCACCGACGAGGGGGCGACCTGGTCGGAGCCGATCGCGATCAATCCGGCGATGACCGCCGACGGCTGGCGGGCCTGGAACAACAACTGCGCTCACGGCATTCAACTGGTCGGCGGAAAGCACGACGGTCGGCTGGTGATCCCGGCCTTCATGTTCAAGGACGGCGAGTCCGGGTTCGTCGAGGGCATTCGGGGCGGTCTGCTGCTCAGCGACGACCACGGGGTCACCTGGCGGGCGGGACCGGTCTTCCGGGAAGGATCCGACGAGGTCGTGCTCGTGCAGACGGGTGAGGATGAGATCTACATCAGCCACCGCATGAACTCGCTGACGACCGGAAGGCGACACTTTGTGCGCAGCGTCGACGGCGGAGATACCGTGAGCGAAGTGGGCGAGCATGCCGACCTGGCGTGCCGGGGTCTTCATGCCGGCCTGATAGGGTACGGCGGAGCGCCGGGGCGCCCCGAGCGGCTCGTGTTCACGAACCCGCCCGGACAGCAGATGGCCGCGTCCGTGAGCGACGACCTCGGACGGACATGGTCCGAGCCGAAACCACTCCACGACGCCGGGCTCGCCCGCTACAGCGACCTGGCCGTCAACGCCGACGGCACGATCCTCTGCCTGTTTACCTGCGGCGACATCCGCGACAGCGAGAAGATCGTGGTCGCCCACATCGATCGAAGCTGGCTGGGCATCTGATTGCCTCCGCAGCCCGGAACCCGAAACCCGGAGCCCGATCCCCATGCAGACCTGTGACTTCCGCAATTCCTACTTCTTCTTCGAGGTCGACCACGATCGCGCGCCCACGGTCACCGCGAAGCAGCCCATCAAGCACAACCAGGTCAGGATTCCGCTGGAATGCCTGTGCGAGGTCACGGCGCCGGACGGCACGGTCACGCAATTCATGCTCTGCGCGTCATGCAAGACCGAGCGCGTCGCGGTCGAACGGGACATCTTCAACCTTCCCAACGCTGATTTCTGCGTCGTCGCGTCGGACAGGGACTTCATGATCGTCAAGCGATGGCAGCAGTGCGACATGAGCGTCGAGCGCGAATCGTCGGAGATGGCAGTGCACATCGATCGCCAGGTTGGCAACGCCAGCGATGCCTGGACGTCTTATCGTACCGATCGCTCGATGGTCGAAGGGCGCCCGCTCGAGTCGGACGCCGAGATCGTGAAGGCGATGCACGCGAACACCGCGATCGTGTCACGCACGGAGTTCGATCTCGAGGACGGGCATCGAGTCTTGCTCGAATACCCGGTCAAGACGCTCAATGTCAGCGACCGGGCGGGTAACTACCAGATCGACACGGGGCCGGTCCTCTACCCGGACCTTTCCATCGACCACGAAAGCTTCATCGGCAACCTCCGCCTGGCCTACGTCGCGCACCACCAGCCGGACTGGGCGGAGTTCATCGTGAACGTCCCGACGAGGATCGACGGCGGCGCGCTGGTTCACCATTTCTCCGATCGGGTCAGGGTCGATGCAAAGAACACGATGATCGCGCTGGACTGACGCTCGGAAGTCGGTCGGTCGACGGGCGCGGGCGCACTTCAAAAGGCCCGTGCGGGGAAGGGGGTCTAGGGTCTAGGGTCTAGGGGCTAGGCTTTGTCGGAAAACCATGAATCTGGATCGGGCCTTGGAGGGCCGAGCTCCTGCGAGGCCGCAGACTTGCAGAAACGTTGCGGCGTCGCGGGAGCTCCGCCCTCCAGGGCGTCATCGAGACCGAGTTCTCGGACAAAGCCTAGGATCTAGGGTCTAGAATGTGCACGCCGGCGTTGAATCTGCGACCTTCGACTTTTGACCTTCGACCTTTGACCTTCGACCGTCGTCAGACGAACCTCCAGCCGCGCTGGCCGCCCAGGCCGCGGTCGGGGGTCGGGCTGAAGGGGCGGTCTTCGAGTCCCTCGAGGCGTCCGTCGCGGATCCATTCGCGATCGTCGCCGTAGAGATGGTCGATGAGAAGGCTCGTCATCCGATCGAGCACTTCGCGTTGGTCGCCGGTGTCCGAGAGGTCGTGCAGCTCGTCCGGATCCTCCTTCAGGTCGAAGAGCTGTGTTCGATTGCCGATGGCGTAGTAGATCAGCTTGTAGCGATCGTCGCGGATCATGCGACTTGCCCTCGCGTCCTCCCAATGCTCGCAGTAGAGGTGTGGTCGCGTTTCGCTTCCGCAGAGTGACAGGCCGTCCACCGTGTCCGGCACGGGGATGCCTGCCATCTCGAGCAGCGTGGGCATGACGTCGCTGATGTCGGCGAGCCGTTCGTCGGCGCGGTGATGGCTCCAGCGGTCATCGTCGGCGGTTGGCATGATGATCATGGGGATGCGGGCCGAGTCCTCGTACATCACGTCCTTGGCGAACAGGCCGTGGTTGCCGAGCATTTCCCCGTGGTCCGCGACGAACATGACGATCGTGTCGTCGAGAATGCCCTCCTCGCGCAGCGTGCCGATGGCGAGGCGAATCTGGTGATCGACGTGCGTGCACATCGCGTAGTAGGCCGCGCGGGACTGCGCGAGCAGGTGCGGATCCCGCAGGAAATGGTGTCCCTGTGTGTACCACCCGCCGCGGCGAATGCGCAGGGCGTACGGCAACGCATCGGGGTCGGCGGCCCAATCGCCGATCAGTGCAGGATCCATCTTGTCGGTGTCGTAGAGGGACAGGTACGTCTCGGGCGGAATGAACGGAGGATGTGCCGCGCTGAACGACATGAACCAGAACGACGGCCGCGTGGGGTCGCGCCGTCGGATGGCCCGGCAGGTCGTCTCGACCGTCCAGTTCGTCGGGTGCAGGCGCTCGGGAAGGTGCCAGGCGCGGCTCATGTAGTCATTCGCGGACATGCCGTGCGTGTACTCCTGGCCGGCGTAACCCGCGTCGGCGACGAACATCTCGTAGTCGTCGCCGTTCATGCCCAGGTGGCGCCGTCCCTCTTCGTGCAACCGAACCGCGTGAAAACCAATCCGGTCGCGCTGGGGATAGACGTGAAGCTTGCCGATCGCGCTGGTCAGGTATCCGGCGTCGGCGAAAGCGCCGGCCAGGGTCGGCGCCTTCGGCATCGGTTCGTGTTCCTTGAAGATCCGATCGCCGTGCGACTGCGCGTTCATGCCCGTCATGAGCGATCGTCGCGCGGGAATGCACGTGGGCGTCGCACTGTACGCATTGATGAACCGGACGCCGTTGCGAGCGATGCGGTCGAGGGTGGGCGTCTGGAGGCAGGGATGACCCTCGATGCCGAGGAATCGCCCGGACCAGTGCTCCGCGCAGATCAGCAGAACGTTGGGTCGGCTCATGGTGGTGATGATATCGGGAGGAGGGTTCGAGGTTCGGGGATCGGAGTTCAGAAGCCAGAGATTGACTTGGGATCCACGGTCAAGGATTGGGAGAGGACGTTGGGTTCGCGAGCCCGCCCGCACCAGGCGCCGATTGCTGGCCGGAGGAATCGATTATTGATTGTCGATTATCTGATGCTTGTTATTTCGGACACAGGCATGAATCCCTTATCCGAAACAACAGATAACGAATGATCTTTTCTTCTACGAGCAGAACGTGCACGTACCGCTCATCATTCGCGCGCCGTTCCTCGATGCGACTCCCGGCGTGTGCGACGGCCTGGTCCAGAACATCGACATCTTCGCGACGGCGCTCGACCTCGCCGACGTCGCCATGCCCGAATCCGGCCTGAGTCGAAGCCTTCTGCCCCTCGTGCGCGACCCGTTGGCATCCATCCGCGACGCGGCGTTCTCGGAGAGCTTCGACCGCAAGATGGTGCGGCAGGGCGCGCACAAGCTGATCGTGGACAACGATCCGCTCGGGCTCGAGCTCTACGATCTCGAACGCGACCCTGGCGAAACCGTGAACCTCGCACGTGACCCGCGGGATCCGAAACTCGTGACAAGCGATGCAGGCGCCCTGGCCAGGATCAACGAACTGTTGAGGCGGCTCGTGGCATGGCAGCAGGATTGCGAGGCCGTGAGTTCGCGGACCGGGCCGCGAAGACAGCTCGTGCGCCCGCAGGATTGATCAACCCCGATTGCCGGCGCCCCAGGGCGACGTGAACGGCTCGCCCTCGGCGAATCGCGTCGGCCGCAGCGGGTGCAGATCGATGCCCGGCTTCTCGCCGGCAATGATCTGCGCCAGCGACTCGCCGATCGGCGGTCCGAGCTTGAAGCCGTGGCCGCTGCCGCCGTAGCAGGAGTAGAGGCCCTCGACGTCCGGCTCGGAGCCGACCAGGGGATGCCAGTCGTCGGTAATCGTGTAGATCGACGCCCAGCCGCGCTCGAACTCGGCATCGCGCAGGGCGGGAGCGCGACGATGCAGGCCGTCTTCGATCTTTCCGCGCGTCGCAGCGTCGAGATTCGGGTCGTAGTCGTCGATGTTCAGCGGCTCGACCGGCTTGGGGTAGTCCAGGCCGGCGAGGAGGCTGCCGTCGCCCTGCGGTCTGAAGTAGATGTGGCAGGCCGGGTCGGCGACGATCGGAAACGTGCCGAAGTTCTCGGGCAGCCTGAGGATCAGGTCGGACTCGCGGCTCCACTGGACCGACGACGTGACGCCGGCCGAGTTCCCGATGCGGCCGCCCCACGGCCCGGCGGCGTTCACGACGACGTGGGTTGCGATCTCGCCGTCGTCCGTCTCGACGCCGGCCACGCGACCGGATTCCGTGCGGATGCCGCGGGCGCCGACGCCTTCGTACGCGACAAGCTGTCGATCCTTTGCCTCTTCCACGAGCGTCCGCGTCGTCAGGACCGGGTCGGCGTAGCCGCTTCGCGCCTGGTAGGTTCCCATGACGACGCCCTCGAGGTCGAACTGCGGGGCGAGCTCGCGAATCTCGTCGACGCCGATCTCGCGGGTCCCGGTGTCGTGGGCGCGCTCCGATTCGAGCACCTGCCGCCCGATCTCGACGTGCGCGTCGCCGAACAGGATCACCTGCCCGGTGCGCCGGAATCCGGTCGGACCGCCGAGCTCATCCCTGTCGTGCTCGAACATTTCGAACGCCCGAAGGGCCAGGGCGACGGTGACCGGGTTCGAATACGAGCAGCGAACGTTCGCCGCCGAGTGACCAGTGCTCACCGCGGCGAGTGATCGCTTCTCGAGCAGGACGACCCGGCCGAAGCCTCTGCGGGCGAGGAAATGTCCGACGCTGGCGCCCATGATGCCCCCGCCGATAATGACTGCGTCCGCGGTGCGATCCATGACTTCACTCCTCTGGATGTCCCGACGTCGGCGCGCCGCGACAAGGACAATGTGACGGCGACGCAACGACATTGCAACCGCAAAGACTTCGTCCGTGGTGGGTGCGGCTCCCGCGAATCCGCGAGTCCATCGAAGCCCGCGCGTCGCGGGAGCTCGGCCCTCCAGAATGCAGATCAGGACGGATTCTCCTGCAATGTTTAGAATGGCGGCCAGCGAAAACAGGAAGGAACAGTGCATGTCGACACAGATCAGCAGCGCTTCATGGCAGGGGATGGCCGTCGCCGCGGTGGTTTGCCTGGTGGCGGGCCAGTCGGTCCTCGGTGCGTCCTGGCCGTTCAACGGCCCGTTCGGCGTCGCCGTCAACAGCCAGGACGTCGTCTACGTCGCGGAGATCAAGGCGAAGCGTATCAGCAAGTTCACGCCGGAGGGCCGGTCGCTGGGCACGATCGAGAAGATCGAGGGGTACGGCCCCCTGGTCGGCCCCTTCGACGTGCACATCGGACCGAAGGACTGGATCTACATCACCGACTGCTTCGGGCACAATGTGCTCGTGCTCGATGCCGAGGAGCGCCTGCAGTTTGCGCTCGGCAACGGCATCAAGGGCATGGACCCGGGCCAGTTCTCCGAGCCGCACTTCATCACGACGAACCGTGCGGGTGAGATATTCATTGCCGATACCTTCAACGCCCGGATCCAGAAGTTCACGCCGGACGGGACGTTCATCAAGGCGTGGGGACAGATCGGCAAGGGGCCGGGCGAGTACCTCCACAACGGTTACCTGGCGCGCGTGGATGTCGACGGCAAGGGATTCGTGTACGTGCGCGAGTTCGACGGCGGCCGCATCCAGAAGTACACGGAGGATGGCGAATATGTCGCCACGCTCAGCAAGCGCGGCGTCGGTGAAGGTGAGCTGGACGAGGGCTACGGACTGACGGTGATCGACGGCAAGCTCTACTGCCCGGACACGTTCGAGAGCCGGGTGCAGATATTCAGCCTCGAGGGCAAGCTGCTCGAGGTCTGGGATCCCGGCGAGGGCGACAGCGATAACAAGTTCAACCACCCGGTCGATATCGCGCGCACGAGCCGTGGCGACCTCATCATGACCAACTGGAAGAGCGATCGGGTGGTGCGGCTCTCGAAGGACGGCAAGTACCTCAATGGCTGGGGCCGGTCGCTCGAAGGGCTGCTCCAGTGGAAGCCTCCGGTACGAGTGAAGCGGCCGACCCGGACTCCGATCAAGGTGAGCATTTACGCCGGCCCCGACGACGACACGCTGCAGAAATCGAAGAAGCACGGCGTCGACATCCTGTACGCGTCGCTCGAAAACCAGTACCGCGACATGGGGATCTCCCACATCATGCCCAAGGTGGTGGAGATGGGCATCGAGGTGCACCCTTCGATCGCATGCTGGCCGTTCGGCATGGGGCACCCGCCGAGCAGCGTTTTCGAAGAGCATCCCGAATGGTGCGTGTGGAAGAAGGGGGCGTCCGGACCGATCAAGACGATCCTGAGCTGGGCTCATCCGGGAGCCCGGAGCTTCCGGGCCGACGCCATCGTCCGCCAGGTCGAGATGCAGGGCGTGCAGGGGGTGATGCTCGACTACATTCGGTACCTGGGCACTGACTACGGCTACGATCCCGTAATCGTCAACGGCTTCTTTGAAAAGTATGGGGTCAATCCCCTGAGCCTCCCCCAGGACGACGTGCGATGGATGCAGTACCGGGCTGACTTCATCACGGATTTCATCGTCGAGCTGCGCCACAAGCTGGCGCTGCGCCTGCCGGATCGGGATATCGAGATCTCCGCTTATCTCTCGAGCGGTGATCCGGATCCGGGCGTTTATCTCCAGAGCACCATGCAGGACTGGCTGACCTGGGGGAAGATGGGCATCATCGACAAGGTGCACGTCGCGTGGTACACGCGCGACCTCGATCAGATCTACAACGCGGTGCGGAAGACGCGCGAGGCCTTACCCGATCGCGTCAAGGTCAACAGCTTCATCGCATGCTACGGGGGCAACCTCAACACGCCCGAGCTTCTGCGAAAGGGATTCGAGGCATCGCTGGCCGGAGGCGCCGACGAGGTCACGATCTACCGGGTCGATGCGATCCGGGAGCTGAAGCTGTGGGATGCGATCGGTGAGATCATCGCGGACGTGGACGCGGGGAAGATTCCCTGAGCGCATTTTTGATTTCTGATTTGCGATTTTTGATTGCATGAGCCGATCCGGGCGCGAGGAACCTCGATGATGCCTGATGCCGCGGAATGGTGTCGGATCGGAAGTGCGAACACGAGCGATGCCTTGCGCGCCTGCGGGCGGTGCTTCCAGGCCATGGACGGGGGCATGAGCGCGCTGAACCGGTCGATGAAGCTGGCAGGGCCGGCGTTCACGGTCCGGTGTTACCCCGGTGCGACCTGGGCGATGGAGCGGGCGCTCGAAGAGGCCGCGCCCGGGGACGTGCTGGTCGTGGACGGCGGAGGGAGGCCCGACGTGATCCTGATGGGCGGTCTCATGTCGACCCGCGCGCATCAGCGCGGCATCGCCGGCGCCGTGATCGACGCGGCAGTACGGGACATCGAAGAGATCGAGGCGATCGGCTTTCCCATGTTCTCCCGACATATCTGTCCGCGGGCCGGCACGTTCGCGGAGATCGGCGAGTTGCAGACGACAGTCGTCTGCGGTCGACTGCCCGTGCGCCCGGGCGACTGGATCGTCGGTGACGCGTCGGGCGTTGCGGTCGTTCCCGCCGAGATGGTCGAGCAGGTCGCGGAGCAGGCCCGGAAGATTCACGATCGCGAGGAGAAGATCGCCGTCGAGCTGAGAAAGGGAAGGAGCCTGAGCGAGGCCGGCGCGGCCGTGGACGGATCGGCGTGACCGCAGGCACCAGCTTCGACTCGCCGCTGTTTCACTACTCGTTCGGTCCGCACCGGCCGATGCTGCGGGTCGATCCCGGCGCCCGTCTGCGGATCACCTGCCCCGATTCCGACAATGCGCTGGCTGACGGCACGGTGCTGCCGGCGTCGCGCCGGCAGCGCGATGACGCGACCGCGCTGTTCGAAGGCAATCCGCTCGCGGGTCCGATCGAGGTGACCGGGGCCTGTCCCGGTGACGAAATTCGCGTCGAGTTGCACGCGGTGACGCTCGATCGAGACTACGGACAGACGCTGATCGCGCCGGGCCACGGCGCCGTGCCCGGTCGAATGCTGGAGCCGCTGCGCGATGACGGGTCGCGCGAGTCCGTGCCGCGGCACATGTTTCGCTGGCAGATCGATCGCGCGGCGGGGACGGCGCGGCTCGCCAATCCGATCGGCCGGGCGCCCGTCGAGGTGCCGCTCGATCCGTTCGTCGGCTGCATCGGCGTCTGTCCGCGCTGGGGACAGGCGATTTCGAGCCTCTACAGCGGCGACTTCGGCGGCAATCTCGACGTCCGGCTGATGCGACCGGGCGCCACGGTTCACCTGCCGGTGTTCCGCGAGGGCGGGCTGCTCTTCGTCGGCGACCTGCACGCGGCCCAGGGCGACGGCGAGGTGATCGGCGGCGCGATCGAAACGTCGGGCGTCGTCGACTGCACGATCGGGCTGGAGCGCGGCACCGGGTTGAAGTCCGTCCGGATCAGCAGTGCGGAGCGCATCGGCGCGGTCGGCGTCGGCGGGGACCTGGCGCTCGCCGTCCAGCACGCCTACGGCCACCTGCTGAACTGGGTCGACGACCTGACGCCGCTGAACCGCTGGGACGCCTACAACCTGCTCAGCCAGTGCGCACACGTGACGATCGGCAACATGCTCGAGTCGTCCTGCTCGGCCGCGGCGAGCGTACCACGATCATTATTCAGCATCAGCGACGTCTGACCCCGCTCCGAAGCGCGATGGGCGGCGAACCGTGGGCGTCAGGCTGCGTCAGCCGGCGTCAGCCCACGGGTCTGACGTGCGGCCGGCCGTGCGGTGTCGCGTCGCCATCCGCCGACTGGATGAAACGTTCTTCGGGCGTTGTGCGCGGCATGTGACCCCCATGTCATTCGACCCGCGGGCTTACGCCCTCACCCTTACCCACATTTTTGCCCCCCGGTGTCGAACAGTTCAGCGCCTCGAACCATGATGCTGATCTCGTACCATCCGCGCCAAATGG
>NYZC01000347.1 GCA_002686995.1 Phycisphaeraceae bacterium | reverse complement strand
CGGGTCGAGGGGGGCGGGGGAGGGGGGATGGGGGATGGGGGATGGGGGATGGGAGATGGGAGATGGGGGATGGGAGATGGGAGATGGGAGATCGATTATTGATTATCGGTTGTTTGTTATTTGTTATTTTGGACAGATCGCCGACGCATGCGCTGTTCTGAACTAACAGACAGCAAATAATCGATAATCGATTTCCCGTCCCCACGCCCCACGCCCCACGCCCCACGCCCCACGCCCCTGGACCCTAGACCCTCGACGCGCACCATTCTATGATCGCCACCCATGACCGAGGACCCCGTCGCCACCATCCAGGACTACGTGACACGCGCGCTCGACGTGACCAAGATCTACACGATGGGCGACCAGGAGACCCACGCGCTGCGCGGCGTGAACCTGGAGATCTACCGCGGCGAGTACCTGGCGATCATGGGCCCCTCCGGATCGGGCAAGTCAACGCTGTTCAACATGATCGGCGGCCTCGACAAACCGACCGACGGCATGGTCTTCATCGACGAAGTCGACATCGCCGCGCTCGACAGCTACGAGCTGGCCTGGATGCGGTGCCGCAAGATCGGGTACATCTTCCAGTCGTACAACCTGCTGCCCACGCTGACCGCGATGGAGAACGTCGTCATGCCGCTGACGTTCGCCAACGTCGGCCCGGACGAGGCGCGGGACCGCGCCTACGCACTGCTCGAGCAGGTCGGCATCGGCGACCGCTGGAACCACCGGCCGGGCCGGATGTCCGGCGGCCAGCAGCAGCGCGTCGCCATCGCCCGCGCCCTGGCGAATGGCCCCGCGATCGTGCTCGCCGACGAGCCAACCGCGAACCTGGACCTCAAGACCGGGGCCGACGTGATCGCGATGCTCAGCGATCTCTGCCGGGAGATGGGCGTCACCATCATCTCGGCGACGCACGATCACAAGATGCTGGACATCTGCGACCGGGTCGCCTGGATCCGTGACGGGGCCATCGAACGCGTCGAGCGGCGCGAGGACCTGGACATCGAAGTCGGCGACATCAGAACGACCTGAGCTTCCTGATTCTCGATTCTCATTGCTGATTTGCGATTTCTGACCCTGCAATCACGTCGGTGTCTGCCGGTCGCGGCGCTGCTCATGGCGGCCCTGCTGCCCGCGTCGGCCCGAAGCGCGCCGGGAGAAGAGCCGTACGTGCAGCTTCAGCGGCTCGTCGAGACGGCGCCGGCGCGCCAGGTCGGACAGGCCGGGAACGCCGAAGTCGATCGCTGGGTAGCCGAACTCTTCGAAGGCGCCGCGGCGCTCTACAACGCCGATCCGGGCGCCGACGACCTCGCCGCGGCCGAGGCCGCACTCGAGGCAGCGCAGCGGCTCCACGCCGAACACCTCGAGGTGCAGTCCGATCGCGAATCGCTGACGCAGGGGGAGCAGGTCGTGCGGTCCCCGTGGTACGTGCGATGGACGATCGAGGAACCGATTGCGACCTCCGTCTGCCTTGTCATTCTCGGCCTCCTGTTCGTGGTGGGATGGCAGGTAAGACACCGACGATCGCACCTGGTCGTCGCGGTGGCGGCCGTGGCGATGGCGATCGGGCTGCCGATCGCCGCGCACTTCATCGACAGCGCCGCCGAGGGGACATCCGGCGGCACCCGTGCCGGCCGCAGCGCCCAGCAGCTCGAGGCCGGCGTGCTCGACGCCGCCAACCGCGCGCTCGCCGCCGAGATCGAAGCGGCGAAGCGCCTCGAAGGCCGGGCCCTTACCGGCCGCCTGCACTTCCCGTCGGCGGCGTTCGAGGCCGGCGACGCCGAGCTGACGCTGGCGGATGAGACGTCCGGTGCCGCAGCGCCGTTGCGGCTCTACGCGCTCGAGCCCAATCTCGTCGATCCAGGCAACCTTCAGGATGGTCGATTCGAAGGTCCTGTCGTCTACGCGGGCCGCGCGGTGCCGGACGATCTGGACGGCAAAACGTTCGACGGCGCCGCCGCCGTGCTGGAGTACGACTGCGGCAAGCGATGGCTCGAGGTCATGACGCTCGGTGCCCGCATCGTGATCTTCCTGGAGCCGCCAGCCCCCCACCGTGCGTCGTTCGCCGAATCGGCCCGAAAGCGAACGGAGACGCCCCTGTCGATTCCGCGCTTCTACGTCCGTCGCGAAGCCTTCGAGCAGCGATTCGGTGCGGTGGACGACGAGGCCGGCCCGCTTTCCCGGACGCCGACGGTCCGCATCGTCCAGCCGAAGCCCGGCACGTGGCACGCGACCGAGCTCGCGGTCGACTGGCTGTTCCTGCCCGGCACCGAGGCGCCGCGCGACGACGGCGCGCCCTTCGAGAAGGACCCCGGTCGACAGCTGATCCACCTGCAGTTCTACAAGGACAGCCGATCGATCGTCCCGACACTCTCGCCCGGCGCCCGCAGCGGCGGCAACCTCGTGCTGATGCAGCGGCTCGTCGAGCGATTCGTCCGGGAGCGGCCGAGCCGTCCCGTGCTCTTCAGCGCCGTCAACGATCACAGCAACGGCCTGAACGGCGAGCAGCACTACGGGTACATGGCGTTCGCAGCGCCCGCGGCCCTGCGCCCCGAGCTGGCGTTCCTCGAAGAGGACCTCGCGCGGCACCAGCTGATCGAGCGCACCTTCGGCGCCCCGCCCGACGGCGCGGCCATCGAGCGGATCCGCGTCGGCACCGCGTCGGCGGCCGGCCGGATCATGAAGCTGCGCGAGCCCGCGCAGAACCTGCTGACGCACGAGCGCAACGTGCTCCGAGCCCGGCGCGACGCGCTGCAAAGCCGGCTCGCAATCGGCGCACCGGCAACCGACCGCGACCATCTTTCCCGGCAGATCCTGGAGATCGACCGGGAAGCGCAGTCGGTCATTCGGGTCATGCGCCTCTTCAACCGATTCGGCAGCAAGACCTACTTCGACGAGGCGAGCGCGACGCGGGCGGGCTCCGAAGACGTGCTGGAGCCCAGGGAGCGGCAACGGGTCGTCGAGCTGTTCGCGGAAATCACGAACCGTGCGCGGCGGGACAAGAAGGTCTTCACGACGGCGCGGGGCCAGCTCCTGCAGAACCTGGCGCTGAGGCGGCGGCTTCGCCGGTTCACGGAGGCCGCCCGGGACGATGCGCCCGCCCGGTCCATCGCCGCTGCATTCGACCGGCGCCATCCCCGAGTTCCCGCGGTGGCCGCACTCACCTTCGACCTCAGCTTCGGGACGGACGCGGTCGGGTTCTTCCATTCCGGACACTTCGGGGGCGACCCGGGCAGCAACACGAGCCAGAAGCGCCGCACGCGCATCGCGCGTCTGGCGAAGCTCACCGTGCAGTTGGCGGCAGAGCTTTCCGAACCGACCGGAAGCGTCCGGTTCGTCGACACCCTGCGCAACGTCGGCGGCATCTCGATGCACGCGCACCTGGGTCGGCATGTCGCGCTCGCGGCCCGCACGATGCATCCGCACAACGTCGCCGGCCTGACGCTGGCCAATGTCCGGGACTTTCGGGACCTGGCCTATTCGCCGCACGACACGGTCGATCGCATCGACCGCAACCGCTTCAACGACACCGTCGAATACGCCGAGCGCATGGTCGTCGGCATCGTCGACGCGGAGGCGCTCGGCCTCACCCGACAGACCGTCGGCAAGGCCGATGCGAAATCGACATGGATCGACGTGCGGATGCTCGACCGCTTCTCCGCCGGCGTGTCCGAGCGGCGGCTCCCCGGCGCGCTGGTCGTAGCCCAGGGCCCGCCCGGCGGCCTGCTTCCGACGGTTTCGATGCTCGGCCAGGTCTCACCGCTGCTGACGCTGAAGGCCGACAGCGTGGGCCAGGTGCTCGTGCGGGGCGACCTCTGGGGCGGTCTCACCGCATACGGCATTGACGGGCAGGGTCGACTCAACGCGGCGCTGGACATGGTCCTCGGCGAAACGCAGTTCAAATCCAGCATCGACATCCCGGATCCGATCAGCTTCAAGCGCAAGTCGATCGTCGCTTTCGAGGCGCGCAAGATCGACCTGATCGGACTGAGCGAGCCCCTGACGATGGCGCCGCCCTACTCCGCCGAGCCGATCGACGCCGGGTCGGAGAGCCCGCCACGGCACTACGCGGTCAACGGTCTGATGGCGAAGGCCAGCCGGGCGGCGTCGAAGCAAACACCCACGACGTGGGACGGCACCGGCAGCGTCTGGGTCGAGCCGCACACCAGGATCAAGCTGCTCATCGGGCGGGGCCTCGCCATCAACGCGAGCGACGACGCGCCGGCCGGAACCGGGTTCGGCCCGGAAACGCCGCTTCTGCTCGACCCGGTCCGCCAGAGCGCCAACGATATCTGGATCATCAACGATCAGCGGATTTCACTGTTGCGCAGCAAGGGCATTTCGGACGAGGCGGCGTGGTCGCTAAGCGAGAGCGCGGAGGAGATGCTGGCCGCGTCCCGCGCCGCGACCGCAGGACGCGACCCCAACGCGGCTCGCGTCGCGGCGGAGCGCGCCCAGGGCATGGGCTACCGGTCCTACCAGCGCGGGCTCAGCACCATCAACGACCTGATCCGCGCCGTCATCCTCTTCCTGATGCTGGTGATCCCGTTCTGCTACTTCCTGATGAAGCTGGTCTCACCGTACACCGGCGTCAACCGCCAGTTGGCGCTGTTCGGGATCATCTTCGTCCTGACCGCCGTCATGCTGCACCTGGTGCACCCGGCGTTCGCCGTCTCGCAGACGCCCACGATGGTCCTGCTCGCGTTCGCGATCCTCGGCCTGTCCGGGTTCGTCGCCGTCGTCCTGGTCAGCCGTTTCAATGAATCGATGAACCAGGCGGTGGAGCAGATGCAGCAGTCCGAGTCGTCCGAGCCGCCGCGCAGCCGGCTTGCCGCCGTCGCCTTCGTGGTCGGCGTGAACAACATGAAGCGCCGCCGCATCCGCACGACGCTGACCTGCGTCACGATCGTGCTCGTCACCTTCACCATGCTCTCGGTGATCAGCGTCGGACAGGACGTGGCGCCGATGCGGCGATCGATCGGAGGCAGCGCCCCGTACAACGGCTGGGTCTTCACCACGCCCGGAAGTCTCACGCTGTCGGAGCTGCAGGTGCAGCGCCTTCGCAACCAGTTCGGGCGCACCAGCCGATCCGTCGTCCGCGCGTGGTGCGAAAACAAGGGCCCGTACGGCGTCTATTTCAGCTTCGCGGCGCGGCCCGAGCCGGCGGTGCCGGGGGCGCCCGAGGCGGCGCTGCAGTTCAAGGTGCTGCTGGGCCTCGAGCCCGCGGAGCACGGTTTCATCGCGCCGATGCCGCTGCTGCCCGGCGGACGGTGGTTCAGCGCGGACCACGCCGAGGAAATCGTCATCAGCGTGCGGGCCGCGCGGTATCTCGGCATCGCGCCGGACCGGATCGCCGATCATCGGATCGAGATCGGCGGGCGCAGCCTGCGGCTCGTCGGCCTCCTCGACGACGAGCGCGTCGAGGCGATGCGCGATCTCGGCGACTTGCCCCTGCTGCCGAATCTGATCCAGGCGGGTTTCGTGATTCCCACCACCGACCCGACCGAGCAGAACGTCAGCCTGGCCAGCGGCGCGGCGCGTCTCGACACCGCCGACAGCAACGCCCAGGGCATGCGCATGGCCGAGGCCAAGGACGTCGCGTTCCTCCCGCGACGCCTCGCGTTGGAGACGGGATATGGCGGCGACCGCTCGGTGAGCTTCCGCTATGATCCCGCCCCCGGCGAGCATGAAGACGACGCGGCGCGCCGGGCCTGGGACGACGCCGAGCTGATGATCACCTTCCAGCACGCGCGGATCGCGCTGGGACTGAACCGGCCGGTGACGTTCGAGGACCAGGGCCGCAGTATCGAGCCCGGGCAATACGCCTTGGCGTCGAGCAGCTCGACCGAGGTGGTCGGCGTGCTCAAGATCATGATCCCGATCATTCTCGTCGCGACGATCATCCTCAACACGATGCTCGGTTCGGTGATGGAGCGCCGCCGCGAGGTGGGGATCTACAACGCGATCGGCCTGAACCCCGGGCACGTCATGATGTTCTTCCTCGCCGAGTCGCTCGTCTTCGGCGTCGTGGGCTCGGTCGCCGGCTACCTCATCGGCCAGGGCCTGAGCCTCGTGCTGTCGCAGCTGATCGACCTCAACCTGAACTATTCCAGCATGAGCGTGATGGTCGTCATCTTTCTCTCCATCGGGACGGTGCTGCTCTCGACGATCTACCCGGCGATCATGGCCGCCCGCGCCGCCGTGCCGAGCGGGCAGCGGCGCTGGAGCCTGCCCCAGCCCGAGGGCAACGAGATCCACGTGAAGTTCCCCTTCAGCTATGACGACCGCCGCCTGCGCGGCGTCTGCGCGTACATTGACGACTTCATGAAGCAGAACACCGAGGCGTCCACCGGCCGATTTCTCGCCCGGCCCGACACGATCGGCCGCGTTCCGGCGGCGGTGGAGGACGGCGACGACTCCGATGCGCCGCCGTCATACGTGCTGATCTACGACATCGCGCCCGCACCGTTTGATCTCGGCGTCAACCAGAAGATGGAGGTCTACGCGTTCTTCGACCCGCACGTCCGCGCCCACATGGTGTCCGTCCACCTGACGCGACTGAGCGGCCAGCTCCAGAACTGGACGTACGTCAACCAGCCGTTCCTCGAAGCGCTGCGCAAGCGGCTGCTCGAGTGGCGCTCGCAGCGCCAGGAGGTCCAGGACACGTTCTGCGAGCGCGGCCGGACGCTCCTGGCAGACTTGCCCCAGCTCCCGGTGCGCACGGGATGAACTTCTGACTTCTGACTTCTGACTTCTGACCCCCGACCGCTTCCCCATGGACTCATCCCAGGACCGCGAGGTCCGACTCTACCAGAGCCTGATGGACGTCCCCGACCGCTTCAGCAGCGGCTTCGGGTGGAAGACGGTGTTCGGCGCGCTGTTCCTCGGGTTGGCGATGCTGCCTGGGTCAATCTACCTCTCGCTGGTGATGGGCCAGGGCCTGGGCCCCGCGGCGCGGTGGGTGACCGTCATTCTCTTCGCGGAGGTCGCGCGGCGCTCGATGAAGAGCCTGAAGCAGCAGGAGATCTTCATCATCTTCTACATGGCGGGCATCGCGCTCGGCGGCCAGCTTCACGGCGGCATCATGACCCAGCTGCTGTGGAACCAGTACCTCGTGCAGGCGCCGGCGGTCAGCTCGATGGGGCTCGACGTGCCGTCGTGGGTGGCGCCCAGCGACCCGGCCGTGCTCGATCGGCGCACGTTCTACCAGCGCCCGTGGCTCGTGCCGGTCTTCTTCCTCGCGGGCATGTTCGTCATTCAGCGCATCGACGCATTCGGCCTCGGCTACGCGCTGTATCGCTGGACGAGCCACGTCGAGAAGCTGGCGTTCCCGATGGCGCCCGCCGACGCGCTCGGCATGAGCGCGCTGGCGGAGACCGAGGACCGCAGCGAGCGCTGGAAGTGGCGGTGCTTCTCCCTCGGCGGCGTGATCGGGATCGTGTTCGGAGCCGTGTACATCGGCCTGCCCGCGGTCACCGCCGCGGTGTTCGGCAAGCCGGTGTCGATCATTCCCATTCCGTTCCTCGATTTGACGTCGACGATCAGCAGCAAGCAGTTCATGCCCGCCACGCCGGTCAACCTCGTGTTCGACCTCGGCCTCGTCATCATGGGCATGGTGCTGCCGTTCTGGGCCGTGGTCGGCGGATTTCTGGGCCTGCTCATCACGCTCGCGCTGAACCCGCTGCTCTATCGCGGCGGCCTGCTGACGACCTGGGTGCCCGGCATGCGTCTCGTCGACACGATGTTCAGCAACCATGTCGACTTCTATCTCTCGTTCGGCATCGGCCTCGCGCTGGCCATCTTCCTCATCAGCCTCGGCCAGATCGTGCGCCCCTTGTGGCGCAAGCTGCGCGGACCGGGCCATGCCGATGACGACGCGGCCGAGCGCAAGAGCCTCGTCGAATCGGTGCGCAGCCTGTTCGTCCGCAACCGCGAGCGCGGCGACATGTCGATCCTGATCGCGCTGGGCATCTACGTGTTCAGCACGATCGGCTACATCATCGTGTGCATGATCCTGATGCCCGGCGATCCCGAGACCGGCATCGGCCGCTTCCCGTGGAGGTTCTTTCTCGGCTTCGCGTTCATCTACACGCCGGTGATGAGCTACGTGAACGCCAAGCTGGAGGGGATGGTTGGCCAGACGGTGCAGATTCCGCTCGTGCGCGAAGCGTCGTTCATTCTCTCCGGCTACTCGGGCTCGGCGATCTGGTTCGCGCCGATCCCGATCAACGACTACGGCATGTCGGTGCGCCAGTTCCGCGTCATGGAGCTGACCGGAACGCGCCTTTCGGGGCTGATCCGGACCGAGCTTCTGGTCATCCCGGTCGTTCTCGTGACGTCGATCGTCTTCAGCGACGCGATCTGGCGTCTCGCGGAGATCCCGAGCCCGGCGTACCCCTACGCGCAGGAGCTGTGGGAGCTCAACGCGCTGAACTTCTCGCTGACCGCGACCGCGACGCTCGACGGCTCGAGCCGCTTCATCGAGGCGCTCAAGCCGCAGGTCATCGGATGGGGCGCGGGCTTCGGCCTGATCGCGTTCGGGCTGCTGAGCTTCCTCGGTCTGCCGACGTTCCTCATTTACGGCATGGTGCGCGGCCTCGGCCAGATCACGCCGGGCAACATCCTGCCGGAAATGATCGGGGCGCTGATCGGCCGCTTCTACCTGCAGAGGATCTTCGGCGAGGAGAACTACAAGAAGTACGTCATGGTCGTGCTCGCCGGGTTCACCGCGGGGATGGGTCTGGTCGGCATGGCGTCAGTGGCGTTCGCGCTGATCGCCAAGAGCACGTCGACGTTACGGTACTGAGAAGGTGCAGATGGGTTCGACGCCATACAAACGGGTTGATCTCGAGCGGCTCGAGTCGCACGCCGCCGAGACCGCCGCCACGACGGCGAGCACCGAACCGCGCACCGCCTGGCTGCGGTGGATGCTTTTCGTCCTGCCGCTGGCCGTGCTGCTCTGCCTGCTCCAGGCCTGGGCGGTGGTGCTCGGCGCGACCTACTCCAACGTGTACATCTCGTCGACCCTGATCACCGTCATCGGCTTCGGCTCGCTGATGCTGATCGTGCTGCTCGTCAACCCGTTTCTGCACTACGTCCTGCGCGGCGTCATCGCACCGCTCAGCCGCGCCGAGCTCGTCAGCATCTTCGCGACGCTGCTCGTCTCGTCCGGCATCAGCACGTTCGGCCTGACGTCGCAGCTCGTGCCGATCATTCAGGCGCCCTGGAATCCCGCGTGGAACACGCCGCAGCGGGGCTGGGACGAGCAACTGCTGCCCTATCTGCACCCGAACCTGTACCTCACCGATGCCGAGGAGGTGCGCGTCGTGCGCCACGGCGTGGCGGTGCCCCAGCCGCCCGAGTCCGCGGCGATGGAGGAGAAGATCGACTATCTGGTCGATGTCTTCGACGCGATTCCCTGGTGGACGTACCTCCGGCCGCTCACCTACTGGCTGGTTTTCGTCGTCGCCAGCTACGGGATGTTCTACTCCCTGAGCTTCGTCGTGCTGCGATACTGGTCGCGGCGCGAAAAGCTGATCTTTCCCCTCGTCCAGTTGCCGCAGACGCTCCTTCCCGCGCATGGCCGGTTGCTTCCGCCGGCGTTCCGCTCGCCGCTTTTCTGGGCCGGATTCATGGTGGCCATGGGCTTCCTTTCGTGGAACGCGTCCGTCACGGCCGGCTGGATCGCCGGCCTGACGGACATCCCGTGGGGCATGAACCAGGAACGGGTGAACGAGCTGTCCGAAGGCACGGCTTTCGAGGGCCTGTCCCTGGTGAATTCGCAGGCGCCCGGCACCCTGCAGTTCATGTTCGGTTTCGTCGCGATCGGCATCGCCTTCCTGCTGCCGACCGAGATAAGCTTCTCGGTCTGGTTCTACTACCTCGTCGGCGTGGCCGTCGTCGTCGTCGGTTCGTGGATGAACTTCACCGATTTCCGGAGCGATTGGCTCTGGAAGAACAACCCGACCAGCGGCCTGGGCGCCGGCGGCATGCTGTGCTTCAGCGCCGTGAGCCTCTGGAAGGCGGTGTCGGATCACGTGCGCCTGGGCGCCGGCAGATCCGTCGCCGAGCGTCTGAAGCTCGCCGCGCCCGTCGTCGGGCTGTTCGTCTGCATCGCGGTGATGATCGCATGGCTGATGCGCTTCGGCGTCAACCCCGAGTCCGGAACGCGGCTGAACTTCCTGTTCGCGTTCCTGTTCGTCGCCGTCACGACGCTCGTCACGCTCGGGCTGATGCGCATCGTCGCCGAGGGTGGCATCTACTGGTTCCAGTCGCACCTGAGCTTCTTCCATGTCTACCGCATGCTCGGTCTCGGCAAGTTCTCCCTGCTCAAGACCGCGGCCCTCGGACCGCTGGTGCCGGTTTACTGGGTGCTGTTTCTCGACCTCAAGACGTTCATGGCGCCGAACCTGCTGAACGCTGCGCGCATGCAGCAGGACGAGCACGCCCACCGCGGCCGGTTTCACGCCACGATCGCGATCGGCATCGTCGTCAGCCTCGCGGCCGCCCTGGGGATGGCGATCTTTCTCTGCTACATGCGCGGCGGCAACCAGATGTCCGACTGGTTCTACACGAGCGGACCGGCACAGACGATGGACACGGCCCGCAACGCGATCCGCGAGGCGCCCCGCTTCGATGGCGCGACGACGGCCTGGTACGTCACGGGCGCCGTCTGGGTCATGATCACGATGGTCGCGAGGCAGTTTCTCTTCTGGTTTCCCCACCCGATCGGGTTCATCATGCTGATCAACCCCTGGATCAGCCCGGTGTGGATGAGCTTCTTCATCGGCTGGGCCTGCAAGCGGCTTGTCGTCAAGTATGGCGGGAAGGCCACCTACGACACGGTCAAGCTGTTCTTCATTGGCCTGATCATGGGCGAGATCATGGCGGTCTTCATCTGGCCGGCGCTGGGGGTGATCTTCGATTTCGCGACGCAGGGGATCGACCTGAACCGGATGGGGTAAGAAGGTTCGGGGGGTCGGGAGCGATTGAAATCGAATTTCGCTATCAGTCGTTAAGCCAATCGTTATTCTTCATTTCGGACTTGTGCCGGTGCGTCCCGCGTAGAATTCCAGCCATGTTACGGCGGCTCACACTCCTGATCGCGTTCGTCGCCGCGCTGGCGTCGGTGACGCCCGGCGCCGCGTCGGTCTGGGGCCCGAAGATCTCCCCGGATCCGTGGTGCCGCGCGGCGCGCATGACCGTCGTAGAAGGCCGCCACCCCCTGACGGATCCGTCGGTCGCGCGCGCCGCCGACGGTCGAATCGTCATGCTGTTCACCGAGGCCGCCGCCGAATCGGACAAGGGTGGCGCCCTGCGGGTCACGCAGAGCGCCGACGGCGGCATGACCTGGTCGGCACCGAGCGACGTCAGGCGCCATGCCAAAGGCGAAGCGCCGTCGGCAATGGGCACGCTCACATCGCGATCCGACGGCGAACTGGTCGCCGTCGTGCGGCGCGGCGAAGAACTGTATTCGGTCCGCAGCCATGACGGGCGCGAATGGCTGATCGGAAAGGCGCTCACGGTCCCGGGCCTGGCGTGGGCAGTGCCCCATGGACGCATCATCGAGCACCCCGGAAACACGCTCGTCCTGGGGGTGTGGGGACCGAAGACCAAGGAAGACGTCCGGTACGTGTCCGGGCTCGTCCGGTCGTCCGACGGCCTGGCATGGAACGACTTCTCCGAAATCGCTGCGGACTGCCGGCGCCCCGCGATCGCTGCCGGCCGCGAAGGCGGGCTGATCGCGCTTGTCGAATCCGGCGCCGGCATCTCGATCTGTCGCAGCGGCGAAGACGGGCGATCATGGAGCGCTCCCGAGCCGGCGCTGGCCGGGACGCATCCTCACGCAGCGAAGGGCCCCGATGGCACGTTCGTCTGTGTTGCCCGTCGCGAGCAACCGCGACCGTTCACGTTCGCGGCCTTCAGCTACGACGAGGGAAGGTCCTGGCGGTGCGAACGCATCGTCATCGAGCGGGAGACGGTCTCGTCGGCACCATTCGGTCCGCCAGCGGCCCTCGCGCTCGACGACAAGAAGATTCTTGCGTTCTACGGGTACGGCGTCGCCGACAGCGAGAAGCCTTCTCTGGGCCGGTTCGCCCTGCCGGCGCGACACGTCGGCGCAGTCCTGCTTCGCCGTAACCGCGCCCGCAAGGTCATTGGGCATGGGATCTGGCCGACGCCCGTCTCGCGCCGTCACCGATGGCGGCGCGCCGGCGATCCGGTCGAACGCGCGTTCCCCGACGCGCACGTGCGCCTCGAGCCGGGTGCGTTCGCCGGCCTGCGCGGCGCGCAGGCGTCAAAGATAGTCTCCAACCCGCCGCGGACGGTGCAGACCGCCGGCGAAGGCTCGATCCGAACGATGGCGCGCACGGTCGACGGCGGCGTGACATGGCAGGACCGGCCCGTTCGGCTGCCGGACCGATTCGCGGGAACGCCGCATGCGATGATGCGGCTTTCCACCGGCCGATGGCTTTGCGCGGTCGTGGAATGGCTCGAGCGGCGAAACAACGACGAATCGTTTCGCATCGTCGAGCGTCGCGACGGCCTCGCCGTGTGGGATCCGAACCGGCAGGCGGCGCGGCGCAGTCGGCTCTTCGTGCTGCGTTCGGACGATGACGGCCGGACGTGGTCCGGAACCGATCGGCCGCTCGAGGTCACCCCGTTCGAGTGGGTGATGGTCAACCACCGCTTCGTCCAGCGGACCGACGGATCGATCGCCCTTTCGGTGTACGGCAACCTCAACCGGATGCAGACCGCACGACGACTGGACAGCCTCGGCCTGTTCCGCTCGCGCGACGACGGAGAGACCTGGGGCGACTTCTCGATGATCGCCCGGTCGGATCTCCGCGCGCTGACCGCCTACAACGAAGCCGACCTGGTCGCACTGTCGAGCGATGTCTGGGTCGCGTTCATCAGCACCGAGTCGCGCGGCGCCGGCGCCGCGCTGCCATTCATCTCTCGCGCGATCACCACCGATGGCGGCTACACGTGGAGTCGCCCCGAGCGCTGCGTCGCGGGCGGCGCGCCGCGCGTCGCCCTTCTTCCGGACCGCGGCCTCGTCATGGGGCACCAGGGCGCCGTGCGCATCACATACGACGTCGGCCGGACCTGGACGATCACCCTGTCCGCACCCGGCCGGGCGATCCCCGTGGTCGTCGACGACCGGCACCTGCTGATCGGCGACCGCGATCGACCCGGACACTTCGAGGCGTGGCGGCGCGAGGACGGGGCGAAGCCGTAGAGCCTTGAGTATCATCTCCGGTCCGATCGCAGCACGAGCCACGCCATGATCCTGACGCCGGAACAGATCGCGCAGTACCACGACGACGGCTACGTTCTCGCATCGGGGCTTTTTGTTGAGCAGGACCTCGTCGAGATGGAGGACGCGTTCGACGGCATCGTGCGCCGCCGCATGCGCTCGCATACGGAGCTCAAGAGCTGGGGCGGCAGCTGGAAGGATGACCTGCCCGAGATGTCGCTGCTGCACACCCACGACCTGCAGGCGTACTCGGCCCGGTGGACGCGCGTGCTCACGCACGAGCGGCTCGCGGGCGCGTTCGCCGACCTGCTTGGCGGCAACGTGCAGTACCACCACAGCAAGCTCTTTCAGAAGCCGCCGGAGAACGGCGCCGCGTTCCCGATGCACCAGGACTTTCCGTACTTTCCGCACGATCACCACACGATGATGGCCGGCATCATCCACCTGACCGATGCGACCGAGCAGATGGGCTGCGTCCGCGTGGTGCCGGCAAGCCACAAGCTAGGACCGCTGCCGCTCTACGACGACCCCTCGGGCGCCGGGAACAAGTATCTCGACCCGCAGCAGTATCCGATCGAGGACGCGACGCCCTGCCCCGCCCGGCGCGGTGACGTGCTGTTCTTCAGCTATCTCACGATTCATGGCTCCGGTATCAACGCGTCCGACCGGGTTCGCAAGACCGTGCTCATCCAGGTTCGCGATCCGTCGGACCGACCGACGGAGGATACGCATTTTAGCCCATAAGAGAAAATAGCTGCTATTGTAGGCTCATTGTTCATTTTAGCAGGTATTCTGT
>NYZC01000346.1 GCA_002686995.1 Phycisphaeraceae bacterium | reverse complement strand
TCTTCATCGCCACGCGGCAGAACATGCTCGGACTGCTCAATCACGAGCAGACGCACCGTCTCGGCGTCCGCTCACGCCTGGGCGACCACCTGGCGAACATGACGATGGCCTGGCCGCTGCTCATCACGCTGGAAGGCTACCGGCGGATTCACCTGGCGCACCACCGGCACTACTTCACCGACCAGGATCCGGATTTCCGCCGCAAGCAGGGCCCCGAGTGGACCTACCCGAAGCGGGTCATGCAGTTCCTCACGACGGTGGTGGTCGACGTCACGGGCTTCAACATCGTTCGCTTCGTCGCGGGGAAGCGCGGACGCGAAGCGAAGTCCGGCCCGCCGAAGCCGATCACGCCCCCCTGGGCCCGGCTGGTCTTCTACGGCGCCGCCGCGGTGACGTTCACCTGGACCGAGACCTGGATTCCCTTCCTCGTCTACTGGGTGCTGCCATGGGCGACGGTGCTGCAGCTGATCGTACGGTGGGGGGCGGTGTGCGAGCACAAATACAACCTGGTGTCACCGAGCGTCGAGCAGTCGACGCCGATCATCGAGCCCGGGCGGCTGGAGTCGCTGCTGCTGCCCAACCTCAACTTCAACCTGCACATCTACCACCACTGGTATCCAGCCATCCCGTTCACCAAGCTGCCGCGCGTCCACGAGATATTCCGGCGCGAAGGCCTCGTGCGCGACGAGAACGTGTTTCACGGGTACATTTCGTACCTGATGTACCTTCTCGGTCGGCGGCCCGAACTATCATGACGAGACAGGGGCCGTGACCGGATTCCAGCTTCCATCAACGATTTCCGAACTGCTCGACCGTCGAGCGGCGATGTCGCCCGATGCGGTCGCGTGCCGACACCTCGACGGTGAGGCGTGGGTCGACACGACGTGGCGCGAGCTGCGCGACGAGACGGCGCGCGTGGCCGGATACTGGCGTCGCCACGGGCTGCGGCGCGGCGACCGGATCGCGATCCTCGCCCCGACCTGTCGCGCCTGGTACGTCTGCGAGCTTGCCGGGCTGCGTCTCGGCCTGGTCATCGTCGGCATCGATCATCACCAGAAGCCGGCCCGGATCGCGTCCATCCTCGACGAGTCCGGCGCGACGGCGCTGGTCGTCGGAGAGATCGGGCAGTGGTGGGACATCGACGCGGAGCGCCGGGCGCGGTTCACGCTGGCCATGACGATGGAGGATGTCGGGCATGACGGCGTGGCCGGCTGGCAGCAGGTCAGCCGGGCGGAGCGCCCGCCCGCGGATGAAGCGGCTCGGGTCGCACCCGACGACTCGGCGACGCTGATCTACACGTCGAGCACCACCGGTGCGGCGAAGGCCGTCGAGTTCACGCATGCGCAGCTGATTCAGGCGTGCGGCGCGATCATTCGAACCTATCCGCAACTGAACGAGGGAGACGCGATGGTGTGCTGGCTGCCGCTGGCGCACATGGTGCAGCGCATGACGAACCTGTTCGGGATGGCGCGCGGCGCCACCACCTGGTTTGCCGACGATCCGCGCAAGGTGGTCGCCACGATGGCCGTGGCGCGACCCTCGATCATCTGCGGCGTGCCGAGGTTCTACGAGAAGATCGCCGAGAAGATCGGGCATCGCATCGAAGAAATGAAGGGGCCGCGGCGCCGACTCGTCGACGCGGCGCTGGAAACGGGCCGGCGGATGGCGCAGCACCGCGTCCACGGGCAGCGCCCCTCGATCTTCCTTCGGATGGCCCACGCGACGCTTGATCGCCTCGTGCTCAGCCGGTTCCGCGAGGCCCTGGGAGGTCGGCTCGAGGTCATGGTGACGGGCACGGCGCCCGCACCGGCGTGGGTGCTCGAGTTCTTCGATCAGATCGGGCTGCTTCTGCTCGAGGTCTATGGCTTGAGCGAGAACGCCGTGCCGATGTCTTCCAACCGCGCCGACGCGTACCGGTTCGGATCGGTGGGCATGCCGCTGCCGTACAACGAAATTCGCATCGCTCCGGACGGCGAGATACTCGTGCGCGGTCCGGGCGTGCTCGACGGATACTTCGAGGGCGCGAACGGACACGACGACGCGGACCCGACGCGTCCGCGCGACCAGGCCCGGTTCACGGACGACGGTTACCTGTGCACCGGGGACCTCGGTCGGTACGACGAAGACGGCTTTCTCTACCTCACGGGGCGCAAGTCCGAGATCATCAAGACCTCGACGGGGCGGCGCATTTCGCCGGCGCGCGTGGAGGCGATCTACGGTCGCAGCCGGCTGTTCGACCAGGTCATGGTGGTCGGCAACGGACGCAAGTGCCTGGCGGCGCTGCTCGCGCTGAATCAGCAGGCCGTCGAGCGCGAGCTGATGAAATCCGGGCACCGGATACCGGGTGATCCGGCAGCAATGGCGCAATCGAAAGACGTGGCGGCGATCGTTCACGACGAGCTGAAGCGCCACGAGACCGAGCTGGCGGATTACGAGAGGGTCATTGCGTATCACCTGCTCGAGCAGCCGCTCAGCGTTGAAGACGGCGACCTGACGCCGACGCTGAAGCTGCGACGTTCGCGCGTCGAGGCGCGCCTGGGCGACCTCATCGACGCGGTTTACGAAAGGGAGCCGGATTTGCCGGTGGCGAAGGGGCCGGAGCCGGAGCCGACCCTGGCGGAGGTGGCGGCATGAAGCGAATCCTGATCACCGGCGGCACCGGCGTCATCGGCAGCGCGCTCGTGCCCGAAGCGCTGCGCGACCCGGGGACGACCGTCGACCTGCTGATTCGCGCCGACGGCGAATCGCATCTCGAGGAGCGGCTGCGGCGGCTGTTCGGCTTCTGGCAGTTCGACCCTGACGGAGGCCTCGATCGGCAGCGCGTCACCGCGCATCGGGGTGACGTGTGCGCCGAGCAGTTCGGTCTCGACGCGGCGCGGTACGACAAGCTCGCCCGCAGCGTGACTCACGTCGTGCATTGCGCCGGCAACGTTCGAATGAACCAGTCGCTGGACGACGCGAAGCGCGACGCCGTCGGCTCGGCCGAACAGATCCTGGCATTCTGCGATCGCGCCGCCGGGGCCGGCGCCTTCTCGAAGCTCGAGTACGTCAGCACGGTCGGCGTCGCCGGTCGCACCGCGGGCACGGTGCCCGAGCGGTTTCTCGACGCGCCGCCTGGGTTTCACAATACGTACGAGAACGCCAAGTGGGAGGCGGAGGAGATCCTGCGGTCGGGCATCGGGCAGGGACTCGCCGCGACGATTCACCGTCCGAGCATGGTCGTGGGCGACTCGCGCAGCGGCCGGGTGCGACGTTTCCAGGTCTTCTACTACCTTGCCGAACTGTTCACCGGCCATGCGACGTGGGGCTTCGTGCCGGCGACGGGGGACGCGCGGCTCGATCTCGTGCCGTGCGACTACGTCGCGCGGGCGATCATGCACTGTTGCGATGACGCTGATTCGGCAGGGCGCGTGTTGCATCATTGCAGCGGTCCGGACGGCGCGGCGCCGATTTCTGAACTTTCCGTGCAGCTTCGCGAGATGCTCGCCCCGTATCGCCGTTCACAGAAACGCGTGCGCGTGATGTCGCACAAGGTGCTGCGCGGCGCGATCCCGCTGATCGCGCTGCTCGTGCCTCCCGCGGCGCGACGTCGTCTCAAGGCGCTGCCGTACTTCCTCGACTATCTCGATGAGACGCAGACGTTCACGAACACCGAATCGCGGCGCTACTTCGACCAGGCCGGCATCGCGCTGCCGTCCATCAACAGCTACCTTGGCGCCGTCGTCAAGTACTACTGCGAGATGACGTTCGGCCAGGTGCGCCAGGCCGCGTAGTCATTAAGCTATTAGTCATTAATGACTAGCTTAATGACTAGCTTAATGACTTGACTGGACCTTGAACACGACCTTCCGCACCGCGACCGGCTGGTCGATCGCGATGTTCGGCATGTGCCCGTCCTGGGGATGGAAGATGACGAAGCGGTCGGGCGCCATCGCGATGAACGATCCTTCACCCGTGTAGAGGGTGTAGTCGTCCTCTTCGTCGTACGCCGTCTCCGCATTCAGGTCGTCGATGTTGGCGTAGCCGATGCGCTCGACGCCGGTAAGCAGTATCTGGATGTCGATGTACTTGCGGTGGGCTTCGAACTTGCCCTCCTGGATGGGTTTCGAGTCATAGTGATTGACGACCGCGAACAGGTGGTCGCCGTCGATGTCGACGCGGCCGGCGTCGCGGGTCGAGAGATCGCCGCCGTGGCGGGCAAGGAAATCGAAGGCGGCTTCGAAGCGCGGGTGAATGCCGAAGTAGTCCGACGCGTGCTGGGTGCGGTCGCAGATCATGTCTCGCATTCCTGGGACAGTAACGAGGCGGTGACGGGGCGAAACGCCCGGTGCTTCTCGCAGTCGGCCGACAGTGACAGGAGCGACGCAGGGGTCAGGGCGTCTTGGGCTGCCGGGTGCTGTCCACCGTTCTGAGCATGAGCTGACCCGGCTTGAACTTCACCGTGCGTCGTGGCGGCACCTTGACCTTCTCCAGCGTGCGCGGGTTCTGCGCGATGCGACGCCGGCGGTGGCGGACTTCGAACACGCCGAAATCGCGGAACTCGATCCGGTTGCCGCGTCCGAGCTCGACGACGATCGTGTCCAGAAACGCCTGCACGGTCTGCTTGACGCCGGTGTGCGTCTCGCCGGTGGCGTCGGCAATCCTGTCGACGAGCTCTTTCTTGGTCACAGTGGCCATGGCAACCTCATCGCCGCCGGTCGTTTCCCGTCGAGCCGTCGCGTCGGTGGGCAGTCGGGCGGTCGGGTGGTGTATCTCAAGACAGTGGAAGTTCAGTCGATCGCATCCGAGGGGGTATTAAACCAGCAATGCGCTTGAATGTCAATCCGCGCCGACCACCGGCTGCAGCCCTTCGCGCTCCATCACGCGGAACAGGTTGTCGGTCAGGTATTCCGCGTGCGCGAGGGTCTCGGCGCTGGGCGTCAGCGTGATCGAGCGCATGCAGGGCGTTGCCTGGAGGCCGCGCCGCACCAGCATCCGCTTCTCGATCTGGAGGAAAAGCTCCATGTCCTGGAGCGTGAACGCAATCATGGGCAGCGCCGAGGCGAACAGGTCGTAGGCTCGCTCGTCCTGCCCGTCGGCGCGCGCCTGGAAGATCAGGTCGAGCAGGTCGGCGTACGCGAGACCGGGCATGATGCCGATCACGCCCTTCGGAATCGCCTCGAGCATGTAGTAGCCGCCCCACCCTTCGAGAACGCCGACGTCGTCACCGATGGCATCGCGGATGGCGACCAGCTTGTCGACGATCATCGGCTCTTCGAGCTTCGCGTAACGGAAGTTCGGATGCCGCCGGCGCATTTCGGCGATGAAAGAGGCGCCGATCGTCGCACCGCCCGGATTGAAGTCCTGGATGAGGATCGACCCCGACACGGCATCGGCGATCGTGCCGCAGAAGCGCAGCACGTCCTCCTCGGTGGCGCCGAACAGCCGCGGGATCGCGAACGACACGAGGTCGGCGCCCATCTTCTCGTACCGCGCGGCGAGCCCGGCCGCGATCTTCGCCGAGCCGTGGTTGGCCTGGGCGAGCAGGGGGACGCGCCCGGCGTTCGCTTCGATCGCGATGCCGATGACCTGCTCGCGATCCGCTTCGGACAGCTTGTAGAACTCGCTGCCGTACGCCGGCAGGCATACTGCGCCCAGTCCGCGCGAGGCGGCCCAGTCGACGAGTCGGCGCAGCGACGCGTCGTCGATCGATTCGTCGTCCTTGAACGGGATGGGAATGATGGGAACGACGCCGCGAATGTCGGGCATGGCCGAGGCTCCTTCTTCAGGTCGCCGGACATGGTACATATAGCCGAGGTGGCCACCCGTCGGTCGGTCTGAAGTCTACCGACTTCAGCGACGTGGGAGGGGCGTAGCCCAGGTGCCTCTCAACGGCGACGTCGCCCGAGCATCATCGCGCTCATCGCGAGGAGGCCGATCGTCGAGGGCTCGGGCGTGATCTCGATGGCGTCGAACGTCGTCGGCGTCGATGCGGTGATGATGAGCCCGCCGTTGGCGGCCATCGACGCCTCGTTGGCGTTCGTCACGGCGAGCGCCAGGTCGATGATCTGAAGCCGGGGGCCGCCATGGGTCAGATCGGTCGCGAAGGCGATGAAGAAATTGTTGCCCGGGTCGCTGAAGTCGATCTGGATCTCCATCAGGTACTCGACGCCCGCGACGACGGGGACCTGCGACGGCACGATGGTGCCTCCGACGCCAAGCAGATCGAAGTTGCCGGTCGTGTCGAGGTTCGCCTGGATGCCACCGTCGATGAAGCCCTGCGCCAGGTCGCTGCTGAAGTAGAGCGCGCCGAACCCGTTGCCGCCGGGCTCGATCAGCCAGCGCCACGAGATCGTCTCGAGATCGAGCGACGTCCCCGGGTCGAACTCCTTTGCAATGATGTCGGTCGTCGTCGTCACCGTGTAGGATTGATTGCCCGAGAGTACGGTCTCGAAGCCGCTGACTGCGTCCGGCGTCACCACGCCGGTCGGATCGGTTCCGGGAAACTGGCCCCAGCCGTCAACGCCGATGATGTCGAGGCCGGCGGTGTAGGTGGGGGCCTCGAACTCCGAAAAGATCCCGGCGGGCACCGGCGCGACGCCGACCATGAGCAGCAGGGCGACGGTGGTGAGGAGGGTGGTCGTTCTCATTCTCTATTCTTCCTTTGGCACGAAGCGAGGGGAATGACGAGCGCCCCTCGGCGCTCACTGTTGATGCTCACGTTGATGACAGCGTGGGTGGCGCGGACGATCCCGGCCTGACGGCGCGCAGACGGGACCCGGCATGTGTTCAGATTCTCCGTTCCAACGCGTGGCGGCGCCGTGCTTGTCTCTCGGTCCGGTCCTCTCGGAATGAGGCCGGCTCCCACGAAAAACCGGCGTAAGCCAGTCTGAAGGATCTTATCAGACGCCCTATCCGAGTCAAGGGGTCGGACTGTGACCCGGCGGTGGCGAAGTCGACCGATTCGAGCGGCTACGGACCCGATCCGATAGGATGCTCGCCGGGCACTGATCATGACGACCTCTGACGACCAGGACCGGCCCGAGGCCGCGGCTTCTACCAATCTGGATCACAGCGAATGGACGCGGCCCCGCCGCTCGACGCTGTCCAACGCAATCGTGCTGTCCGCGGCGTTCGTGGTCGTCGTGGCCGGGATGATGGCGGCAAAGAAGCTCATCGTGCCGCTGCTGCTCTCGATCTTCATCTCGATCATCTGCGCGCCGGCGATGTTCTGGCTGAAGCGGCACCGCGTGCCGACCGGCGCGGCGATCGCGATCCTGGCCGTCGGGATCATTCTGGTCGCGTTGGCCATGGGCATGGTCGTGGGGAACTCGGTCACGGATTTCGCGGGGAACGCCGGCGCTTACGAAGAGCAGGTCAAGTCGACGATCGGCTCCGTGATCGACCGGCTGGACGGGATGGGCGTGAAGGTGCCGGAGAAGTCCAAGGTGCTCGAGGATCTCAAGCCGGGACGCATCATTCAGTTCATCGCCAGCGGCATGAAGGAGATCAGCGCGATGCTCGGCAACGCGTTCCTGATCATCCTCACGGTCATCTTCATCCTGATCGAGGTCTCGCGGCTGAGCGCGAAGATCGACGCGCAGACCGGCGGGCTGGGCATCTCGCCCGATAACATCGACGATCTCGTGGACAACTTCCGGCGCTACGTGGGGATCAAGACGATCATCAGCCTTGGAACCGGCATCGCCGTGACGGTCATGCTCGGGATCCTGAAGGTCGACTACGCCCTGACCTGGGGGCTGCTGGCGTTCCTGCTGAACTACGTCCCGAACATCGGGTCGTTCCTGGCCGCGATACCGGCCCTGATCGTGGCCCTCGTGGACTCGGACGTGCGCATCGTGGGCAGCGGTCCTGCGGCCGCCGGGGTCGCCGCGGTCGGTTACCTCGTCATCAACGTCTTCGTGGGCAACGTCATCGAGCCGCGGCTGATGGGTCGCGGACTCGGCCTGTCGACGCTGGTGGTCTTCCTCTCTCTCGTGTTCTGGGGGTGGATCCTGGGGCCGGTCGGGATGCTCCTCTCGGTGCCGCTCACGCTGACGATGAAGATGGTGTTCGAAGCGAGCGAAGAGTTTCACTGGATCGCCGTCCTCCTCGGCAGCGACGAGTGAGCCATTCCGTTTATTCCGTTTAATCCGTCTATTTCCTATTTGTCATTTCGGAGTGACGCCGCGAACGGACTCCGAAATGACAAATAGGAAATAGACGGATTAAACGGAATAAACGGAATAAAAAAAAGCAGCGATCCAGGAGGGGACCTGGATCGCTGCGAAGAGAGTTCCATCCTGTCTTCGGATGGATGAATCCGCGGGTTTAGCACAGCACCTGGATGATTCGGGCGTAACCGGTGCTTCGCGGGGGGAATCAGTTAGCCACGAAAAGCCACGAAAAGCGGAGACATACGATCCGGCTTTCGCGAACCGACAGTTGATTGGCGGATTCGTCGGCGGCACTCATGAATTCTCCGTTCCTTTTTTGTGGCTTTTGTGGCTTTTGTGGCTTTTG
>NYZC01000345.1 GCA_002686995.1 Phycisphaeraceae bacterium | reverse complement strand
TGGCGAACCGCGCGGCGTAAGCCGGCGTAAGCCCGCGGGTCGAATGCCATGAGGGCGCCATGACGCCACCCACCGCCGACACCGCCTAGTCCGCGCCCACCAGCATCACGTGAACCTCACGCGGTCCGTGCACGCCCGTCACCAGCACGCCCTCGATGTCGGCCGTCTTGCTCGGTCCGGTGATGAACGCGATGCTGCTCGGCAGATCGGCGTCCCGCGGCATCCGGTTCCAGAAGTCCAGCACGTCGGGAAGAATGTCCTCCCTGCGGACGACCGCGACGTGCAGCGGCGGCACGAGGCTGAGCCCGCGGCTGTGGTCGGCGTCGCTGCAACAGACCACCGTGCCGGTCTCGGCGAACGCGGCGTGAACGTCGGTGACGCTCGCGTCCACGTCGTACTGGATCTCGAAACCCGGGTGGTCACGCCATTCGACGATCTCGACCGAACCTGACTCGAGCGACTCGCGCATCGCACGCCCGTCCTTCATCCCGATCACCACCGTACGGGCCTCGTGCTCCTTCAGCACCTTGATGATCGCGGCGTGGAGCTCACCAGCGCCGACCCAGTGCACGAACATGCCGACGTCCACGGCGCGGGCGGCGAATCGGTCGGCGAGATCCCCGTCCGACTCCGGCCGGCGCACCAGTGCTTCTTCCAGCTCGGGACACGGCGCCACCGGATCGTCGCCACGACCGAGCGCGGATCGAATGCGGCCCATGAACTGCTCGCGCGTGCATCCGCTCACGGTCGATCTCCGTCCCGATGTCGCCACCAGTGCCTGAAATCGGATGCCGTGGGCGTCGGCAGATCCCGCTGGCTCGTCCATCCCGACAGCGGCCCGGGTGCATGCTCGATCCAGCCGCGATCCCGGTACCGGTCGCCCTGCTCGAGCGTGCCGTGCCGGCGCGCACCCCATCGCATCATCAGCTTCTGCATGAACCCGGCGATCCGGTAGGTCACCGGGTAGCGAAGGCTGGCGCCCCACAGCCGATACATCAGCCGGTCGGAAGCCTTGCTGATCCGCTGCCGGTTCTGCTCGGCGCGAAGCCGGATCAGGTGCCGGGGGATATCGATCTTCACCGGGCACGCCTCGTAGCACGCTCCGCACAGGCTCGAGGCGTGAGGCAGATCGCGGTAGTTCTCGAGTCCGCGCAGAAGCGGGGTGACAAGGGCACCGATCGGGCCCGAGTACACGCCGCCGTAGGCATGACCGCCGATCGTGCGGTAGACCGGGCACGCGTTCAGGCAGGCGCCGCAGCGAATGCAGCGCAGCAGCTCGCGCGACGGCGCCCGGAGGATCTCGCTGCGCCCGTTGTCCACCAGGATGATGTGCATCTGCTCCGGACCATCGGGCTCGGCGCCGCGACGCGGGCCGGTCATCACGTGCGTGTAGCAGGTCAGGGGCTGCTGCGTCGCGCTGCGCGCCAGCAGCTTCAGGAACAGGGCGAGATGCTCACACCGCGGAAGCAGCTTCTCGAAGCCCGCGACCACGACGTGAACGCGCGGGGCGCTGCTGCAGAACCGGCCGTTGCCCTCGTTCGTGCAGATGACCACGGAGCCGGTGTCGGCGACGAGGAAGTTCGCGCCCGTGATTCCCAGGTCGGCGTGCCGATACTTGTCCCGCAGATGGTCGCGCGCGATCGCAGCCAGCGCCTCGGGTTCCTCGGTGTACGGCACGTTCAGCACGCGCTCGAACGCTCGTCCGACCGAGGTGCGGTCTTTGTGGATCATCGGCTGCACGATGTGGGACGGGGCGTCGCCATCTATCTGGATGATGAACTCGCCCAGGTCGCTCTCGACCGTCTCCACGCCGATGCGCTCGAGCGCCGGCACGAGGTGCGTCTCTTCGGTCACCATCGACTTGCTCTTGACGCACAGCCGGCCCCCTTCGTCCCGTGCGATGTCGAGACAGATCGCGTTGGCCTGCTCGGCATCGGCGGCGAAGTGCACAGTGGCCCCGGCCGCCGTCGCGTGGTCGACGAACTGCTCCAGGTAGTGATCGGCGTGGTCCAGCGTATGCTGCTTGATCGCCCCGGCATGCGCCCGCATGGCGTTGTAATTGTCGCCGAACACGTCAGGGCAGATCGTCTTGCGCCCCGTGTCCTTGAGACGGGCCGCGGAACTGACGATCTTCTGTAGCGCCGGGTTCGCGGTCGCGGCATCGGCCCGCGCGCCGATGTCGTAGGGCAGCGGCGGGAAGAGAATAGCCTCGCCTTCGTGGGTCAGCGTCGCTGGCGCCGCATGCGTGTCAGGATGCAGGTTCATGTCGCTCCCGCCGCTCCAGCAGCCCCATTCCCTCGGCGATCAGCTCCGCAAGCGAAATGAACTGCACGTCGCAGCCGCCCCGCCGGCAGGCGCCGGAGAGGTTCATCGTGCATCCCGAGTCATTGCTCACCACCGTCTCGGCGCCGGTCTCCGCGATGCACGCCACCTTGTCGCGCACCATCGACCCGGAGATCTGGGCGTACTTCATGGCGAACGTGCCGCCGAAGCCGCAGCACTGGTCCATCTTCTCCATCGGCGTGTACCGGATACCGTCGATCTGCTGCATCAGGCGCGTCGCCTCGTCCGTGACGCCGATGCCGCGCAGATGACACGAATAATGGTAGGTGACGTGTCCCGGCCAGGAGATGTCGAGCGCAGCAAGGTCGACCTTGAGCACCCGCACGAGAAACTCGATGAACTCGTAGGTCTTGTCGACGAGCGCCGCGGCCGCGCGGCTGTAGGCAGGGTCGTCGTCGAGAAGCTGACGATAGTACTCGCGAATCATCGCCGCACAGGATCCCGAGGGCGTGACGACGTACTCGCTGTCCTCGAACACGTCGACGATCCGCCGCGCGAGTTCCCGCGCGTCATCTTCGAATCCGTTGTTGAACAGCGGCTGACCGCAGCAGGCCTGCGCTTCGGGAAACTCGACCCGGCATCCGAGATGCTCGAGCACCTTCACCGCCGCGATGCCGGTGCGCGGATAAAAGGTGTCCGCAAGGCAGGTGATCAGCAGCGAGACGTTCACGAGCAGAAGTTTACGGGAAGGCGGTCGGTCCGTCTATACGGCGCGATACGGCGCGATTCGTCATTGCGCTCTCGTGGTATTCGACCCGCGGGCTCACGCCGCGCGGTTCGCAGGGGTGTGCGTGTCCGCGGGCCGACGGTGTGTGTCGCGCGTCTCGGCGGCGCGTGTCGGTGTTGCGATCTGATGACATTCGACCCGCGGGCTCACGCCGCGCGGTTCGCAGGGTGCGCACATTGGCGAACCGCGCGGCGTAAGCCCGCGGGTCGAATGCCATGAGGGCACATTGACAGCGCTCGTCTTCGATCACGAACAGTCGAATGACGTCACGCGCGGCGGCGGCGGAGCTGCTTCCGTTGAATCCAGGTGGTAAACCGGCAGATCCGATCCACGACGACCGGGTCGCGCGGCTCGAACTGACACCCGATGAACATCCGGTCGTTCTTGAGCGCTTGCCACCGGACGACCCGAACGAGGCAGTCGATGGGCGGCGAACCGTCGGGAAGCGCGAAACGGCATTCGTAGTAGGTCGCCTGCTCGATCTGGCGCTGAAGCGAGATGGGGCCCGTGACCGCGATTCCGCCACCACTGACCGACACCACGTTTCCCGTAAAGGATTCGGCCGAAGCGATTCCGGAAACCTGCTCGTATCGGTCGACCGCGGGTATCAACTGCGCCGACTCGAGCTTCATGCCTGCGGTCGAGACTCTGAAGAACTCGCGTCGCTGCGCGCTCTGCACTTCGTAGGGCTGGTTGAGCGACACGACGTCGAGCACTTTGTCCTCCGACACGCATCTCATCAGACCGGCCACCGTCGCGCAGCAGCGCCATCGATGCGGCGGCCAGACGACGAGCACCTCGAGCCGGCATCCCGGAAACACCTGCTCGACGGCGTCCGCGGTGCCGGGCGCCTCGATCACGAACGCCTTGTGGTCGAACGACATCAGTCGGATGCGCCACGCGCCGCCGGCAAGGGGCTCACCGCTATCGTCGAGCGGCGAGGCGAGCACGGTGCCACGCGCGTTGACGATGGCCTGGAGGGACGGCTCCCACTGAGTTCGAGAAACGGAGGTTGCCATGGCTGACCAGAAGCGGAAAGGGATGTCGCGCAGCGACCCCTGATCCCGTATCGGCCGGGGCTCGCCGGACCTTGAGACGACATTCCTTCTATTCCGTTTATTCCGTTTATCTGTTATTTGTTATTTCGGACGGGCGGGATGCCGCCTCCGAGCTGACCAATAACAATTAGACGGAATAAACGGAATGACCCCGATCCTCACACATGGCTCGGACATGTCACTGGCCCCGACCGTCGGTGCGGTGGTCCGCCACCATCGCTGCAACGTCGCAGCCGCCGTCGAGCATCTCTCGACCCTCGGCTTCGACGCAGTGCAGCTGGACGCGACACTCCCGGGAATCCGCCCGCGAGAGCTCGACCAGCGCGCCCGGAAGGACCTGCTCGCCCTGCTCACACGACGCAGCATGCGCCTCGCCGGACTCGACCTGTTCCTGCCGCACCGCCATTACCTCGATAGCGCTCACGTCGATCGCGCGATGGCTGCGACGCTCGCGTCGATCGAGCTGGCCGTCGATCTCGGACGCGTGCCGTTGAGCGTTGCGCTGCCCGTCGGCGAGCTGGCGGACGATGCTAAGGCGGCGATCGTCGAAGCGGCGGACGGTCGCGGGGCACGGCTGGCCGTGCACGCCGAAGACGACGTCGATGCGCTGCTCGAATGGATCGGACAGGTCGATCTGCCGGCGATCGGTTGCGGTCTCGATCCCGCCGCTGCGCTCGGGCGCGGCGACGACGCGCTCCGCGGCGCCCAGGCGCTCGGTGCCCGTCTGCACTCGGCGCGGCTTTGCGACGTCGTAAGCGGCGGCCTGCGGTGCCCGGTTGGACAGGGCGAACTCGACACGATCCAGTACCGCATCGCCGTCGATCTCGCCGCGGCGCGCCTCGGACCCGTCGTGCTTGATCTGCGCGCACTGGATGATCCGCTTGGCGGCGCTGCGGTGGGAAAGACCGAGTGGGAGGCCGCCGCGTGGGATCATTGAGCTGTTTCGGAGGCGCGTGCGGGTATTGCGCCCTCATGGCATTCGACCCGCGGGCTTACGCCGCGCGGTACGCCGGACACGTCTCGGCGTACCGACGGCGTCAGCCGTCGCGTCGAATGCCATGACGGCGCCATGACGGCGCGGGCCCTCGCCCTACACCCCCCGCACCGCGAACACCCCCACCTCGCAGTATCCGTTGCCGATCCGGTCCGTGATCCGAAACCCGCGGCGGGCCGGGGCGCCGAGCGGGTAGCCGCGCTCGAGGCACTTGCGGTACCACGTGTCAAGATCGTGCTCGGCGGTGATCTTGCTTTCCGCGAAAAGAACCAGCAGCAGCCCCGCGTGGCGGATGATGCCATCTCCCCACAGCTTCTTGATGTCCTTCGGCACGGGAGAAAGAAGCTCCGTCGTGTAGCGGGGAAACGGACCGTCGACCGTGTACTGCGCGACGGTCTTGATCTCCAGCCAGTAGGCGTCCTCGGGATCGCACGCGGGCAGCAGGTCGAACAGGGTGTCGCGGATCTCGGGGTCGCGCAAACCGCTCGATCCCGGATCCGGCGTGAGGACGACGTCGCACCGAAGTCCCTCGCTGCGGCTCTTCTTCAGCCAGTGCGACGGGTATCGCTGCTCGGGCCACACGCCGATGTCCGCGTCGCGCAGCGCCTGCTGCACGATCGGGTGCAGCCCCAGCTCGTCGAGATGATCGAAACCGTAAACCGCCTGCTCGAGGTCGTCCTGTCGGGCGTGCGCTTCCAGACCGGCCGCGACGGCGTCCGCGATGAAATCGGTAGACCAGAGCATCGGACCGTTGTCGCGGGTCAGCGCCGTCATGGCGCCCTCATGGTATTCGACCCGACGGCTTACGCCGGCGGTACGCCAATCAGCGCGCGCGGCGAACCGCGCGGCGTCAGCCCGCGGGTCGGATGTCATGACGGTCACATGACGGACGATGCGTCACACCCCGCACGGCATGAATCGCTCGTTCGGCATCGGCACCGGATCACCAACGACCCGCGGGCTGACGCCGCGCGGTTCGCAGGCTCGGCTGCCCGGCGTACCGCGGGCGTCAGCCCGCGGGTCG
>NYZC01000344.1 GCA_002686995.1 Phycisphaeraceae bacterium | reverse complement strand
TGGGCATAGCGCCGCCCGAGCCCACGGAGCGTGTCGACCTGCTCCTTCGTCATCGTGGTCATCTTGTCCATTTCATGACACCTTCACTTGCGTCCATCCCGCCTCCGCCAGGGCGGTGGCGAGCCGGGCTCGTGATCGCTCGCGCTGGACTGCGGCCTATGTTACCGGCGCCGCGGTGGCAGAAGGGCCGCAGAACGTCGGGACCAACGTGGTCGTAGCCGAAGTCGTCAACACCCCGCCCGCAGCCGATCCGGCCACCGCCGTCCTTCGTCGAGCATGGCGAGATAGTTGCGGACCGGCACGTAGTTGGCCACGGAATTGCCCGACCCGAGCGCGTACCGGCCGCCGGGGACGCACGCGCCGAGGACATGGCGGACATAGGCCCGCAGGCCCGCTTCGCTCGATCGGGCGAACCGGTCCATGTCGACGCCGCCGAGAGCCGCGATCCGATGCCCGTACCGTCGTTTGAAATCGGTCACCGGCATGACCAGGTCCTGGAACGAGTGGAGAGCATCGAAGCCCACGTCGATCAGATCGTCCATCAGCGCCGCGAGGTTCCCGCACGAGTGGAGCCATGCCGTGCGACCGTTCTCGTGGGCCAGTGAGACGTACCGGCGAAACCAGGGCAGCACGATCCGGGCCGTGTCGGCCGGGCTGAGAAACGAGCCGGTTCGGAACCCCAGATCGTCGGCGTGAAAGATCGCGCCGACCGCCGGCCGCCGCAGCGCCTCGCGGTAGTATTCCTCCACCTTGTCGCCCCAGCGCTCGAGCGTCTCCTCGACGAGACCCCGGTCGTCGTGAAGAAGGTAGAAGAAGGCCTCGTACCCGAGAAGATCCTTGAGGACCACTTCGAACGTCGAGTTGGATACCACCATCCGCATGCCGTCCGGCAGGTGGGCGGCGATGACGTCCAGGACGTCGAATTCCCACGTCACCTCGTCCCAGGGATACCGGTTCAGGTCGTCGCGACTGGCGATCTGTCCCTGGTGCTGATTCACCCACCGCCGCTGGCCCCGCGAGAGATCGGCGGTGTCGGTGGCGGCCAGGCGCTCGCCCTCGGGCATGCCGACGGTGGGCAGCCAGACGGGCACGTAGTCGTATCCCAGGTGGGCATAGAGATCGACGATCTGCCGCCAGTAGTCGTCGCGGGTCCGGGCGGTGCACGGCCACGCCAGCCAGGGCCGTCGCAGTTCGTGCTCGACGAGGTAGCGGCCGACCTCCGGGTCGATGCCCAACTCGACGAAATGGACGCGATCGCTCTCCGCCCGACCGAGCAGGACCTGTTCGAACGTTTCGAAGGCGGGGCCGATCACCGCAGCGCCCGCGGACTGCCGTTGGACAGAGGGCCGGTCACGGCTCTCAGGATGCGCTCATTCATGTCGTTGAATCTCATGGATGTCGTCTTCGTTTCAGCACTCGGGGATCGCTCCGGTGGGTCGATTCGTCCTGCATGACTCGCGGAGGTCGTGCTCGATGGGGCGAGGGCTACGCGTCTACCTGCCGTTTCGCGGGCCGGGAGGACGAGGGGGATGCTCCTGAATATGAGTAGAACAGTAAGATTGAATGCGAGGGCATGTCTGCTATCCCCAGAATGAAGCATCTGAACTTCTGACATCCGGTGCAGAAGTTGAGACAAGAGGGATGCCGAAAGCAACATTCTTGACACGTAGGATCGCCCAGCAGAATTCTACTTCGCCATGTCCCAGGCGTCGAATCGCGACACCGAGACGGATCCGCCGTCGCCGAAGACGTGAACCCCCACGGCGTCGGGGCGCGTCGGGTAGATGCGCTGCGTGACGCACTGCCGGCCGTTGGCGTACACCTCCAGGATCGAGCCATCCACGAAGATGCGCAGCGTCAGCCGCTGCCCGTCGCGATCGAACGGCGCGGTCTGGACGGGAACGTCGCGAACGCCCTTCGTCTCGTCCACCTTCGGGTCGTACGGGTTGGGGAAGGGGCGGACGATGTCCTCGGACAGGCTGGAGCGCGTCGTGTCGATCGAGAGCGTCCGCGCCGCGTCGTCGTGGACGATGCGGGTTCGCTCGCCGCCGTCTTCGGTGACGCACACGTCGAGACCGAATCGCCCGCCGGTCGTGACCTCTGCCTCCACCCACAGCTCGAGGTTGCGCCCGGACACGTCGTCGATCCGGATGTTCTCACCGTCGCCGACATTGAAGGGATCGAGCCGGCGCTCGTGGTGGCGCAGGCTCTCGACCTCGCACGTCGGCTCGATCGTGAGCTGCCGGCGGGCGTCGAGATCCAGCACGCGCGGCAGCGTCATGACCCCCGACCAGCCCGCCCGCTCCTGCGCCGCCTGCGTCCGCGCTTCGGGTACCCACGCGAACATGACGCGGCGACCGCGGTCGTCGAGCAGGGTCTCGGGCGCGAACGTGCTGCCGCCCGGGAAGTTCATGGGGTGGTGCTTCCGGGGATGGAACCTTCCGTCGGCGTAGTCGCCCAGGTAATACCGCGCCCCCGTTCGGTGGCTGATGCACAGCAGGACGTGCTGGCCGCGCAGCTCGAAGAAGTCGGGGCAGGCGCAGTCGTCGCCCGCGTCGGTCCACTCGGGACGCGGCTCGTAGAGGGGGTGCAGGTACCGCCATGTGACCAGGTCGCGCGACTCGAAGAGGTAGGCGGTGTCGAACTCGTCGCGAGGCTTCACGCGACCGCCGAGGATCGCCAGGTAGCGGTCGCCTTCCCGCCACACGTGTGGATCGAAGACGTTGTAGACACCGTAGCCGGGATCGTCCGGTTTCATCGGTTCGGGGATGACCGGATTGTGCGGCGACTTGGTCCAGCCGATCAGTTCGTCGTCGTTCGCCGTCGCGATGCAGGTGCCGGCCTCCACGCCGTGGTAGACGAGCGTGGGAACGCCCTCGCGGCTCAGCAGGGCGCAGCCGCTGAAGATACCGACCTCGGGATCATCGGGGCCGGGCACCAGGGCAGGCGGATGGATCGTCCAGCGCACCAGGTCCGCGCTCGAGGCATGTCCCCACGAATGACCCATCATCGGCAGATCGTGATTCTGAAAAATGTAGAAGAGGTGGAACCGCCGCTTCCAGCAGATGCAGCCGTTGGGATCGAAGGGCCAGGCGGGCGCGCCCGGCGCGACGAAGTGGTAGCAGGGTCGCAGCGGGTCCGTCGAGCCTAGCATGGCACAAGTCTCTTCGTTTCTGCGGGCGGCGACAAACGTCGTGGGCGAGATCCGGTGCAACATCCCTGTATGATGGTGTATGATGGTTTGCATGGCGGAAGCGCCGGGCGTGCTCGTCGTCGGTCTCGGCTTCGTCGCCGAAGGTTACCTGCACTACCTGCGCGACGCCGACCGCGCCCGCCTCGTCGCCGTCGCCGATCCGTTTGAGCCGGCCCGGCAGCGCGCCGCCGAGGTCTGCTCTTTCGAAGCGGGCGTCGACGATTACCGCGAGGTTCTCGAACGGCCCGACGTGGACGTCGTCATCGTCTGCACGCCGCACAACCTCCACCACCCGGTCGTGACCGATGCCCTGCGGGCGGGCAAGGACGTGCTGTGCGAGAAGCCCATCGCGGTGAACGTCGCCGAGGCGGACGAGATGATCGATCTGGCCCGCGACCGGCGGCGGACGCTGCTGGTGGGCCTGAACATGCGCTTCAGCGGCTGGTCGTGGCAGATCGATCGGCTGCTGGGCGAGGGCGCCGTAGGGCGCGTCGTCTTCGCGCGGGCGTCCTACCTCGGCTACGAGACCAAACGCTTCAACGATCCGAACAACTGGAAGGGCGACCTGGTCAAGGCGGGCGGCGGCGTTCTGCTCGACGGCGGATACCACGTCGTGGACCTTCTCAACTGGTATCTCGGACGGGCGAAGGCGGTCCAGGCCCTGGGCGGCCGCCGCGTCATCGAGCCGCAGAACAAGGGCGAAGACAACGTCGGCGTCCTGATCGAGTACGAAAACGGCGCCTTCGCCGATCTGTTCGCCTCCTTTACCACCTGCAACGTCGGCTGCGATCGGGAACCGACGCTCTTTCTGAGCATGGACGTGTCGGGCACGGAGGCGACGCTGCTGTCTGGATACGACTCGGCCCGCCGGCACCAGTCCCTGGAGGTCGTGAAACCCGTCGGGCGCGACGCGATTGACCTGGCGCCCCACGGCATCCCCGACAAGCACGATCATTTTTTCGACTGCATCGCCGGACGTGACGAGCCGCGGGTGACCGCTTTGGACGGACGCAACGCCACCGCCGTGGTGGAAGCCGCGTACGAATCAATACGCAGCGGGAATCGCGTCGACGTCGACTGGCGGGATGAGTGACCGAAGGCCGCAGCGAAGCGGAGATCCGCTCCGCCTGCCGGCGGACAAGCTCCGCGCGCAGAGCGCAGGCGGACTGAAGGCTGGAGCATTCCCATGGAATTGGCCTCTCTCGTTCTGATGGTCAGCCTCGTCATCGACGGGCGGCCGGCGTGCGTCGTCGAGACGGGCGACCGGGCGACCGCGACCGAGGTGCACGCGGCTGAAGAGCTGGCCTCGTATCTGAAAAGGATGTCCGGCGCGAAGGTGCCGATCGGAGGGCCGGGGGGGGGCGACCGCGTCGTCATCGGCACACCCGCCACCTCGTCCCGCGTCCGCGCCCTGGTCGAACGCGGGCTCGTCACGCTGTCCGCCGATGTGCCCGGTCACGACGGCTTCATCGTCCGGACGTTGAAGGACGGCGACCATAACGTCCTGGTCATCGCGTCGATGGTGCCGCGCGGCTGCCTCCATGGTGTCTACCACCTGCTCGAGACGCAGTTGCGGGTGGGCTTCTTCTGGGACGGCGAGCAGGTGCCCCGTCGCGACACGATCCGCCTGACCGATCTGAACCTCGTCGAGCGCCCGGATTTCGGTGAGCGCGAATACCTGCAGGCCTGCGCTTACGGCTACACCGCGATGTTCTGGACGATCGACGAGTGGAAGCGCGAGCTGGACTGGGCGGCGCGCAAGAAGTTCAACCTCGTCCAGATCAATTGGGGCAACGCCGTGCCCCTCTTCCACGCGCTCAAGAGCATGGGCGTGGAGGGCCTCACGCCCCCTACGCCGTGGGAGGAGCATGAGACGCAGCTTGCCGTCGCGATTCACCGCCACTGCCGCAAGCTCGGCCTCCGGGTGATCGGCCCCGCGTTCGACGGCCGCGTGCCTCCCGAAGTCCGCAAAGCGTTTCCCGGCGCCAGGTACGTGGCGGTCCAGTGGCTCGACCTGCCCCCCAAGTTCCCGATCGCGCCTTCCGATCCACTGTTCGTGCGCATTGGGGCCCAGTTCATCCGCGAGCACATCAAGCTGTGCGGCACCGATCATTTCTACAACACGGATCCATACCCGGAAACCGATCCCGGGGCGACGGAGCAGGAGAAGCGCAGTGTCAAGGTCGACTTCGCCAAGGCGCTGGTCGCGTCCATCCGCGCCGCCGACCCCGAAGGCACGTGGATCATCAGCGGCTGGGGCATGGGCTGGGGGAACACCTGGGACGAACAGGACGTCGAGGCCTTCCTGCAGGTGATCCCTGACGACATGTTCGTCGTCAACGACATCTGGGCGGAGCGGAACCCGATCTACGAAAGGTTCAGCTATTTCCACGGGAAGCGCTGGGGATTCAGCGTCCTGCATTCGATGGGCGGATGGACGACGCCTCACGGCGACCTGGCCGATCTGATCCGGAGGATGCAGGCGGTCCGAGCCGATCCCAAGGCGGACCACTGCACGAACTTCTACCTGAACCCCGAGATCCTGAACCAGAACGACGTCTACATCGATCTGGCGGCGAATCTCTCATGGCGCAGCACGGACGTGACCGTCGACGCCTTCCTGGATGACTACCTGGTGCGTCGTTACGGACCCGATGCGGGCATGCGCAAGTGCTGGGACGCGCTGCTCGAGAGCGTCTACGCGCACTATGACTACACGGCGCCGGCGTATCAGACCCGTCCGACACTGAAGGTGCCGGAGTCGTACGGCAAGCTGCGCCACGCCTACATCCCGCACCTGGCCGACGCCCTGCGGGCCGCGTTGGCGCAAGCGTCGCAGCTCGCCGACAACAACTTCTTCCAGCGCGACGTCGTGGACATGGCGCGCCAATACGTCGCCGAGGTCTTCAACCTGCACTTTGCCCGCCTGGTCGCGGCCTTCGAGGCC
>NYZC01000343.1 GCA_002686995.1 Phycisphaeraceae bacterium | reverse complement strand
GTCGAAGGTCGAAGGTCGAAGGTCGAAGGTCGAAGGTCGAAGGTCGAAGGTCGAAGGTCGATGAAATCGTATTGGCGTGGGGAGCCAGGTTCTTTCGACTTTCGACCTTCGGCTTTCGACTTTCGACTTTCGACCTTTGACTTTTGACTTTCCTACTTGCGGGCGAAGCCCGCGTCAGGCATCGCCTCGCTGCGATTCGAATGATTCGGTCGTGTAGCGGGACGCGGTGATCGCGTCGGACCAGTGGTCCGCGGGCATCCCCGCCTTGCGCTTGAGCTGCGCGATGAAGTTCGCGGGCTCGGGAATCTGCTTCCAGACCGCCGGGAGAAATGTCGCGCTGCGTCGCGCCGCGCCCGAAGGCTCGGAAAGTATCAGCCCGTCGACGCCGGGTCGAAGCTGGCCCAGCAGGTCCGCCTCGGAGTCGAACTCGATGGGCTCGCTCGGGCTCAGCACGGAGATTTCGACGTCGGTCCGAGTGAACTGCTCGCGCGTCAGGCGCGGGAACCGCGGGTCCGCGAACGCCGCGGCGCCGGCGTTTCGCACGACGTCGCACACGAGCGGCTGGCGTGCCTGAAGGGTGCCGATGCAGCCGCGCAGTCGCGTCTCGATCGAAAGCGTCACGAACGAAGCACGGACCTCCCGAAGCGAGGGCGCGTGCTGTTCCGGATCGACGCTCATCGCGACATACTGGTAGAGCTCGTGCGCGATCGCGTCACGTGCAAGCTGAAGCAGGGTCTGGCGCTGCTCGTCGGTGTACATGGAAGGGACCGGATACCAAGGGATGATACGGGTGGATGATACCCGCTCGTACTGGATCTGGTACTCGTCGTCGTGGCAGGCGCGCGGTCGACCGAGATCGAGGACGAGGACGAGGAGGAGAAGGAGAAGACCGAGATCGAGATCGAGGACAAGTGCGAGTGCGAGACCGAGATCGAGACCGAGTACGGGGACGAGGACGAGTGCGGGTACGCGGATGTCCCTACGCAATCCCCACGATCTGCCCCTTACCGTTTCGTTTCGCTTCGTAGAGATTCTGATCCGCCATTTCGAGAAGCTGGCGACCCGTCTCCGGCCGGTCGCGCAGCAGCGACGCGACGCCGATCGACAGGTCGATCGCGCTGTGCGGGAGCATCGTCTCGATCTGCTGCCGGTACAGGTGTCGAATCTGCTCGACGACGCCGACGACGACGCGATCCTTCGAGCATCGCGGCATCAGCACTACGAACTCGTCGCCGCCGAGCCGCACGGCGATATCGTCTCTGCGCACCGCGGCGCGAATCATCTGCCCGAGCAGAACGATCATCTCGTCGCCGACCTGGTGGCCGCAGGTGTCGTTGATCTGCTTGAAGTTGTCCATGTCGATCAGCACGCAGAACAGGTCCTGGCGCTCGTCGCGCAGCTTCGCGACGAGTGGCTCGAGGCGCTCGTCCAGGTGGCGCCGGTTTTCGAGATCGGTCATCGGGTCGCGGCGCGACTGGCGGTGTAGCTTGCTCGTGGCGACGCGGGTCGCGCGGGCTACGCGATCATCGATCGTGCGGCGCAGCCGATCCGACTCCATCCGCCCGCGCGTGTGGTCCGTCATGATCTGGCGCGCCATCCGGGCCAGCCGGCCGATCTCGTCCTCGCGCTGAACGTCGAACGATCGAACGAGATCGCGACGCTCGTGCTCGTCGACCTGCTCGAACCGCGACAGGTAATCGAAGACCGAATCGAACGGGCGCACGACCCACCGCTGCGCGAGCAGAATGCCCGCGGCGCCGACCGCCGTGAGGCCGACGCTCAACGGCCAGACGTGATGTCCCGTGGTGGCGTCGAGCACGCCGACCGCGCCGCCCGCGACGGCGGTGGCGACGATGAGACCATTGATCTTCCATCGGATCGACAGTCGGTCCCAGAAGTGCCTCAGCCTCCCTCCGGATGTCGACTTGGATGCATCACCCACGTGGCTCGTATCGGACGGATCGGGCCGAAGGTTTGGGCGGGCGCATTCCTACGTCTGCTCCCCGACGAACGGCGCCACATGCGGATCGGCGTCCAGTTGGATGCGCTCGATCTGCTGGGCGCGGCCCGTCTGGTCGTCGATCTCGACGAAGACGCCGTTGACCCTCGGATCGCCTTCCGCGACATCGAAGGGCGCGTGCATGCCCGTCGTCATGTGCGTGAGCACGTTTTCGACGCTGCGTCCGAGAATCGACACGTGCGGGCCGCACATGCCCATGTCCGTGAGGTACGCGGTGCCTCCCGCAAGAATGTGCGCGTCGGCCGTAGGCACGTGCGTATGCGATCCGATCACCGCCGCGACACGACCATCGAGGTGGTAACCCATCGCCTGCTTCTCGCTGGTCGCCTCCGCGTGGATCTCGACGATCACCAGCGGATTGAGGTCGGGCATCTCACCGAGGATCGCATCCACGGTCTCGAACGGATCGTCGGCGGGCAGGTTCGAGAAGATGCGACCGAGCACGAGCATCACGTAGATCGACAGGTCCCGGTCCGGGATCGGCAGTTTCATCCATCTCAGGCCCGACGCCTGGCGCGACAGGTTGGCCGGGCGGACGATGTTCGTCTCGGACTCCAGCGTCCGCACGATCTGGTTTCGCTTGTAGACGTGGTCGCCGAGCGTCATGCCGTCGACGCCTGCTTCGCCCAGCCTCCGATAAAGCCTGGGCGTCAGGCCGGAGCCGTTATGGGCGTTCTCGGCGTTCGCGATTACCAGGTCGGGCTGCCAGCGTTCGCGGATTCCGGCCATTCGCTGCTCGACGGCATGGACCCCTGGCATCCCGACGATATCTCCCAGCATGACGATGCGGACGGCCATTCGTCGAGCGTAGCAGACCCGCCGGCCCTTCGCCACGATGCGAAACAGCGCCACGCCGCCGCTCACGGCACACCTGAAAAACCGCCGATCTTGTATAATCCGTCAACAGTTGCCCCATATGTAGAGTTGCCGTCGCATGCGCTGTCCATTCTGCGCCGCCAACAAGGACAAGGTCATCGATTCGCGGGCCACCGACGAAGGTCGTGTCATCCGCCGGCGCCGTGAGTGCACCAAGTGCGCGAAGCGCTTCACGACCTATGAGCACGTCGAGGCCAACGTGCGGCTGCAGGTCGTCAAGAAGGACGGCTCCCGGGTGCCCTACGATCGCAACAAGATCGTCCAGGGCCTGGAAAAGGCCTGCTACAAGCGGCCGATCCGGGCCGAGGCCCTCGAGGAGCTGGTCAACCACGTCGAGGAGGACCTGTTCCACCGCTTCGACCGTGAAATCGACTCCGACGAGATCGGACGCTCGATCGCCATCCGGCTCAAGAACCTCGATCAGGTCGCGTACGTGCGGTTCGCGAGCGTCTACAAGCAGTTCCGTGACCTCGACGATTTCCTCGACGAGGTGCGCGAGGTCCTAGACACCGCCCCGAACGAGGGCCCCGAGCAGGGGCAGCTGTTCTGAGGGCCCGCGGCGAATTTTCTATAAGCGCAACGCATTTATTTACATATATTTATAAATCATTGTTGAACCACCGCCCCTGATCGCGCATCATATATAGGACCAAATCTTATTCCGGGAACAAAAGGTCCGATTACCAAGGGGCGGATCCCGCCGTAATCGGGCCAGACGAGTTCCAGTGTGAAAGGAGCCGCTCATGGCCACCATCGCTGACGTCATGCAGACCAAGCACCATCACGTGTTCACCGTATCGCCCTCGACGACCGTGCTCGATGCGGCGAAGCTGATGAACGAGGAGCACATCGGTGCCGTCGTGGTCGTCGACGGGGAGCAGGTGGCCGGTATCTTCACCGAACGCGACGTCATGCGCCGGATCGTCGCACGCCAGCTTGACCCCAGCACGGTCGCGGTCTGCGAGGTCATGACCAGGGACGTCGCGTGCTGTACGCAGGACACCAGGGTCGACGAGGCGCGGGCCGTGTTCAAGAACCATCGAATCCGGCATCTTCCGGTCATCGACGAGCGCCACCGGATGGCGGGGATGATCTCGATCGGCGACCTCAACGCCTACCTCGCGTCCGAGCAGGACACGACCATCCGGTTCCTTCACGAATACCTCTACGGTGCCGTCTGAGCCCGGCCGATTAGTATTTATTGGTGACGCCGAGCCATGACGACGACAGCCGGGGACTGCCCGTCGCGTCCGTCGCGCTGATCGCGGTGGATCTCGACGGGACGCTGTTGCGCAGCGACGAGACGATCGATCCGCGCACGATCGACGCGATCGCGCAGGTCCGGCGGCGCGGCGTTCACGTCGTTCTCGCGACCGCGCGTCCGCCGCGCGGCATCGTGCCCACCCTTCGCCGGCTCGAATTGGACACGCTCCAGATCACCCACAACGGTGCGCTGATCTACGACGCCTCGGGGCCCCGCATCTTTCATCACGCGCCGATGAATGCGGCGCTCGCCCGCAACGTCGTGGCCGTGACGCGTCACGTCGCGCCGTCGGTCTCGGTCGGCGTGGAGGTCGTCGACAAGCTGCACATGATCGGCCGCGGCCCCGTGGCCGACGCCAAGACCGCCGGGGCGACGCCCCCGGACGAGCGGCGGCACCAGGTGCTCGACCAGCCGATCACGAAGGTGCTGATGCGGGGTGACACGGGACTGCTCGGCGACGTCCGCCTCGCCCTCAAGACCGGGCTGCCGGGCCGGATCGACTTCGGGGTCAGCCATCTGCGGCTCCTGCAGATCGTCAGCCATGGCGCGAGCAAGGCGGACGCCCTGGTCCGCGTCGCGCGCCACTACCACGTCGCTCGCGAGTCGGTCATGGCCATCGGCGACGCGCCGAACGATCTGTCGATGATGAAGTGGGCCGGTCTGTCGGTCGCGGGGAAGAACGCCTGGCGCGACGTGCGCGGCGCGGCGCAGTTCGTCGTTCCGTCCAACGATGACGAAGGCGTGGCGGTGGCGATCGAGAGATTCGCGCTGTGAAGGAGCCCGGAGGAAATTAAATGACTGATAGCCTGATTTCAACGGCTAGAGCGCCGCCACCACGAGATCTCCAACCTGCGTCGTCGAGTGCCCCATGCGTCCGGCCGCAAGCGATTCGAGTTTCGGCGTCGTCGCCGCGATCGCCTTTTCGACGCGCTCGCCGGCCTTCGGCTCGCCGCTGTTGGCCAGCAGCATCGCGAGCGCCCCGATGGCGGCAAGCGGGTTGATCACGTCCTGGTTGGTGTACTTCGGCGCGCTGCCGCCGATCGGCTCGTACATCGACGTGCCGCCTTCGTCAGGATTGATGTTGCCGCCCGCGGCGATCCCCATGCCGCCCTGGATCATGGCCCCGAGGTCCGTGATGATGTCGCCGAACATGTTGGGCACGACCACGGTGTCGTAGAACTCGGGGTTCTTCACGAACCACATGCACGCGGCATCGATGTGGTTGTAGTCCCGCTCGATGTCCGTGTAGTCGGCGTCGCCGATCTCTTCGAACGCGCGGAACCAGAGATCCGCAGCGAAAGTGAGCACGTTCGTCTTGTGAACGAGCGTAAGACACCCCTTGCCGGCGCCGGACGCCTTACGGCGACGACAGTACTCGAACGCATAGCGGAGACAGCGCTCGACGCCGAAGCGCGTCGCGATCATCTCCTGCGTCGCGACCTCCTGCGGCGTGCCCTTGCGGAGGAAGCCGCCGGCGCCGCAGTAGAGATCCTCGGTGTTCTCGCGGATCACGTCGAAGTCGATGTCCTGCGGCCCCTTGTCCTTGAGGGGGCAGTCGACGCCAGGATAGAGCTTCACGGGCCGCAGGTTGATGTACTGGTCCAGCGCGAAGCGAAGCCGCAGCAGCAGGCCCTTCTCGAGGATGCCCGGCGCCACGTCCGGGTGACCGATCGCTCCGAGCAGAATCGCGTCGTAGTCACTTCGCAACTGCTCGATCTCGTCCTCGTCGACGATCTTTCCGGTTGCGAGGTACCGGTCGCCGCCGTAATCGAACGGCTCGGTCGTGTAGTCGATGCGTTCGAGCTTTGCCACGGCGCTCAGGACCTTCAGGGCCTCCCGGACCACTTCGGGTCCGGTCCCGTCGCCGGGCAGAATCGCGATTTTCAGGGACATGATCCGACTCCGAATGCGTGTGAAACCCGTGCCTCCACCTGCACGGAGCCGAGACGATAACGCAGGCGGGGAGACATGGCAACGAAAGGGGTGTGGGGTGTGGGGTATAGGGTGCGGGGGCAGGTGCAGGGATTGCGGGCCGGCGCGAACGGCACGGGGGAATTGATTATTGATTATCGATTATTTGTTGTCTGTTATTTCGGAGAAGGCGTCCGGACCAAGTTCCGAATTTACAGACAACAAATAATCGATAATCAATAGTCAATTCCTGCTGCTGGCCCGGTGCACGAGTCGCGCCGACGCGCCTTGCCAGATCTGTCTCGCCCCATACCCCATACCCCGCTACCATACTGCACGAAACCGTATGGAGATGCGCAAGCCCATCATCGATGTTCGCGTGCGAAACACGCGGCGGCGCATGCTCCTGACCGGCGAGCCGGTGACGATTGGTCGGGAGAAGGGCAATTCCCTGACCGTTCGCGACGAGCGCCTGAGCCGGTTCCACTGCGTCATCCAGCCCGAGAACGGCGAGTTCCACCTGCGCGATCTCGGATCGACCAACGGCACGCTGCTCAACGGACGAAAGATCAACGAGGAGGTGCTTCGATCCGGCGACGTCATTCACGTCGGTCCGGTCGAGATCCGCTTTCAAATGATGGACCTCCTGCCCTCCGAAGGAGGGCCACCGACGGCGCCCGCGACGCCCTCCGAACCCGAAGCCGCGGAGCCTTCGGTAACCATCGCGCTTGCGAAAGACGATGACGCGGTGGAAGCGGCGCCGGTCGATCTCACCAAACCGCCGCAGTCGGCGCAGCCGCCGCATCGTCGCGGCCCGGACGTCGACGTCCCAGTGGAGGCGTCCGCGCCGACGGCCGATGACGACGCTGACACCGAAGGCGACAAGGCGTCGCCCGAGCAGCTGCTGAAGGCCGCGCTCGCGCATGACGAGGCGCTGGAGCGCACGATCGGCTCGCTCAGAAAGAGCGCTGCGGTGACCGGCGCGATCACGCTGATCAACGCGCGGGGACAGTCGATACACGTCGAGCAGGACGAAACGGTGCAGTCGGCGGTCGAAGCGGGCAGGGAAAGCGTCCTGCTGCTGCGGCGCCTGCTCGAGCTTTGCAGCGCCATCCGCGCCACCGACCTGCACATCGAGCCCCGGAACGCCGATTTCCCGGTTCGGGTGCGGGTCGACGGAATGAT
>NYZC01000342.1 GCA_002686995.1 Phycisphaeraceae bacterium | reverse complement strand
GTCAGTACCCAAGGTAGGAGCCCAGTGCGGTAGTCCCGCACGCTGGGATCTGTGCGGGGGGCCGCCCGAAAGGGCGGTCCCTACCGTGCCGAGCCGCTCTCGGAAACGCGCGCTCCGAAATGACAAATAGACGGAATAAACGGAATAACAAATGAACGGGCAGTCGGGTTTTCGCCGATAACCCTGACGTGTCTGACGTCCAGGGCATCCTGAAGCTCTCGGTCCCCGTCATCGTGGTGGTGGGGCAGTGCAGCATCTCGATCGAGGATGTGCTGAATCTCAGTCCCGGCGCGATTCTCGAACTCGACCGGTCCGCCGACGACGATCTCGACTTGCTCGTCAACAACCGGAAGGTGGGACTGGGGGTCGCCGTCAAGGTCGGCGAGAACTTCGGCATTCGCATCACGAGCATCGACGCCCCGGACCACCGCATCGAAGCGATGAGCAGTTGATCATTCCGTTTATTCCGTTTATTCCGTCTATTCGTTATTTGTCAATTCGGAGTCGCTCGTGGGCACCGCGCGCTCCGAAATGACAAACAAGAAATAGACGGTATAAACGAAATAAACGGAATGCCTCAGGTGAGGCGCTTCACCTTCACGTCCCTGCCGCTGATCGCCACGACCTCGACCTGGCTGCCCGCTTCGATCATGCCGCCGATCGCCAGGCATTCCACGCGCTTGCCGGCGAGCCTGCAGCAGCCGACCGGCCGCAGGTCGGTGACGGCTTCGCCCCGCGCGTGCAGCAGGCGGTTCCGATCGGTCTGGGCCTCGGTGGTCCGGCCCGGGTCGTCGGACGTCAGGCGCTTCTGGGTCGCGCTGAGGGTGAGCAGGCGGCCGATGGGCGTGTTGGGCCACAGCTTCAGCGCCAGCCCGAGCAGGAAGGGAAGCGAGACCATCGCCAGCAGAATGGCGATGAGGCCCGCCGTGCGGCTGAAGTTGAACAGAAACACGATCGCGGCGAGCGCCGTGGCCGCGGCGACGAATCCGATCACGCCTCCGGACGGGATGAACACCTCCAGGAAGAACAGCACCAGCGCGATGGCGAAGAGGAGCAGCGCCCAGATGACGTTCGTATCCATGGAATCAGACCGGTTAGATTCTTCCGGTGTCACTTCTCGTCACCGTGACGAGAAGTTGAAGAACCACGGATGAATACGGATGAACACGGATGAACACGGATTTTTCTTCTTTCTGATTCATCCGTGTCCATCCGTGTCCATCCGTGGTTCCTGAAGGTTGCGGCTCAGCTGCGTCAGGCGTAGCGAGTCAGGTCAGCGGTCGAACTGCGCGTCGAAGGCCACGCCGGATGTCGGGAAGTCCACCGAGCGCACCAAGCTGCAGGATTCGGTGGCGCCGTACTCGCGGTCCATGCGCGAGTCCTCCCACTCGACGCTCAGCGGCCCGGCGTAGCCGATGTCGTTCAGGGCGACGATGATCGACTCGAAGTCGATGTCGCCGTGTCCGAGCGACCGGAAGTCCCAGTAGCGCCGCGGATCCGCGAAGTCGGTGTGCCCGCCGAACACGCCGACGGTGCCGTCGCCGCGCCCCCACCACACGTCCTTCATGTGCACGTGGTAGATGCGGTCCGGGAACACGCGGATGAATTTCTCGTAGTCGACGCCCTGGTAGCCCAGGTGCGAGGGGTCGTAGTTGAAGCCGAAGCGCTTGTGCCCCTTGACGGCGTCGATCGCGCGTCGCGCCGACGCGATGTCGAACGCGATCTCGGTGGGGTGCACCTCGAGACCGAAGTTGACGTTCACCTTGTCGAAGGCGTTGAGGATGGGCGTGAAGCGCCGCGCGAAGTCGCGGAAGCCCTTTTCCCAGTAGTCCTGGCTGGTCGGCGGAAACGCGTAGATCGAATGCCAGATGCTCGACCCGGTGAACCCGTTGACGACGGCGGGATGGTCGTCGCGGCGCTTGCGCCCCGGCTTGGCGTCGAAAAGCTTCCGGCACGCCTTCCCGGCGCTGATCATCTGCTTCGCCGCGCGCCGGCGCACGCCCTCGGGCTCGCCGTCGCCGTAGATGTCTTCCGGAAGAATGGCCTTGTGACGCTCGTCGATGTTGTCGCAGATCGCCTGCCCGACGAGGTGGTTCGAGATCGCGAACGCGGTCAGGTCATGATCCCCGAGAATCTCCCAGCGGCTCTTGAGGTAGCTGGGCTGGCGCAGCGCCAGGTCGACTTCGAAGTGATCGCCCCAGCAGGGCAATTCGATCCCGTCGTAGCCGAACTCCTGGGCCTTGGCGCAGATGGTCTCGAAGGGAAGGTCGGCCCACTGGCCGGTGAACAGCGTGACGGGTCGAGGCATCAGGAAGGACTCCGGGGAGGATCGCGGAGCGTCATGATACCCGGTCGCGCGCCGCGCGGGCGGCCTCGGCAAGCTCCAGCATCCGGCGTCGCAGGTCGTCGGCGACGGCCTGGTGATCGAGCGCGGGATCGGGCGTGTACGGGATCCCGAACGTCACCCTCGAACGGCTGGGGAGCAGGAAGTGCCATGCCATGTGGCGGGTCCGGGGCGTGCCGTCGATCCACACGGGGACGATCACCGCTTCGCTGCGCCGCGCGAGCAGACCGATTCCGGGCTGGAACGGCTTGAGGTCGCGCTCGTCGCGCTGCAGGCCGCCTTCCGGGAACAGCCCGATGACGCGTCCATCACGGGCGGACGCGATGATGCTGCGCACGGCGGCGAGTCGGCCCTGCCCGCCTTTCTTGCCCTTCTCGTCTTTCGCGTCCTTGAGGGCGATCGGCTCGATCGCTTTCCACAGCGGCTCCAGGAGCCGGTGCCGGTGCCGCTCGAGCATCACCCACTGGATGATTCGGGGCACCGAGGCCTGGATGAGCATCGGATCGATACCGGTCGTGTGGTTCGAGGCGAGGATCACCGGCCCCGTCGTCGGCAACCGGTGTCGACCGCGCCACTCGAGCCGATGCCAGATGAGCGTGTAGATCCGGCAGAGATGCCACGCGACGTTCTGGCGCGCGGTCGCGGCCGGGCCGCCCAGCAGCAGCACGGCCACCGCGTAGGACGCAGTGAGGGCCAGCGCTCCGGCGGCGATGCAGAGGATCGGGATCATCAGCCGGTCGGCGGCGTCCTCGGGAAGCCGCCAGATGGCGAGGTTGACGAGGATGCCGGAAAGCGTGTTGAGCAGCGCCCGCAGGCCGAACACGCGCCCGCGAATATGGTTCGGCGTGACCGACTGGGTCAGCGTCTCGATGCAGATCATCGCGATCCCGCCGAACAGTCCGGCCCCGAATGCCAGCACCAGCCCGACGCCGTACGACCGGTTCAGGGCCAGCAGGAACAGGCAGAGGCTGGCCAGCAGAAGCGATGTCATGGCCACCACGCCTGATTCGCGACGGGTCCGGATCCACATGACGACCACGCTTCCGCACAGCATGCCGAAGCCGAGAACCGCGACCATCGTCGCCTTGGCCGACAGGTAGTCTTCCGTGGCGATGCCGTAGTAGCCCCGATTGAGCGCCGCGATCGCGGCGTTGAACACGTACGCCGCGGACCAGAAGAGGATGTTCAGCCAGACGAGGCTTGCCGTGGTCCGGTGGCACCGCAGGTAACCGACCGCGCCCACGACCTGTCTGAAGACGCTCGGCCGGCGGCTGACGGGCGCGGCGATCCTTCGGGTCGGCCTGAGGAAGGCGAAGAACCAACCGGAGACGAGATAGGCCAGGGCGGCAGTGAGCACGCCCGTGGCGACCGAATGCTCGATGACCGGACCGCCGACCAGCAGACCGATCATGCCGGCGATCAGCGCGATGCCGGCGAGCACCGCGTTCGCCTGCTGCAGGTGGCCTGGATCGACGATGTCCGGAATCGTCGACTGACGGGTGGGGTTGAACACCGCCGCGAACATGCCCGTGCAGGCGAGGATCAGGTAGACCTTCCATTGCTGACCGTCCGGAATCGCCTCCGCGGCCCCCATGCCCATCGTCATGAAGAAGGCGACGAGCAGGACGACCCCGCGCCCCTCGTCGCACACGAGCATGATCCATTTGCGCGGGAGGCGATCCGACAGCCACCCGCCGACGATCGTCAGGACCAGGGACGGCACGAAGAAGAAGAAGAGGATGCCCGACTGGATGCGGGCGGCGCTGGCGTTCTCCTCGTAGACGCCAAGCATCGGCTCGGCCGCGAGCTGGATCAGACGGTCAGCGAACCCGCTGGCCGCGACGCTCGACCACATCAGCAAGAAGCTGACGTTGCGCCAGAGCGAGCGCCGTTCGGGCGAGTTCGACGTGGAGATCATCGGAGCGAAGGATAGCGGATTCGAGGATGCGGACGACTCGTCCTCCTGCTCATGATTCAGATTGCTCCAGAGGATTGGATGGCTGGGGTCGAGCGCAGCGAGCCACTCTGCGAACGATTCCAAAGGGGCCCGCGACAGCTGTCATGCACCCCCCCAGGCCGTCTCGGCCCGGAGGGCGTTGCCGACACCGGGCCGGGGACGGCCCGTCTCGGCAACGCCAGGCCGCGCCGCCGAGCGGTACGAACGCGGCATCATGTCGCGGGCGGGCATTCGAGTCTCAACGTCAGCGCGCGGTCGATCGAGGACGAGAACGAGTACGAGGACGAGTGTTTCCCTGTCCCGGCACGCCCATTGAAGGTATGATCCTGGCGGCTCACTCATGGCCCGCACCAAAAAGAATCCATTCGAGCAAGCGCACATCGACTTGACGCGGATGATTCCGCTCATTGTCATCGGCCTGTTGCTGCTGCTGATCGTCGTGGGGCTGTTCACGTCGATCTACACGGTCGCGCCGGAAGGGCTGGCGGTCGTGAAGCGGTTCGGCCGGGTGATTCCGCCGCACCGCAAGCCCGGGCTCCACTTCAAGCTGCCCTTCTGGATCGAGCGCGCCTACTTCGTGCCCACGGAGCGGGTGCTCAAGGAGGAGTTCGGCTTCGAGACCGTCGAGGCGGCGCAGCGCTCCCGGTACGCCAAGACCGAGGAGCACCGGCGGCAGTCGCTGATGCTCACGGGCGACCTGAACGTCGTGGACGTCGAGTGGGTCGTGCAGTTCCGCATTGCCGATCCGGACAAGTACCTGCACCGCGTGCGCGATCCGCGCGAGACGCTGCGGGTCATCGCCGAGGCGGTCATGCGCCGCATCGTGGGCAACCGGCTCGCCAGCCACGTCCTGACCCTCGGCCGCGATGAGATCGGCGCCGAGGCGCAAACGCTCATGCAGGAGATCCTCGACACGTACGAGCTGGGCATCAGCGTCAGCACGATCGAGCTTCAGGACGTTACGCCGCCCGATCGCGTCAAGCCCGCGTTCAACGAGGTCAACGAGGCGCGGCAGCAGAAGAACCGGATGATCAACGAGGCGGAGAAGCATCGCAACCAGGCGATTCCGCGGGCCGAAGGCGAGGCGCAGCGGTTGGTGTCCGAGGCAGAAGGGTATTCGGCACAGCGCATCAACCGGGCGGAAGGCGAATCCGCCCGTTTCACGGCCATCCTCGCGGAATACCGCCAGGCGCCGCAGATCACGAGGCAAAGGCTGTACCTGGAGACGATCGACCAGGTGCTGCCCCGGGTCGGCCGGATCTACGTCGTGGAGAAGGGCGGAACCGGGCCGATCCCGCTGCTCAACCTCGGCGACGGGCGCCGGCACGAGCCGGAACCGGGCGCGAAGAAGGAAGCCCGATGAGCGTTTCGATCGAAGCGAAGACACTGCGCCGTCTGATCGCCATCGCGGTGGTGCTCGCGATCATCGTGGTGCTCGTCGGCGCTTCGGCGTACACCCTCGACGAAACGAAGCAGGCGGTCATCATCCAGTTCGGGCGACCGGTGGGCGACAACGTGACGGAGCCGGGACTTCACTTCCGAGCGCCGTTCATCCAGGAGGTGCGGCGCTTCGACCGGCGGATCATGGCCTGGGACGGCGATCCGAACCAGATCAACACCCGGGGACGCGAGTTCATCTCGATCGATTCCACGGCGCGATGGCGCATCATCGACCCGCTCAAGTACCTCCAGAGCGTGCGGGACGACCAGGGCGCCCAGACGCGCCTCGACGACATCATCGACTCGGCCGTGCGCGACCGCGTTTCGAGCATGGAATTGGTGGAGATCGTCCGGTCGAAGGACTGGGAGATCGACGAGCAGGAGATCCTCGACGCCGGCATCGGCGACAAGGAGCGGAAGATCCTGGAGCGGCGCGTCGAGGTCGGACGGGAAGGGCTCGAGCAGTCGATTCTCACCCAGGCCCAGAAGCAGATGCCCGCGTACGGCATCGAGCTCGTGGACGTGCGCCTCCAGCGCCTGAACTACGTGCCGTCGGTGCAGAGCAAGGTCTTCGATCGCATGATCGCCGAACGGCAGCGGGTGGCGGAGCGGTATCGGTCGAAAGGCGAGGGGCGGCGCCTCGAGATACTCGGACACACGGAGAAGGAGGTCGCGCTCATCCTCAGCAAGGCGGAGCGGCAGGCCCAGATCACTCGGGGCGAGGCGGACGCGGAGGCGACGCGCATCTACAACGAGGCCTACAGCGCCGACCCCGAGTTCTTCGCGTTTCTTCGGACGCTGGAAAGTTACACGATCTCGATCGGTCCGGACACGACGCTCGTGCTGGGGGTCGATACGCCGTATTTCCGGTTCCTGCGCGAGATCGGAGAGGCGCCGCCGGCCGCGAAAGCCCCCCGGTAACCGGGACCGGACGCGCCCGGTTCGTCAGGGTTTTCCCTTGTTTACGGCGCGGTCACCAGCGGCTTCTGCGCGTCTTTCCACAGTTCGATGCCGCCGTGAAAGCAGTAGATGTTCTTGTAGCCCAGGACGAGCAGCTTCTTCGCCGCCGCCTGTCCGATCATGTCGTTCCATCCGTCCGCGTAGACGGTGATGAGCTTCGCGCCCGCGAGGCGGCCGTCGCCGCGCCGGATATCGGGCAGGGGAATGCTGATCGCGCCGGGAATGTGCTCGGCCGCGTACTTCTCATGCGACCGCACGTCGATGAGCACCATCTGCACGCGCCGCCGCGACAGCTCCTTCTCGAGGTCTTCCACGTCCATCCTCTGGACGTTCGTGTCGCTGATGGGACGTGAACTCTTGCAGCCGGCGCCGAAGAGAAGCAGCGGCGCTACGAAAAAAATCATTATGGTCGTACGATGCATGTTCGAAACTACCGGTAAAGACGCGGTTGATTGAAGCCGGTCGCGCCCGCGCGAGGGACCGGCAGGGGATTCGACCCGAATTGATCCAATGCGCCGCCGGCCGCGTAAAGGACCACCGAGGCTGCGCCGATGAACTGGTCGGAGGCATATATTTCGGGGCGAACGGGGCGGAACGGGAGAAAGCATTTCGGCCTGTCCGAAAACTGTTGCGACGCTCCGGGCCGTACTTACAGGCGGCTCGGAGGGTCGTCCAACAGCCGCCGCATCACGATCACGATCACGATCACCAGAGGATTGACGGGGCGGTCATTATCGGTCGCCGGCGAGGGCGAGCGACACGTATCGCTGCTTCTGCACGCGCGCCTCGAACTCGGACCAGAACTTGTTCACGATGGTCCGGATCGCCCAGTTGGTGCCGTCGGCGAGACCGCAGATCGTCGTGCCCGGCATCGCGCCCATCGACCCGGCCAGCTCCAGCAGCAGGTCGAGGTCGCGGGTCGTGCCGTCTCCGGCCTCGATCCGGCAGAGCATCTTGTAAATCCAGCCGGATCCTTCCCGGCAGGGGGTGCACTGGCCGCAAGACTCGTGGCTGAAGAACCGGGCGATGTTGCGGGCGACCGACACCATGTCGGTGTCCTCGTCCATCACGATCACGCCGGCCGTGCCCAGGCCGAGACACCCGTACTTCTTGCCCACATCGAAATCGAGTACCGCGTCGTACTGGTCGGTGCCGAGCACGCCCATCGAGATGCCGCCGGGCACGGCGGCTTTGAACCGCTTGCCGCCGAGCATCCCGCCGCAGAGCCCTTCGATCAGCTCCGAGAGACGGACGCCGAGCTGGTCCTCGTAGACGCCGGGCCGGTTCACGTGCCCGGAGATCCCGTATAGCTTCGGACCGTAGCTGGCGGGCACGGTCGGCGGCGCCCCCTCGGGCCGGGCGACGCCCATGGACTTGAACCAGCTTGCGCCGCGTTCGACGATCGGGCCGACCATGGCCAGCGTCTCGACGTTGTTGATGATCGTGGGCCGCCCGAACGCCCCGGCGACGGCGGGGAAGGGCGGCTTGATCCGCGGCCAGCCTCGCTTGCCTTCCAGAGACTCGAGCAGGCCCGTCTCCTCGCCGCAGATGTAGGCGCCGGCCCCGCGGTGGACGTAGCACTGCGGGCTGCGGCCGTTGATCTCGCCGATCAGGGCCTTCTCGCCGAAGATCCGGTGCTCGTACGCCTCCTGAAGGGCGAACTCCATCGTCCGGGCCTGCTGGTGATACTCGCCGCGGATGTAGAAATATGCCGTGTCGAGACGGCATGCGTACATGCAGATGGCGATGCCTTCGAGGATCAGGTGCGGGTCGTAGTCGGTGAGGAGCCGGTCCTTGAAGGTGCCCGGCTCGGACTCGTCGCAGTTCACGGCGAGGTACCGCGGGTTGCCGTCCTCGGGCGGGAGGAAGCTCCACTTCATGCCGGCGGGGAACCCGGCGCCGCCCCGGCCGCGAAGCTCGCTGGACTTGACGAGATCGACGATCTCCGACGGCTCCGTTCCAATGGCCTTCTTGAGACCCTCGTAGCCGCCGCTGTCGAAGTATGCATCGATACCGACCAGCTTGCGATCGCGCGGATCGCCCCACGGCGGGGTCGGGATGCGCTGCAGAAGGACCGGTGCCTCGAGGCTCATGTGTCCTCCCTCCGCACCTCGATCTCGTCGATGGTCGTCCGTCGCAGCACGACGTCCGGCGCGACCTTCTCCTCGGTCTTGACGACGGTCCGCCGGCCGCGGCCGCCGCGCGAGGTCAGGGGCTCGAGCACGTGGTGAATCATCAGTCCGGCCTGCCGGCAGAAGGCTTCGAATTTCGATCGTTGACGTTCGATGCGAACACTCCGAATCATCTCGAATCAGGAATCAGACCGGAGGCTGCTGCTCCGCGTGGCGATGACGCCGCGGTCGGACTACTCGAGCCCATCGAGGATGCGCTCGAAGTTTTCGGATGTCAGGCTCTCGTGAAGCGTCTCGTTGACCAGGGCGCACGGCGCGGTGCCGCACGAGCCGAGGCACTCGGCCTCCATCAGGGTGAAGCGCCCGTCGACGGTGGTCTCGCCGGGCTCGATGCCGAGCTTTTCGCGAATCCGATCGAGCAGCGGACGCTGGCCGCAGAGCTCGCAACTGATCGACCGGCAGAGCATGATCAGGTAGCGCCCCTTGGGCTCGAGCCAGAACTCCTCGTAGAACGTCGCGGTGTCGAGCATCTCCGAATCGCTCACCTCGAGGAAGGCCGCGGCCTCCATGAGCGCCTGGTGAGCAATCCAATGGTGCTTGTGCTGGATCGCGTGGAGCACCGGCAGCGTCGCGGCCTGCCGGGTGGGGTAGCGCGGCAGCACCTGCGCTTCGAGCTCGGCTTTGAGCTCGTCGTCGAGATACGGCTCGTCCCGAAGCTCGACCTGCGCGGTCGCGGAATTCTTGACGATCCATGCCATCAGCGATCGAGCTCCGCGGCAATGATGTTCAGGCTCCCGAGCACGGCGACCACGTCGGCCAGCAGGTGCCCCTCGATCAGCTTCGCAAACACCTGGAAGTTGATGAAGCTGGGGGGCCGGCAGCTCGCCCGCCATGCGCGGGGCCCGCCGTCGCTGACGAGATAGTATCCCAGCTCGCCGTTGGCCGTCTCGTTGGCGCCGTAGCACTCGGCGACCGGCGCCTCCCAGCCGCGGTTGGTCATGATCAGCTCGAAGTGCTGGATCATGCCCTCGATCGAGCCGTACACCGCGTCCTTGCCGGGCTTGGTCATCTTGCCGTCGTCTCCGACGTTGACCGGGCCCTGCGGGATGCGGTCGATGAGCTGATCGATGATGCCCACCGACTGGCGGATCTCCTCGAGCCGTACGAGGTAACGGGCGAGGACGTCGCCGCCGGTGGCCACCGGCACCTTGAAGCGCACCGCGGGCGCGCCGTGGCCGTCCCAGTTGTCCGCATAGCAGAGATACGGCTCGTCCTTGCGCACGTCGCACCGGACGCCGCTCGCCCGGGCCAGCGGTCCCGTCAGCGACCAGGCCACCGCGTCCTCGCGGTTGATGGCGCCTACGCCCTCGGTGCGGTCCCGGAAGATGCGGTTCTTGTTCAGCATCTTCTCGAGATCGTCGATGGCGGGCGGCAGCTGCTCGCGAATGAACCGGTACACCATCGACTTGAAGACGGCTTCGTCGGGCACGTCGTACATCAGGCCTCCGACGCGCGTCCAGTCGGGATGGAATCGCTGGCCGGAGATGTACTCACAGATGTCGTAGATGCGCTCCCGCTCGTTGAAGCCGTAAAGGAACGCGGTGAACGCGCCCAGATCGAGCGCGGCGGCCCCGACGCACAGCAGGTGGTTCTGGATGCGCCCCAGCTCGGCCATGATCGTCCGCAGCACCTTGCAGCGCGGGGTCAGATCGATGCCGAACAGCTTCTCGACCGCGTGATGCCACGTGATGTCGTTGCTGATCGGCGAGACGTAGTCCATCCGGCTGACGATCGTGACGTACTGGTTGTAGTCGAGGTGCTCGCCGAGCTTCTCGAACCCGGAATGGAGGTACCCGATGTGCGGCGTCGCCCGCGCGACCCGCTCGCCGTCAAGCTCGAGGACGAGCCGGAGGGTGGTGTGCGTGGCGGGATGCTGCGGGCCGAAGTTGAGCGTCCAGCGGTCGCCCTGGCGCGCCGCTTCGTCGGTGTTGACGTAGGGCGTCGTCTCGATGTCGACGTCAAGCGGTTTGAGGTCGTAGGGCATGCGAGAGGCCGCTCCGGGCGATCAGGGGCGGTAATTGTAGTGGGAGGGAGGCACGGCGGCTAGGGGCGGGAGCGGGCGAGGAGGAGCAGGGGTGCATGACAGCCGTCGCGGGTCCCTTTGGAATCGTTCGCAGAGTGGGTGGCTGCGCTCGCCCCCAGCCCCCCAATCCTCTGGAGCAATCTGAATCATGCCCGCGTCAGCCGTCATGCACCCGAGGAGCAGATTG
>NYZC01000341.1 GCA_002686995.1 Phycisphaeraceae bacterium | reverse complement strand
GCGATGTCGCGGTGCATCGTCGATGGAGGCCGACGCCGCCAACGGGCGATGCAGCCGGTCGACGCCAGGCAGAGTTTTGAGACAGAGCCTAAGATGATTCGGTGGAGGAGAAGATCACGGGCTGCTTGCCATGAAATCGTCCCGGTTGTCCGGCCGCGAGCGCGTCAAACGCGCCCTTGAACGTCGCGACCATGACCGCGTGCCTCGTAGTGAGCACGTCTGGCCCGAAACGATGGAGCGCTGGAAGCGCGAAGGTCTGACCGGCGACGAGGAGTTCGCCGAACGGTTGCGCGACGATTTCGCCGGCCTGTGCTGGAGTTGGCCGGTGCCTTTTCCCGGGCGCCACGAAGTGCTCGAGGAGACGGCCGAGACGCAGGTCGTCCGCGATTCGATGGGAAAGATCGAGCGTCACTGGAAGCACCGCAGCGGCACGCCGGAGCACATCGAGTTCGGCTGCGACTGCCGCAGTCAATGGGAACGAGTCTACAAGCCCGCGCTGCGCGCGGCGGGCATTAGCGTCGAGCCCGCCGACGCCAGGGAAAAGCACGCGAAGGCGTCCAGAGCCGGGAAGTGGTGCCATTTCGCGGGAATCGAATCGTTCGAAGCCATGCGGCAACTCGTGGGCGATGTCATCCTTCTAACCGCCATGGCCGACGAACCGGAGTGGGTGCTCGACATGTCGCGGACGTACACCGATCTGATCCTGCGGGATTTCGATGCAATCCGATCCACCGGCGTGGAACCGGACGGTGTCTGGGTCTTTGGGGATATTGGCTACAACCACGGGCCGTTCTTCTCCCCCCGGATGTACGAGCAGCTGCTGCAGGCCGATCATCGCCGCATCGGCGCGTGGGCGCACGAGCACAGTGGCATGTACATCTATCACACGGATGGCGACGTTCGTTCGCTGATTGCGGGATTGCTGAAGGCGAACATAGACGGTCTTCAGCCAATGGAGGCCAAGGCCGGGATGGATGTTCGGAAGCTGGCACCGCAGTACGGCGATCGGCTGACGTTCTTCGGCAACATCGATATGACCGTGGCGCTCACGAACGACCGCAGCAGAGTAGAGCACGAAGTGCGCTCGAAGCTCGAGGCGGGCATGGCGAGCCTCGGCTACATTTTCCACTCTGATCACTCGGTTCCGCCGCAGGTGAGCTGGCCGACCTACAGGCACGTGCTCGAGCTTGTCGACCGATACGGAAACTACGCATGAGGCTGTGATACCTGTTCGGTGGGTCAGTGTTCTTGCAGCATCCCGTCATCCCTGGCGGTTCACGTGAGTGCGGATGGGTGTAGGTTGTCAGGCGATTGCGACAGCGGCTTCCCCGACCGACAGCAGACGGTTCTTCAAACGAGTCTTTCGATGTGTCAGGGGGTGCCATCCAGTGGCACCCGACGAGCCACCAGTAGTGCGATGGACCCCGCGTACGTTTCACCGTGTCGTCACGGGCATCCGCCGTCAGACCGTGAACAGCTCGCGCGGGAATTGCGTCAGCAGCTCTACGCCGGTGTCGGTCACGTGGCACATGTCGCCGAGCGGTACGAAGAACCCGTCCGTGCCGGGGATGCCGAGCTGGGGGTGGACCTCCACGACCATGCCCGGCTCGAAAGGCTCGTCGTTCGTGTCGCTGATGTATGGCTTCTCGCCGTAGTCGAGCCCAATGCCGTGGCCGATGCGCTGGCTGTACAGCGTCATGCCCGCCGCCTCGATCGTCGCCTGGCATTGCTTCACGACCTGTGAAATCGGCACGCCCGGTTTGATCGCGTCGATCGTCGTGCGTTGAACGTCAAGGCACGGCTCGAACATCTTTTTCTGCTCATCCGACGCCGGCCCGACCGTGCCCGTTCGCATCGCGTGGCCCCAGTAGCCTTCGAAGATCACGTACGAGCAGCACGTCACCTGGTCGCCCGGCGCGAGTTGCCGCCGGTGCGGGCGCAGGTCCGGCTGGGGCATGCTTGGCTCGCCCGTCGGCCCCGTGGCCAGCCAGAACTGGGCGAAGTCCGCCTGCTCACGTCGCAACGCTCGCTCCATCTCCGCGACCAGCTCGTAACCCATCGTTCCCGGCTTCGCCGTGTCGACCAGTGTCTGGAACCCGAGGTCGCTCAGCCGCGCCGATTCGGTCATCAACGCCAGCTCGGTGTCGCTCTTGCAGCTGCGCAGATCGGCCACGACGTCGTCAGGAACCACCACGTCGCCCGGCAGCGCTTCGAACAGGCATTGGTGCAGCGGCTGCGAGATCGTTTCAGCGCCGAGCAGCCCGACCTTCTTCCCGTCAAGCCCGCGCTCTTTGAGAATCTGCCCCACCTCCGTGCCATAGGTTTTCGTTTCGCCCGGTATCGCCGCGGCACGCGGGTCCGGCGCCACGACGATCCGGAAATCGTTCATCCATGAAACCGCGCGTCCACGCTCCGCGATGTAAGGCAGGCCCGACATCAGCATGACGGGATCACCTTCCACCGGCACGACGATCATCGTGTCAAAAATCCGATCACGATCCGCCCAGCCGGAAATGTAGCTGACGTGCCCCGTCTGGTACCAGATGTGCGACCGTGACGTGGAGTAAACGACCAGGGCGCCCAGGTCCTGCGATCTCGCGAACTGCTTCATTCTGGACGCGCGATTCGAGAACTCCGTCTCGGTGATGCAAGGGACCTGTGCCGTGGTCATTTTGAGTTGCTCCTTTCCGTTTCACAGACGCGCCCACCAAGCGTCTCGTAGTTCGCCCCGCCCTACTGCTCGCGCGTTTCCCATCCCGGCTTGAAAAGGGCAAAGAACCGGTTGTCCGTCGACTTGTGCTTTTCGAGCAGGTCATGATTCAACTCCGCGCCGAGCCCCGGCGCGTCGCTGACGTACAGATAGCCGCCCTCGTGCTTCATGTCGCCGATGAGAAGCTGCTTGACCCAATCGACCTCGAAATCGTCGAAGTGTTCCTTCAGATAGAAGTTCGCCCACGCGGCGCCGACGTGCATGCTGATGTAGCTGCCGATCGGGCCCTGGGCGCAGTGAGGCGATATCACGCAGTTGTGCGCCTCGGCCATGGACGCCACGTCGACGATCGGCTGAATCCCGCCCAGGCTCATCGGCTCCGGCTGAAGGATGTGCACCGCCTCGTGACGCATCAGCTCGGCGAACTGCGCCGTCGTGTGATAGCTCTCGCCCGTGGCAACCGGCACCGGCACGTTCCGGCACACCTCGACCATCGAGCTGATCCGATGATGAGGCACCGGCTCCTCGAACCAGCCGACCCGCATCGGCTCGAGCCGGCGACCGATCGTGATCGCCGTCGCCACCGTGAACCGCGAGTGACCCTCGATCAACAGGTCAACGCTCGGCCCCACCGCTTCTCGCACGGCCGCGATGATGTCGATCGACAGGTCCTCCTCCGCGCGCGTCAGCACGCGGTACGCGTCGCCGAACGGGTCGAACTTCAACGCCGTGTACCCGATGGCCACCGCGTCCTTCGCGCACTGCGCGAAGTTCTCCGGTGTCCGCTCGCCCCGGTACCAGCCGTTGGCGTAAGTCCGCATCCGATCGCGGTATTTGCCGCCGATCAGGTTGTACAGCGGCGTGTTCAGCGCCTTGCCCATGATGTCGAAGCACGCGGTTTCGATCGCCGCCGCCGCGCAGCCGTGCGCCTGACCGCCGTCGGTGTAGATGTCGCGCCGGAGCGCCTCCGTCATGCGCCGAGGCTGAAACGGGTCCTTGCCGATGACCAGCGATTCGAGCTCACGGATCGCCGCTTCGACCGTTCGCGCAAAGGCGTTCACCGTGGCCTCGCCGATGCCGGTCAGCCCGTCATCCGTGTGCACCTCGACGAACAGCCAGTTCTTCCAAGGAATGGCGACGATGTACGTGTCTATCTTGCTGATCTTCATCGTGCTGCTTCGTGGTCCCTATCTCGTGGCATATCGATCCCACATCTCGTTGAAGTGCCGGATGCCCAGCGTCTCGTTGAGGTCGCCGTAGGTCATCATCTGCTCGAAGGCGTCATCGGTGCTGCCCCGCTGCCTGATGCCATCCATCAGGCGGTTCAGCGCACCGGCCGTCGCAAGAATGCCTGACAGCGCGTACACCGCGACGGCGAAGCCCATGTCCTCCAATTGCTTCGCCGTGGTCTGCGCCGGCGCGTTGAGCTCGACAATGCTGGCCAGCAGCGGGCCCTCGACGCGGCGCCGCACCTGCTCGAAGTCCGCCGCTTTGAGCACGCCGTCGACGAACAGCAAATCCGGGTCGACCTCGGCGTACGCATTGGCGCGACGGATCGCCTCGTCGACCCCCACGGCCTTGAACGCGTCCGTTCGGGCGATGATCAACATGCCGCTGTCGCCCCGCGCTTCCAGCGCCACTTGAAGCTTCGCCTTCATCGCACCCTCGTCGATCAGCCGCACGCCCGCCATCTGCCCGCAGCGCTTGGGGCTGGCCTGGTCTTCCAGGTGAATGGCGGCCACGTTCGCGTCGGCGTAGGCGCGGGTCGTACGCTCGACGTTCGCCAGCCCTCCGTAGCCCGTGTCGGCGTCGGCGATCACCGGGATGTTCACCGCCGATGCGATCAACTCCGCCTGGCGCACCATCTCGCTCATGCCGAGCAGTTCGAGGTCCGGCCGGGCCAGCAGCGACGCCGTCACCGCCAGCCCGGACATGTACACCGCGCCAAACCCGTGCCGCTGGGCCAGCAGCGCGCCCAGCGCGTCATAGCAGCCCGGGGCGAGCACGAGCCGACCGGCGTCCATAGCCTCACGCAGCTTTCGCGGCATCGACACGCATTCGCTCACGGTGCCGCCCCCGCCCGCACCACCGTCCCCGGTATCATTCGCGTTCGTTCGTTGTTGCTCTGCCATCGCACGTTCCCATTCACTCGACCTGGCGATCATGGTATCCGCAGATGCTCCACGGCAGTTAGGGTGCTCATCATTGCACGTGGTGGGTCATCGGCGATTGCCAATCTCACGTTTGTTGGGTGCGGTCTACGGCAGCGACAACACCACCGCTCCGTCGATCGTCTGCCGCACCAGTCTGTCGGTCACGTCTTGGCCGTTGAGAGTCGCGCGGGCATCGGGCAGGGCTGGGAAGGTGATGGAGCCGTCGCGCCGGACCGCCCACACCTCCAGCGTCGGATCGCCCCGCGCCCGGAGCACCACGACCTTGCCGAAGCCAAGCCCGGCGGCCTTCACCGTCCCGACCGGCGTCTCCAGGCTCCCCTCCGTGCCTCCGTGTCTCCGTGAGAGGCCCGTTCCAGAGTGGGTTGCGGGCCGAACCCGCGCTGTGTTCATCCGTGGTTCTTCAACTTTTCGTCACCGCGACAAGAAGTGACGGCGGCGGAATCGACTGGTGACTGTACTTGAACACACTCGATACGGTCGGCGCGCTTGAGAAGTTGGTCGCGTTCTGCGTCGATGAGGACAACGCGCATCATCCGCACTCCGCGTTCAGCGACCGCTGCATTCAACGACAGGGGGTCCTGCGATGAGAACACACCGACGAGCACGGCGATCCGTCAGTCGTACGAAGGAACATAGTGCGTGTGTCGGATCCGTGGCGTGAACGCATAGAGCTTCGCCTTGTTCAGGTGAAATCGAAGCTTGATGGGTCGGGCCTGGATCAGATGGCAATCCGGGTTGTCGTTCCACCGGACCACGTGGCGGATACTGTCGGTCGTCATCGGTGTGCAGTCTTCTTTCCCAAAGCCTTCGATGACCTTGCCGTCCGCGTCGAGCGCCTCCACCTGGATCGATCCACCGGAGGCGTCGGCGTTAATCTCCAATGTGTCGCCGATGAAGACGAGTTCTCTTGTCGTCATTGATCCACGAGTGTCAGCGTCGATCGACACGAAACCGTCCAGGCGCAGGATGGCCAGCCCCACGCCCCTCGACTTGGGATACTTGTCGCCATGGTACTTCGCCCAGTGGCGCCCGGTGTATCCCCTGTAATAGAACCTGAGTTCGTCGTCGATCACGATCGCCGGCTGGTGGCAGGCGCCGACTGCGCCCCAATCCCAATCCTTCTTGTGCCGACCGTAGGGTAGAAAGACCGCCTCTTCGGCTACTTTCTTCCAATCTCGGTCGTCGTTCATTTCTCGCCACGGAATGGCCCCGTTCTTTCCCACACGCTGCCACGTCCGGCCATTGCGGCTGAAGACGAGTTGCAGGTTCGTCTTGTCCTTCCAAAGCTGGTCGTCCGGGATCGGTCGGATCGTTTCACCGTGGTAGGCCCAGAGGAAGCCGAAATAAAGCCCCTCGTACTGCAGAATCTGCATCGCGTAATGCTTCGTATTGAATGGGATATCCATCTTGGACTTGCGACCCTCATCCGTGGGTGCGGGCCACAGAATCGTGATCTTCGGGGACCAGTGAATGAAATCCTCGCTCTCGATGAACGAGCACATCCGTGAATTGGGTGGTCCGTATCGAACATGGGCGACGTATCGGCCGCGCCGCGCATCCCAGAACGGACAACTCTGGGTGTCGTTGAATGGGGTGACCGGATTTCCTGGTTCGTCGACCCAGTGGATTCCGTCCGGTGAATAGGCCGCGTTTGTCGACACACCCTCCTCGGTCCCGTCCTGGCTGCCGCTGAAAAGCATCTTGTAACGCTTCTGAGGGTCGCGCGCGACAGGATCCTTGAATATCCCAGCCGCCAGAAAGCCGGGCATCTTCGAATGGAAGACGATGTTGCTGTGATCCTTCGTGTTGATGATCGGCTTGGTCCAACGGATGCCGTCTTCCGAAGTGGCGTACGCCAGAAACTGCTCGCTGGAGAGCTTGCGCTTGGGGTTATGCATGGCGTACCACAATTTGAAAACCTTCTCCTGATCGTCGTACATGACCGTCGTGTAGTCAGGATCATCCACTTCCCACGGCTTGTCGCGGACAAGGAGCGGATTCATCGGGTGTTTGGCGGGTTGGTTGAGGACCTTGTGGACGTCCCTGAGTTCCTCGATGATGTAATCGTCGACGAAAAGCTGCTTGCCATTGATCATGATGGCATTGCCGACAATCTCATCGTTGAGATCCTTGAACAGCCCGGGGGGCGCTTTGAGCGAGCCGGCGAAGATCATGGTGCCGGTCGTGATGACCGCACTGCCTACCAGGAACAGGGTCTTTGCATCCATCATGAACCGCCCTTTCTGATCAAGACATCATCGTCATCCGATAGCGTGTGTGAAAACGCGCCGTGGGCCCGGGACCTCGCCCTGGTCCAGACAGGTCCGTTGGGCACACTTTCAATACCAAAACCGACATTCCCGAGTAGACGTTCGCCCGTCTCCGCCGCCGGGCCATTCGAGCACGAGAATAACACCCCTCCGTCGAATTGGAAGCGCCACAGGCGGATCGGACTTGATGGATCGACGAAATCGCTCCAACTGTCCGTTACTCTGCGGATAACACGGTGACTTTCGGACGTGGGTCATGCCCGCCAGGCGGATGAACTGTTCGAAGTCCTTGGCCACGAACTGCGGACAGAAATCCGACTCGGCAAGCGCCAGTTGCGATGGGGGTCATGTCCGCCTTCTTCGTCCAGGGTGACAGGCAACGGTTCATCGGCAGTCATGCAATCGTTCATCCTGCAGCCGCACGACTTGCTGGGCCGCGACACGCTCATCATCTTGGTTCCTCCCATGTGACCCAGACCGAGCATGTGGCCTGCGAGTACGATGTGCCCACGCCAGTCGGGACTGACATGAACCTTCGAAAGCAACAAGACGCCGGTGACCGAAGCCGCGGGTATGCGAGGTAACAATGAGCCGTTTGTGGGCATCGTTCGTGGCCGTCATGGTCCTCTCATTTCTGATCCTGGGCTGGATCGGCACCCGCATCTATCAGGAGATGCCGCCCATTCCGGACAGGGTGGTCTCGTCGGATGGCGAAACGCTCATCAAACCCGGCGATATTTCCGCCGGGCAGAACGTGTGGCAGTCGCTGGGCGGTATGGAGGTCGGTTCCGTCTGGGGGCATGGCAGCTACGTCGCTCCGGACTGGACGGCCGACTGGCTGCATCGAGAGGCGGTCTTCATCCTCGGCCGCTGGGCTGAAGCGGACTATCGCAAGACGTTCGATGAACTGAACCAAGAGCAGCAGGCGCAGCTGATCGCTCGCCTGACGAGCTTGATGCACACCAACACCTTTGATCCGAGCACCGGCACGGTGACGGTCGATCCGATTCGAGTGGAAGCATTTGAGTCCAACCTCGCCCATTACACCGAAGTCTTCTCTGAAGGAGACCCCCATAGTGCAATCCCTTCGGGAACCGTGTCCGACCCGGATCGGCTCCGCCAGCTGTCCGCATTCTTCTCCTGGACGGCGTGGGCCGCTTCGACCGACCGTCCCAACGATATCAGCACCTACACGAACAACTGGCCGCACGAACCACTGATCGGTAACCGTCCCACCGGGGACAACATCGTCTGGACCGGCGTGAGCATCATCGTGCTTCTCGCAGGAATCTCCGCGATGGCGTGGTGGTATGCCTCGAAGCGAGGCGAGGAAGATGAGCCGGCCGCTCCAGAGTCCGATCCCCTGGCACTCTGGAAGGCCACCGCTTCCCAACGGGCCACGATCAAATACTTCTGGGTCGTTTCAGCCCTGATTCTCGTGCAGATGCTCCTCGGTGTCCTGACCGCACACTACGGTGTCGAAGGAGATGGTTTTTACGGCTTCCCGCTCTCGAAATGGCTGCCGTACAGCGTGACTCGAACGTGGCACGTTCAGATCGGCCTGTTCTGGATCGCGACCGCATGGTTGGCGGCCGGTCTGTTCATTGGTCCCCTGGTGAGCAACGGGGAGCCCAGGGGGCAACGGCTTGGCGTCAATATCCTGTTTGGGGCATTGCTGCTCGTGGTGGTCGGGTCGCTCACCGGAGAGTGGTTGAGCATCCATCACAAGATGACCGATGAGGTCTCGTTCTATTTCGGACATCAGGGCTACGAGTACGTCGACCTGGGGAGAGCCTGGCAGATTGCCCTGATGGTCGGGTTGCTGCTGTGGCTCGGATTGATGATTCGAGTTCTGCTCCCCGCGCTCCGGAAGAAGGGTGAGACCAGGCAACTCGTCGCCTTGCTGGCGGTCTCCACCGGTGCGATCGCGTTGTTCTATGGAGCGGGCCTGAGTTGGGGACAGCACACGCATCTGTCCATGGTCGAATACTGGCGCTGGTGGGTGGTTCACCTGTGGGTGGAAGGATTCTTCGAGGTCTTTGCCACGACGATCATCGCCTTCATCTTCATGCGACTCAACCTGATTCGACCGGGGATCGCGGCGGCGGCGGCCCTGCTGTCAGCTACGATCTTTCTCGCGGGCGGCATCATCGGCACCTGCCACCATTTGTATTTCTCAGGTACGCCGACCGTCGCACTTGTCTGGGGATCGGTGTTCAGTGCTCTGGAAGTGGTGCCGCTGGTCCTCGTGGGTTTCGATGCGACCGAGGAACTGCGACGTTCGAGAAAATCACCGTGGGTCCAGCGTTACAAATGGCCGATCTATTTCTTCGTGGCCGTGGCCTTCTGGAACATGGTGGGAGCGGGCCTGTTCGGTTTCATGATCAACCCACCGATTGCCCTGTACTACATGCAGGGCCTCAACACGACGCCGCTCCACGGACATGCCGCCCTGTTCGGCGTGTACGGGATGCTCGGCATCGGTTTGATGCTGGTTTGTCTGCGGGTGTTGATTCCCGGCAGAGAATGGAAGGACGGCCTGCTGCGGTTCGCGTTCTGGACCTTGAACGGCGGCTTGATGGCGATGTGCGTGCTGAGCCTGCTGCCCGTCGGCCTGTTACAGACAAAGGCTTCGGTCGAGCACAGCTACTGGTATGCCCGCAGCAGCGAATTCATGCAGACCGATTTGATGCAGGCACTTCGATGGATGCGGGTGCCGGGGGATACCGTCTTCTTCGTCGGGGCATTGGCACTCGTTCTGTTCGTGGCCGGTCTGAAGACGGGACACTCGTTTCGAAAGGAGGAGCCGACCCGTTGACCCGTCGGTCCACTCCGGACCCAACGGATTGGCCCAGTCATGTGAATTCGGGCGTCCATCAGGTCTTGGCGCTGGCGCAGGTCACAGTTGGTCCCAGGGCATCCGTTGCGTCTGCACCGTCTTCCCGCTTTTCAGCGCCTGCTGGTACATCAGTACCAGGTAATGATCCTGGCACGCTTCGGTCATCGGGTAGAAATCCGTTCCGTTCCGGACGGATGCCGCCATGGCGTCGAGACAGGTGGCGATCGCGATCTCTTCTTCAGACAGCCGGGCCGGCGCGTACGGATTGCGGTAAACCTGCCGCGCCCCGAGACGGATGTCGACCAGATGATTCCCGTCGAGGCTGCCTTCGTCCCCCGTGGTTTGGCGGGCGTAGGTCAGTGACACCGGCGTCTTGAAGTCCTCCAGGTACGCCACCGTGTCGTCGATGATTTCGCCGCGCGTGCCGCGGATGAGGTACCGGTTGTTGCGGATGCCGGAGAAGTACTGCTCGCCGTCGAAATCGAGCACGCCCAGCTTTCCGTCCCACTGGAAGCGCGCGATGTGCTGCTCGCTTTCGATGATGCGCTCCGCCGCCGGTGGTCCCTCGCGGCCCGGTCCGGCGACGACCGGGCAGGCGAAGGCGCAGGCCGATATCGACGCGGGCTCGTACATGACGCCGAGACACTTGCGGATCATGCTGATGCCGTGGTAGCCGTGCGCGGCGGAGACTTGCGCCTGGCTGACCTCGCCGAGCGTGCCGTCGCGAATCGTGGCCAGGCGGGCCGCGGGCATCGGTCGCAGGTGATACTGCTCGGCCACCTGGACCTTGGCGCCCTTCACCGACGCGTACAGGTCGATCAAACCGTCGACGTCAGGCGCCGGCGGCGTCTCGGAGAGCACGGGCATGCCGCCCCCCGCAAGTCGCTTGATGACGTCGGGGTTGGCGTCCCAGCTCACGGCGCTGATCGCGTACAGCGGATCGGTCGCGTTGAGCATCTCCTCCGGCGTCGCGTACGCCGAAACCTCCCAGGTCGCCTCCAGGGCAGCCCGCTTGCCGGCGTCGCGCGACGTCACGCCGAGACAGCGGAAGCGGTCCGGCATGACCGCGGCGACCCGCAGGAAGAACTCGGCGCGCCAGCCGCTGCCGACGATGACGAAGTCGATTGGGTCCATGGCGAAGAGTCGGACGGTCGGAAGAGGCACTATCTCGAGCAGCTGATCGTGTCGGTGGCGGGGTAGGGCCGCCTGATTCTGGGATCGTTGAGCCACATCTGCCAGATGCGGCCTGAGGATTCAGTTCTGCTATCCCGGAAAGCAGGGCCTTCGTGCTGGCCGCTCGCCTGGTAGAATACCGGCTGCTTCGGGGAGAGTGCCTGCTGCCCGCAGGTCGGCCATAGGCAATCGGGCGAAACGATGGTACGATATACGACGGAGATCCTGAGGAAGATCAGGACGCTGCGGAGCACCGGCAAATGGCAATACTCGCGAATCGTAGCGAACCACCTGACCCCGCGCCTCGCAGATTAGTCAGACGAATGGCGGCAGACGCCGCAGAACACAGGAACTCTGTCCAATGTTTTCCGTGCTCGGACTGATCCTGTCCGTGCCTTTTTCAACCGTGACCAAAGCCCGCATCCTTCCCGACCTCTCTTCGGATCGTTCGTTTGCTGGCCGTCACCTGTGCCCGGAGCCTTTATTGTGAAACTGTACGTAGGCAACATGTCCTTCAACACCACCGAGTCTTCCCTGGAAGCGCTGTTCTCCAACTACGGTGAGGTCCAGGAGGTCGCGGTCGTCACCGACCGTGACACGGGCCGGCCGCGCGGGTTCGGCTTCGTCACCATGGACGATGAAGGCGCCAGGTCGGCGATTGAGGCCCTCAACGGAAACGAATTCGAGGGCCGGGCCCTGACCGTGAACGAAGCCAAACCGCGAGAAAATCGACGCGGCGGCGGCGGCGGCGGCGGCGGCGGCGGCGGCGGCAGGGGTGGCGGCGGCCGTTCCGACCGCTGGTAAATTCGACCACGCGACCCACGACGGTCCGCGCAGCGAGGAGGTGAAATGTCTTGTGCGCGGTGCCTACGTGTCGAGCAGGCGTGATGTGCGTGGAGGGGATGTACGTGCGCACGTCGCGGCCGGATCCCCTGGGCGACGAGATTCGCGAGCGCCTGGTTCAGCTCTCGCGACCGTCTCGTCGGGCGCCATCATCTGAGTTCGTGGCGCCGATCGCGAAACATCTCGCCGCCGAGCAGGCCCTTGCTGAGATGCGTGTGGTAGGGAATGCTCATCCGCTGTGCGGCGGCCGCGATCTTCTCCCATCTCTTCCATGCGAGCATCGCGTTCCATGATCGTAAACGGGTGCGTGCGCACCCATTGCCTGCCGAAGTCCGCCGGCCGGTCGTCGGCGGGGGTCGAAACGCCAAGGTGCAGGACGATCACGGTGGCGAGGATCGTGATGGAGACGGAGCGGTGAATCATGGATCTGCCTCCGTGAGGCGCGAGTTCGGGGCGTGATCTATGGTGATGGGACAATGCTCCACACCAGCAGCTTCGTCAAGGTGTCGTTCATCGTCGTCTCGCTCGTGTCCGCAGTGGACGCCCGGAGCGAGGCGAGGCGGCTCGTCCTCGTGCGCGACGGCCACCCGCTCGCCACCATCGTGCTCGGGAAGAAGCCGACGACGTCGGCCCAGCTTGCCGCATTCGATCTGCAGTACCACCTGCGCATGATGAGTGGTGCGACGGTGCCCATCGTTCGGGAGGGGCAGAAGACGCGCGGGGCCCTCATCCTGGTCGGCGATACCGATCGATCCGGGGCACTGGGGTACCGCGGCGAGGATTTCGCGCACAGCGAGTTTCTCGTGGACGCTGCGCCGTCGCGGCTCGTGCTCATCGGCCGGGATACCGGCGACCACGAGGAGGTCGATTACGAGTCGGACCTTTCCGTCCTGTGCCGATACCACGCGCTGACGCAGGCACCGCTGGGCACCTGCCACGCGGCGCACACGTTTCTCGAGCGCGTGCTCGGCGTCCGCTGGTACCTGCCCACCGAGATCGGCGAGGTCATTCCCGAGCAACGGACGATCGCGATCGAGCCGATGAAGCTGCGCCGCGCCGTCAAGGCGCCCTACCGGGCGACGCATCCGTATGCCGTCAACCGGAACCTCTGCTACGACGACTACAAGGCGGTCGACTGGCAGCACGACGAGCACTACGACCTGCGCAGCGGCGTGCTCTACTGGATTCGGAACAAGAACTGGGGTGGCCCGCGTCTGCAGGTGAACCATTCGTTCGTGAACTGGGATCGCGCCTTCGGCGCGAAGCATCCCGAATGGTTCAGCACCAAGAGCTGGGAGAAGATGCAGAAGCTGGACTACCAGTTCCAGACCAACCCTTGCCTGAGCCAGGAGGGGCTGTTCCAGGCGAACCTGCAGATCATCCGCGACTATTACGACGGGAAGCCGGAGCCGTTCCAGGGCGCCTACTGGTCGGCGAGCGGCGCGTACTTCGGGATCTGCCTCAACGACAACGGCTCGTGGTGCCGGTGCGCGCCTTGTGTCGCTCAGTATCGTCCGGAGGCGGGTGACGAGGCGAGCCTGTCGAACTATTTCTGGACGTACGTCAATCGGCTCGGACGGGCGATCACCAGGACCCATCCGCGCGCCGCGCTCATCGGTCTCGCCTACTCGGACTACACGGTGCCGCCGCAGGACATCCGCTTCGAGCCGAACGTCGGCGTGATGATCTGCCGCATGCCCTACCGGTACTGGCACGCGGCGTATCACCGTAACGACTACGCGCAGATTCGTTCGTTCCTCGAGGACTGCGGAGCGCAGACGCTCTTTACGTGGGAGTACCTGATTCACCCGTGGGTGGATTCGAACCCCTTCACGCCGGTGATCCCGCGAATCAATGCTCGCGACGCGAAATATCTCACGGGGCTTGCCGCGTTCCGGGGCGGCTACATGCAGCTTCATCTGGACGCGGTGATGAAGGACGGCGCGCGCAACGGTCTCGTCTGGTCGCACCCGGTCATGGACCACTTCCGGCTCTACTTTCGATTGAAGATCTACGACGACCCGTCGCTCGACGTCGAGGCGCTGCTGAGCGAGTACTACGAGAAGTTCTACGGCCCGGCCGCGAGGCAGGTCCTCGCTTTCGTCGCGGCGCTCGAGCAGCGGTGGAGCGATCCCGAAGCGCGTGCCGCATCGGGCGCGTTTCCGCACCAGTACGGGTCGTCGAACGCGCGCGTGTGGTGGGAGCACCTGGGCACTAGGGCATTCATGAACCGGGCGGAGGCGCTGCTGAAGGCGGCAAAGCGTGCAGCGCCCGTCGGCAGCGTCTACGCGCAGCGCGTCGATCTGCTCGATCGTGGGGTGCTTCAGCTGCTCAGAAACAACCGCAGGCAATTCGCGGGATCGGGCCTGGCGAACCTGCCGCCGATTCCGGAACTCGACGTGCCGATCGGCGCCGCGCCGCGGCTGGACGGGCGCGGCGATGACGCCGTGTGGCGGCATGTTGCCTGGCAGCGCATCGAGCGGACCAACATGAACGCAGGCGCGCCGGCGGCATCGCGATTCAAGGCCGTCGCCGATCGTGACAGGCTCTACCTGCTGGTGGAATGCACGGAGCGTTTCACCGAGCGCATCGTGGCGCAGATGGCGGGGCGCGGTCCCGCCGTGCTGGCCGACGATTCGATCGAGCTGTTCGTTTCGAAGGAGCCGGTTGGCGGCCGGTATTACCAGCTCGGTTACAACACGCTGGGCAGCGTGTTCGAGCTGGCGCTCGATCGCACCGGTAAGAGCGGCGACACGGCGTCCTGGCGCGGGGACACGAGCGCGCGCGTCGCGCTTCACGCGAACGAGCGCTGGGTCGCGGAGATCGCCATCCCCTGGCAGCCGTTCTCGGGCGGCCCGGTTAAAGAGGGAGAGATCTGGCGGCTGAACGTCTGCCGCAATCGCAGGGCCGGCAGCGACAAGGTCGAATTCACGAACTGGTCCGTGTGCGGCGGAGGCTTCCACAATCCGCAGCGCTTCGGTCGGATCCGGTTCGTGGCGGCGCAGCGCTGACAGTTGACATCGACCTCGAGGTCGGTACTTTCACCGCAGTGAAATGATCGGTCCGTTCAGGATCCATTCTGTCCGGTTGAGGGATTCACGCCACCTGGAGTGCCCGGGAACACGCCATGGCCGTCGGGACCGTCGAGCTTGCCATGTACGCGATTCGTGCCGGCGTGCGGCTCGGACAGGCGGCGCGCCGCGCGTTCGTGGAGCAGACGAAGTTGCGCGCGATCCGGCTTCCCGTGCCCCGCGCCGGCTTCGAGCTGAGCGTGCTGCAGGCCAGGACGTTCTTCAGCGACGAGGGTGCCGAGTACATCCCTGACGACGACGAGCTGTCCGACCTCCACGACAAGGCCGTCGACCGCGCGCTCGGCGCTTCGGGCGATGTCCCGCACGACCGTTACCTCGACCTCTTCCTTTACTACCGAAGCATCTACCTCGCGGAGAAGCAGGGCGCCGACGTCCAGGTCACGACGGGACTGCAGATCGAGCCCGACGTCCTGCTGGCGATGTTCCGCTTCGAGCAGTGGGACCGTGCCGATCCGAACCGGCCGAAGCCGCTGCGCCGGGTGCTGGGTGCGGTCGTCGAGGTCGGTATCGAGTACTTCGCCACGGTGCCCGGCGCGATCAGCGCGGGCAGTCGGCACCAGAAGGTGCTCAAGTCGTTCGTCGAGGCCGTGAACGACCTCGATTTCGAGCAGATCGCGCTCGACGAAGATCCGCTCTCCGCCCTGGTGGGCGGACTACTGATCGCGGCGCTCGAGACGATCGGCGAGCAGCCCGAGCTCGTGTCGAGCGACGCGAACGTGCAGGAGCTGGTCCGCGTCACGACGACCGCGCTCGGATCGGACATCGCACGCCGACTCGCCGAGGCCGGGACGACCGACGAGGTCGACGCCATCGAATCGTGGGGCGCGCTGGTGTTCCGGAGCGTGCTGCGGTCGGCGGGCCGTCACGTCCTGGAGCGGCCGTCGGTCTTTCTCGGCGTGCGCGATGACGCCCAGGGTGCGCTGGTCTCGCGGGTGGGTATCGCGGCGCTCGACCTCGTGGCTTCCGACTCGGGGCTGGATCCGCAGGCGCTGTTCTCGCGCGAAGGCCTGGACCGGCTGATCTCCAGCGCGCTGGAGGTCGTCGCGGATCATCCCGAGCTGATCGTCGACACCGACCACGAGGGCGTCGAGGCCCTGATCTCGGCAATCGCCCGGGATCTTTCGGCGATGGATCGCGTCGTGGCGCTCGGCGTCGCGCCGGAGGTCGCGCGGATCGTACTTTCACGTTCGGGTGAGCACCTCGAGCTGATCTGGCCGGACCTGAAGCCGGAGAACCACCTCCTGCTGACGGCGGCGCGGGTGACGCTCGAAATCCTGACGAAAAAGCCGCGTGCCAACGCCAAGTGGAAACCGCAGTTCGCGCGTGGGGATCTGCTTACGGTCGTCGACGCCGTCGTCGACGAGCTGGCCGGCAATCCAGGGTGGCTTCTGGCGCTGGCCGAGGACGCGGACGAGAACCTGCGGGTGGCGCTCGATGCGACGCTGGGCGTGCTGCGACGGCGCGCCGACGAACGCCTCAGCCTGTCGGTCGCTTCCGACATTCTCGTGGCGTCGATCCGTGCCGTCTCACTGCGGCAGAAGTTCCTCGAGAAGCTTCCGAACGGCAGGAACCTCATCTCGGCCGCGATCGACGCGATCATCAGCGAGCTGTTCAAGGCGCCGGCGGAGAGCGCGGCGTCGTGGCAGCTGCTGCGCAACGAGTCGATCGTTGCGATCGTCGAGATCGGCCTCGAATCGCTCGTCGAATCGGAGTTGGACGAGCAGTCGCTGCGCACCCTCCGATCGAGCCTGGCGGGCACGGTCCAGTCGGTGATCGACGGTGAAGCCGTCGACATGACGTCGCTGGAGGCCGAGCTTCTCGCCGCCCTGACGACACCGGCGGAGTAATGGACATGGCAGCACGAGTCGCTCTGAAACTTGTCTTGGTCATCGCGGCGCTGATGCTGGCCGGGTGCCAGGGTCCCGCGGCGCTGCGCCGCGCGCAGGACCTGTACAACAGGGGCGTCGAAATCGAGAACGCCGGCACGGTAGAGCGCTGGAACATGCAGGTCGATCCGGAGCGGGCGCCCGTGCTGCCCGCGTCGCCCGACTCGAGCCGGGGATACTACGCGGCATGCCTCGACGTGCTGGACGGCCTGAGCGAGCCGAAGCTCGCGCAGGACCGGCTCGTCTCGACGGCGCGCCTGCTGCGCGCGCTGTGCCTGTGGCGGCTGGACCGGTACAAGGAAGCGCGCGACGCGGCGAACCGCGCCGAAGAGGCGTCGACGGCGGAAGGCGAGCCGCGAGACCGGATCATGGCCCGCGCCCTGCCCGGCATGATCAAGATCGACGAGGCGCGCGACCTGGCCGCGGAGGCTTCGGGGATGTCCGGGGACGAGCGCGTCGAGGCGGCAGGGGCGATCCGCGCCATGCTGCTCACCGGTGATCGCTCGGCGACCTCGATGCTCGGCGCGGCCCGCGGCCTGGACGGGATCTCCGACGCGCTGACGATTTCGCTGATCTGGTACGAGCTTGACGCCTACCACGAGTGGTGGAAGGCGAAGGACGCGCTGCTGCGCGAGGACCTCGCACGAGAGAAAAAGCACGAGATCGACGCACTGCTCGACGAGATGGAGCAGATCGACGGCGGCCGGGCGATCGCCGACAACCTGCGCACCCTGCTGCCGGATGCAGATCCACCCGGCGGGTGAGACCGGCCGCGCGGACGGATCAACCATGGCGAAGAAGCGCAACAAGAAAACGAACAAGAAGAAACGATCGAAGCGCGAGAGCGGCAGGCGGCGGCTGTTTCGCATTCTCAGCCTCGACGGCGGCGGCATCCGCGGGGTCATGACCGCGTGGTGGCTCATGCAGCTCGAGAAGCGCCTCGGGACACCCGCGGCCGACTGCTTCGACCTGATCGCCGGCACGTCGACCGGCGCCATCCTCGGCAGCGCGCTGTCGAGGCGGGAGCCGGCGGCGAGCATCGTCGATCTGTACCGGACGCGCGGCCGCGAGATCTTTCCCTCGACGGCGGGCCGACTCTGGGACCGGCTCGGCCGCACGTTCAGCCAGGGCATCAGCGCGCCCAAGTACTCGGACGACGGACTCGAGTCGGCGCTGCGCCGCACGCTTCGCGACACGACGCTCGGGGATCTCGATACGTCCCCGCGCCTGCTGATCACGACCTACAACACGATCACGCGGCAGGCGGTCGTGCTGAAGTCATGGAAGCCGGAGCATGCGCGCGTGCCGTTGTGGGAAGCGGCGAAGGCGTCGTGTTCGGCGCCGACGTTCTTCCCGGCGCACGTGACCGACATGCTCGGAGCCAACGCGCCGCTGATCGACGGTGGCGTCGTCGCCAACAACCCGGCCGGGTGCGCGATCGCCGAGGGCGTCAAGCTGAACCGCGGCCGCGGCGCGATTCCGCTCAGCCGCTTCGTCGTGGCCTCGTTCGGCACGGGCGAGAGCACGCGGCCGATCACGATGAAGCAGGCCCAGGAGTGGGGCGCGGTCGAGTGGGCGATTCCCGTGATCAGCGTGCTGATGGACGGCGCCGCCGACGCGACCCATTACATTGCGCGGCAGCTGATCGTTCCGGATCAGTACGTCCGTCTCGATACACGGCTCGACAAGGCGTTCGATGATCTCGACGACGCGAGCACGACGAACATCGAGGCGCTGCTCAACTTGGCGCAGGACTACCTTCGATCCGGCGGCGGCAACGCGGAGCTCGATCGGGCCGCCGCGCTCGTCCAACGCTGACGCCGTGCGATCGACCAGGAAGCCATCACCGTTGCGGGAGGGGTCGGCGACGACGACGCTCCGAGCGCGAGCGTCGATCGCCTCGCGTGCGTCCAACCCGGATTCATCGGCCCGCGCGGTCCCATAACGCCTCAATCGTCACGATCGCTACCACCGCGCTCAACCGCACGATCGCTGCAACCGATCAAGTCGGTGGGCCGGCCGCGATCATCCGGCCCCTGGTGATCGGTTCCGGCGATGCCACTTTCAAACGTCGTCACGACCCTGATGAACTCTTCGCGCTCGACGCGTCTGCGCCGCGGCCTGGACCGGCTGCGCAACCGGACGCGCATCAGCACCGTGCGCGTCGTCGAGCCCGGGGCGTCCGCGCGGACGTCGCCGATCGACGAGCTGCGGGTGCGGTTCGCCGGTCGGACGGTGCGCGTCCGCGTGCGGCGCGACACGACCGACATCGATCTGGTCAGGATGATCCTTCAGGACGACGGCGAATACCGGCTGCCGCCGGAGGTCGAGCCGCAGATCATCTTCGACGTCGGCGCCAACATCGGCGTCACCGCGATCTACTTCGCCGCGATGTACCCCGATGCGGAGATCTGGTGCTTCGAGCCGCTTTCGGAGAACGTGCGCCTGCTCGAGGCGAACGCGCGGCTGGCCGGCGACCGGGTGCACGTCGTGCCGTACGGGCTGTCCGACGTCGCGGGGCTGTTTCCCTATCGCATGTCGGACGAGGTCCGAAGCTTTGCCGGCGGCACGTTCCGTGACGAGGGCGGCGACCCTTCGCGCCGGATGATGCTGCCGCTGGGTACGGTGGCCGACGCGATGGCGCACGCCGGCGTCGATCGGGTGGATGTCTTCAAGATCGACACGGAGGGGTCGGAGTGGCCGATTCTCCGTTCGATTCCCGAGCCCGTGCGTCGCTCGGCGCAGGCGTTCATCGGTGAGCTGCACGGCAACGAGGACTGGGCCTTCTGTGAGCTGCTGGCCCGGACCCATGCGCTGGGCATCGAGAAACGCTACCAGCGGCGCTGCTACCCGTTCGTCGCCGTGCGCCGGGATCTCGCCCGGCAGGAGGAGTTCGGCGTGCCGGTGACTGCCGACCGCCGCTGACCTCCCGTTCCGTGTGGGGGAAATCCCATGGCCGCGGCGGGAATGGCCGCGAGAAGCGACCGCGCGGGCTGAAGCCCGCAACCGATCGTGATGCCAGGTCCGGACAATGCGACACCCCCCCAACCCCCCCTTAGAAAGGGGGGGCTTGCTCCGCGGCGCGCTCATCGAATTGCGATCGGCCTCATGCAGAAACCCGCCGTCGTACCGCGAATGCGGTTGACGAGCGCGATGTAGCAGAACTCGTACACGCCGTCGCGGGCGAGATCCTCGAGGTAGTGGAACTCTCCGATGTGCACGCCCTGCTCGATGAGCAGGTAGTCGTGGCCCGGCATGAAGCTGCGCGATCCGTCCGGCGTTGGCCAGCTTTCGTAGCCGGAGGTGTCGCTGCCGACCATGATCGCGCCACCCTGCTCGATCAGGTACTTCGTCGCGTCGAACGACATGCCGGCGCTGTCGTGCTCCTTGATCTTCGCGTGGTCGGCGCCTGACTCTTTCCAGTAGCGCAGCGTGCCCGTTCGAACCAGGACCGTGTCACCGACCTTCAGCGCGACGCCCTGCTTCTGCAGTGCGCCCTTCACGTCCGCCACGGTGATGCTGTAGTTGGACTCGAGCGCATCGACGCCCTTGTAGCCGGCCATGTCGATCAGGACGCCGCGCGTGACGACGGGGGGAATGCTGTTGGCGTCGCATTTGCGCGGACCCCAGTCGCCGCCCCAGTCCTCCTCCTTGAATCCGTTGTACCAGTGGTTGTCGGCGCCGGTCGTCGCGTGGGCGAGGCCGTCGATCTGCGTCGCTACGTTGTCGTTGATGAACAGCGCGCAGCTGTGCCACGCGGTGCCGGCCGGATTGGCCAGTTGCGGCAGGTCCTTCTGCCGCTTGACGCCCTCGGGTGACCGGAAAGTGAGGATCTCGCCCGGGCTGTGGCCGGGCCACTTGAAGCTCGTGCGGTCGTAGGGGACGCCGAGGTCGTAGATCCTGCCGGAGCGCGCGAGGCTCAGCGCCGCGCTGACCGTGTCCGGGGTCATGGCGTTGAGCGCGCCGACCTCGTCGTCCGCGCCCCAGATCCATCCCCAGCCCTTGCCGCGCGTCCAGCCAGTCGATGAAGACGCCTCCGGCTGGGCCGACAGCCACTGCGCCGCCCACAATCCGACGATGGTCGTCGCTACGATCCAACCCGCATGACTTCGTCGCATGATTGATCTCCGATTCGGCAACGCCCTCCGGGCCGAGACGGCCCGGCTCGGTCTGCCCGGTTTCGTTCCCGATCATTATGAAGATGTCGGGGAGGGACGCAATGAGCCCGTCGGATCCCGCGCGCCACCGGTAAGATGTCATGACGCGCTTCGAAGGAGCCCCGAACATGGACATCAGGATTGGAAGCGGCCCCGATTCCTGGGGGGTCTGGTTCGGTGACGATCCAAAGCAGACGCCGTGGCATCGGTACCTGGACGAGGTGGCCGAGGCCGGATACGCGTGGACCGAGCTGGGGCCGCGCGGCTACCTGCCCGAGGACGTCGACACGCTGCGGCGCGAGCTGGACGCACGCGACCTGCGCGTGTCGGGGACGTTCATGATGACGCACCTCGAGGACGAAGCGGCATGGCCGGAGACGGAACAGTGGGCACGGGCGTCGGCGGAGTTGCTGCAGAAGCTCGACGCGCGGTACCTCGTGATCATCGACGACACGTACTCCGATCTCTGGACGGGCGAACCGACGCGGCAAAGCAGGCTCGACGACGCGGCCTGGGATCGGCTGATCGCGACGACGGATCGCATCTGCCGGATCGTCCGCGACGACTACGGCATGGTCGGCGCCTTCCATCATCATGCCGAAACACACGTGGAGCATCCGGGGGACATCGAGCGTTTCCTGCGCGACACGGATCCGGAGGTCGTGAACCTGTGCCTGGACACCGGCCACTACGCGTACCGCCACGGCGATTCAGCCGACCTGATGCGGCATCATCACGAGCGCATCCCATACCTGCACCTCAAGAGCGTCGATGGGAAGCTCCGTGACGACGTGAATCTGCGCGGCACGCCGTTCGCCACGGCCGTGGCCGACGGTGTGTTCGTGGAGCCGCAGGAAGGGGTCGTGGACTTCGACGCGTTTCGCGCCGTGCTCGGTGAGATCGACTACGAGGGGTTCGCCATCGTCGAGCAGGACATGTACCCCGCGCCTTTCGACAAGCCGCTGCCGATTGCGCGTCGCACCCGTGAGTACCTTCGCGACACCGGGTGGGGAGAGCGACGTTGAGTGGAATTGAGTGGGATCAAGCTATTAGTCATTAAATCATTAAGCCAATCGTTATTTGTCAATTTGGACGCGCGCCGGTTACCGAGTCCGAAATGACAAACAACAATTGGCTTAATGATTAATGACTAACAGCTTAATGATCAGACCGTGGCTTCCGCGCGCTGGCGGAGGATGTCGATGCTGTTGCGCACTTCCTGGGCCATCTTGGTGTTGGCAAACTCGTTGATGATCTGCTCGCCGATGCGGACGGCCATCGCCCATTCCTTGTCGTGGACGGCGATCTTGAACTGGACGGCAAGGTTCTCGCGCTTCTTCGTGACGACGCCGCGCGCCGCCTCGCGGAAGGGTTCCGCCTCCTCCTCGGTGAGGTAGCGGTCAAGCTCCTTCATCAGGTCCATGGCGTGATCGACCTCGTCGCGCTGGGCGGCGTCGAGGAACTGGCGTTCGAGCTGGAGCTTGTACGATTCGCGCGCCTGGTGCACCTTCTCGACGAGACCGGCGACGCGCGGGGTGTCGGCGAACTCCCTCTGGATGCGCTCGGCCTCGGCGAGGGCGCGGTCCCACTGGTGCTGCTCCATCAGCGCGTCCAGCGCCGAAAGGTCCGCGCCGATCGACTTCTGGTATCGATCGTCGCGCGCCCGTTCGATCTCGGACCGCAGCCGTTCGGCCTCGAGGCTGTCGAACGCCTTGATCGCGTCCTCCAGCATGTGGCTTGCCGCGTCGAAGTCGCCGGCGTCGATCCTCTCGCGCACCTCGTCCTGGATCACGTGCCGGTCGAGATCACGGAAGGCGATGCGCTTGGCGGTCTCGCTGATGAGCAGGTTCTCGGCGACCACGCCGACCGCGTGCTCGAGCCGCTGCTGGCGCTCGGCCATCTCCTGCTGGTGCGGCCGGATCGCCCAACGAATGATGCCGATGCTGAACAGCACGGCGGCGGCGATTCGGCAGAGATGGTTCAGCGTCGTCGTGACGACCACGCCGGTCTGGACCGCGCCGGGATCGTCGGCGACGGTGCTCGTGGGGCTGGCCGCGACGTTGGAGAACAGCAGGGCCAGCAGCCAGGTGATGACTGCGAGCACGACAAGCACGCGACCGTCGTTCCAGTCGAAAGGCTTGGGGTTATCGGACATGGGATCGCTCCTGCGACGTTCACTTCCGGCGTGAGAACTCGCGGTAACGGTGTGCGGTATTGTAGCAGGCTCTCGTTTCGCTTTCCGTCTGAAGGGACCGCCGTTGGGCCGTGATGGTGCCCGTTCGATGGCTCGTCTGCTGGGCGCGGCCGCCGGTCTGGCACTCGTGGGCCTCGCCGTGTGGCATGCCGTGACGCGGCTTGACCTTGGTGTGCTGCGCGGCGCGCCGGCCTGGCCGGTCGCGGCGATGGCCGCCGCGATGCTGCTCAACCTGGCCTTCACGGGCGCGCTGTTCTGGGTCGTCACGCTCGGATTCGACGCCGCGCCGTCCGTCGGACCGGTGCGAATGACCCGGCTCATCGCCGCGAGCAACCTGCTCAACTACCTGCCGCTGCGCCCTGGGCTTTTCGGGCGCGCGGTCTACCTGAAGGCACGGCACGGCCTGCCGGTGCGCCAATCAATGGTGATCTGGCTGCTGGTCATGATCAGCGGCGTCGTGGTCTACGTCGTGCTCGGCGGGGCGGCGCTGCTGACACCATCGCTCGGCGCGGTCGTCGTGCCCGTCGCGGCACTATTGCTCGTCGCATCGTCGGCGCTGACCGGACCGATCGCCCGACGCGCGCTGCGCCGGCGCGTCGTCGGAGGATGGTCATGGCTGCCGCTCAAGACGGCCGATCTCCTGGTCGACGCGCTCCGCCTCTGGATGGCGATGCGGGTGATCGGCGTCGCGCCGCCGATCGGCGACGTCGTGATGGCTTCGGCCGCGGCCATGCTTGTCGGCATGTGGGGGCTCACGCCGAACGGCCTGGGCGTGCGCGAGTGGACCGTGGCGCTTCTGCTCGGCGCGACCGCGTCGATGGCGTCCGAGCAGGCGATGACCGCCGTGCTCATCGACCGCGCGGTGCAGATCGCGGTGATGGTGCCGGCGGGATTGTGGTCGATGTACGGGTTGCGCGGCAGGTGATCGGGTGCCGCCGCGGATGGGCGTCGGGCCGAACGATGATCACTTCGCGATCGCGGTCTTCAGATCCTGATCGATGATCAGCATGCGCCCGCAATTGGGGCACAGCACCACGTCGTCGGTCGACATGAGGCCGTTGACGCGCTCGACGGGAATGCTCAGGTAGCACCCGCCGCACGAGTACTCCATCGTGCGCCGGTTTTCCTCGACGACGGTCGCCACCGCCTCGCCCTCGTGAACCTTCGACACGCGACGGAAGATGTCGATCACGCTCGCGGGCAGGTCCTTCTCGGCGCTCGTGCGCTGCTCGGTCAGCGCCTGCAGATGATCGGCGACCTCGACCTTGCACTGCTCCATTTCGCTGGATGCGACGCTTACGATCTTCTTCTGATCCTCGACCCGCTCGTCGATCTGCGACAGCTCCTCCTTGAGCACGTCGATCTGGCCGAGCTGCTCGAGCGCTTCCTCCTCGAGCTTGTCCTTCTCGACCTTGAACGTGTTCACCTCGATCAGCAGTGCCGAGTACTGCTTGTTGTTCGTGACGGCGTTCATCTGCTCGCGGTGTTCATTGATCCGCTGCTCGTACTCGTCGGACTGCTTCTCGAGGTCCGACGCGCGGGCCTGGACGTGCTTGAGCTGGTCCTCCATCTCCGTGTGCTGCTGCTCGGCCTGGCTCAGCTTCGACTCCTGGATCTCCAGCCGGCGGCGGGCGGCGTCGAGCCGGGACTCGATCGCACGGACGCGCCCGTCGAGCATGAACAGGTCGTAGAGCTTCTGGGTCGTCGACATCAACGCGGTCCTCCAGGCCGCAGCACTGCGGCGGACCCCTAATGCTATCACAGTTGGGGAGACTCCGCCGGGGCGTCCGTCGCGCGGCGGATCCGCGTGTTCAGGGCGTGTTCAGGGCGTGTTCAGGGCGCGTTCAGGGCGTGTTCAGGGCGCGTTCAGGGCGT
>NYZC01000340.1 GCA_002686995.1 Phycisphaeraceae bacterium | reverse complement strand
GGCGCCGGCGAGTTCCGCCTGACCCGCGGTTTCTTCAACCTCAACGCGGCGCTGGCCGTCGAGGCGAACCTCGCCCAGACCGGCGGCATCATCCAGGGTGACGGGGACCTGACGACGAACGGCGTGTTCAACTGGGGCGGGGGAACCATCGCCGGCGGCGGCGCCCTGCTCATCGCCGGCGGCCTCCAACTCAGCACGTCCGGCACGAAGATCCTCGACGGGCGCACCGCCGATCTCGACTCGAACACCCAGTGGTCCGCCGGCGTCTTCCGCCTCCAGAACGGCGCGGTCGTCAACAACCTTGCAACGCGGACGTTCGAGCTGACGGCCAATCTGACCCTCGACGACCCCAACGGCACCACCGGCACCGAGACGTTCAACAACTTCGGGACCTTCACCCGGACCGGCGGCACGAGCACGAGCACGGTCGAGGTCGCCTTCAACAACCACAGCAGCGAAACGGTCACTACCAGCGTCGGTACGCTCAACTTCACCGGCAACACGACCAGCGTCGGGCGCTGGCAGATCGACAGTCCGGCGCTCCTGCAATGGAGCAGCGCGACGCACTCGTGGGGCGCCGGAACCGTGATCGCCGGAACCGGAACGGCGAGGCACAACAGCGGCACGCTGAACGTCGACGGCAACACGACGATCGACGGCCTCTTCCAGCAGACCGGCGGCACCATGACCGTTCACGACCCGGCGGTGCTCGACGCCAACGGCATGTTCACGGTCAGCGGCGGCACCCTCACCGGCGACGGCCCCATCGTGTTCGACGGTCCGCTGGCGTGGACGGCCGGAACGATCGCCGGCACCGGATCGACGACGATCAACGGCGGCCTGACCGCCTCGGGCAGCACGAAGGTCCTCAACGGTCGCCCGTTGACACTCGATTCCGACACGACGTGGACCGCCGGCACCTGGCAGCTCACCGGCGGGGCCGACATCGACAACCAGGCGACGCGCATCTTCGACATTCAGGGCAACCTGACCCTCGACATTCCCTCGGGCGCCACGAACACCGAGACATTCAACAATTTCGGCACCGTCCAGCGTTCGGCCGGCACCGGGACCATGACCTTCGAGGCCATCCTCGACAACAAGGCGAGCGGCAGCGTGACGGTCGACACCGGCGTCATGACGCTCAACGGGGGCAGCGAGAGCGCCGGCGCGTGGCAGGTCAATACCACGCTGAAGATCAATCGGACGGCAAGGAGCTTCAACTTCGGATCCGGCACGACCTTCACCGGCACGGGCGTGACGGAGTTGCTCAACGGCACCATGGTGGTCACTGACTCGGTGGCGATGGGGACCTCGTTCGAAATGGACGGCGGCACGATCCAGGCCGATGGGACGCTCACGGTCACCGGCCCGACGAGTTGGACGACGTCATCCGTGACCGGTGCGGGCAACCTGCGCCTGGAGGGCGGCCTCACGCTCAACGGCTTCAGCACCCGAACCGTCAACGGCGGCACCGTCGACCTCGATTCGGACACGACGTGGACCCAGGGCACGCTCGCGATCACCGGCGGCGGCACGGTGAACAACCTCTCGGGGAGCACGTTCAACATCGACGCGAACCTGACGATCGACCTGCCGTTCGGCCAGATCGGCACGTTCAACAACGCAGGCACCGTCGTCAAGAGCTCGACCGGCACCGTCACGATCGAACCTGACTTCGCCAACACGAGCAGCGAGACGGTGCGCGTCGACGCGGGGACGCTGCGCGTCATCGGCAACTCGACCACCAGCGGCGCGTGGCAGATCGCGGACGGTGCGATCCTGGAGTTCGCGACGGGCGCGCATGAGTTGTCGACGGGGACCGCCATCACGGGCCCCGGACTGTTCAAGACCACTTCCGGCAGCCTCGACGTCACCGCCGCCGTCACGATCGCAGCCCCCTTCGAAATGTCGGGCAACGTCCAGGGCGACGCCGATCTCACTCTCGACGGGCCGTTCACGTGGCGCAGCGGCACGATGTCGGGCACCCCCGGCCTCGGGAAGACGATCGTCAACGGTGGCGCCGACCTCCAGTTCAGCACGAAGACCCTCGACGGGCGCACGCTCGACCTCGAATCGGACACGGTCTGGTCTGCGGGCACCCTCCAGGTCACCGGCGACGGCGTGATCAACAACCTCGCGACGCGCACCTTCGACATCCAGGCAGCGCTGAACCTCGACGATCTCGATGGAATCGCCGGTGCGGACACGTTCAACAACCTCGGCGCCGTGACCATGACCGGCACGTTCGGCCAGGCGACGATCGAAACCGACTTCGTCAACGCGAACAGCGTGACCGTCCAGAATTCCGGCACGACGCTCGGGTTCCGCGGCGACGTCACGAGCACCGGGACGTGGGACCTCCCCACAGCCACGACCCTCTTGCTCACCGGCAACGGCGCCACCTACGATCTCGACACGGGCACGTCGATCACCGGCACGGGCACCGTGCGCATCAACAACGGCACGATGAACGTCAATGACGACCTCGCGCTACCGATGCTCCTGAAGGTCCAGGGCGGACGCGTCGAGGGCAACGGGACGCTCACGACCGACGGGGCGCTGGAGTGGACAGGCGGCGTCATGGCGGACACCGACGGCGATCAAACCACCGGGCGCACCGTCGTCAACGGCGGCCTGACGATTCAGTTCGGCCTCCTCGACCTCGACGGCCGGGTGCTCGATCTCGATTCCGACACCGCGTTCAACAGCGGCGAGCTTCGCCTGAGCAACGGGGCCGTCGTCAATAACCTGGCGGGCCGCACGGTCACGATCGGCGACTTCATCACGATCCGTGATCAGACGCCGGCGACGCCCGGCACGTGGAACAACGTCGGAACGGTCAGCAAGATCTCCGGTTTCTCCAACACGACCTTCGAAGTGCCCTTCGACAACCAGGGCGTCGTCGACATCCAGTCCGGGGCGATGGTCTTCAACGCCCTTTCGAACTTCGACGACGCGACCGACACGCTGACCGGCGGCACGTTCCTGATCGTCGGAACACTGCGCTTCACCGGCGCGCGCGTCGTGACCAACGCCGCGACGATCGTGCTGGACGGCGCGAGCGCACGGATCCAGAACGAGCTGTTCTCAGACGCGCTGACCTCGTTCGCCGAGAACACCGCAGCCGGCGACTTCACAACGCGAAGCGTCTCCCAGTTCCTGTTCGGCCCGTTCAGCAACGCGGGCGCCATGACGATCGAGAGCGCCACGTTCAGCCTCGGCTCAGGAACGACCGACTACACGCAGACCGCGGGCAGCACGACGCTCATCGGCGGCACGCTAACCGCCGCCACCGTGGACATCCAGGGTGGCACGCTCGGCGGCGACGGCACGATCAACGGCGACGTGGTGAATGCCGCGACCGTCGATCCCGGCCAGTCGCCGGGACGTATCGCCGTCAACGGCACCTACGACCAGACCGCAGCCGGCACGCTCGCCATCGAGATCGCCGGCCCTCCGACGACGCCCGGCGTGGACTACGACCAGCTCGACGTCACCGGCACCGCGACGCTCGCCGGCACATTGAACGTCACGGTGGCCCCGGGCGTCACGCTCGTCGAAAGCGACGTCTACGACATCCTGCCTGGCGCGACATCGGGCAGCTTCGAAGCCGTCAATCTCGTCGGTCTGCCCGTGGGTTTCGGATTCGACGTCGAGTATCAGAGCGTCGACCTGCACGTGCTCAACGCGATTCCCAACGACCTGAGTGACGTCGAGGAAGGCGACGGCATCTTCGTGCTGTTCTCGATCGAGGACCCGGGAGCGCCCGATCAGTTTTCCGCCACGATCGATTTCGGGGACGGCACGGTCCGACCGATCACGTCCATCTTCCAGGGAAGCGATGGTCGGATCGCCTTCGACAGCAGCACGTACGAATACGCCGACAACGGGGAGTACGAGATCTTCGTCAACATCAGCAACAACACGGACATGGTCAGCATGATGGGCCGCACGACGATCACCGTGGACAACGCGGAACCGATCGTCGACGCCGGCCCGAATCGGACGGTCGACGAGGGAGACACCGTCACGCTCAGCGGCGGCGCCACCGACGTCATATTCACCGACCGGGGTTTCTCGAATCCGACCGCCGGCACCGAGGAGACCTTCACGGCCAGCGTCGACTGGGGTGACAGCACCGTCGAACCCGCCACGGTCACCATGCTGCCCCCCATCACGTTTCCGGGCGGCCAACCTCGAAGCCGGGGACGCCTCGACGCCGCGCATGCTTATCCGGACGACGGCGAGTTCACCGTGCAGGTGACGGTCATCGACGACGACGGCGGAAGCCACACCGACAGCTTCCTCGTGACGGTCTCCAACGGGGCACCGGTCATCGACCCGTTCGACGACCTCGTCGCCGAACAGAACGTGCCGGTCGACCTGAACTTCACCTTTTCCGACCCGGGCGTCAACGACACCCACGTTTCGACCATTTTCTGGGGCGACAACCAGTCCGACAACGTCGACCCGGCCACCAGCCCCGTCTCCCAAAGCCACACCTTCACGAGCGGCGGCATCTTCGATCTTACGGTCAACGTCACCGACAACAGCGGCGACGGCGACACCGTCCCCCGGACCGTGTTCGTCAGCGCCACCGGCAACACGGCTCCGATGCTGTCTCTTGACGCCGTGACGGGGTCCGAAGGCGAGATGGTGACGCTCAACGGGACCTTCACCGACCCCGATTCGGGCAATACGCACGACGCCCTGATCGACTGGGGCGACGGGACCTTCACCTCCCTGTCGGGCGTGGCCAGCCCGCTCGCCATCAACCACGTCTACCACGACGACGGCGACTTCACGATCACCGTCCGTGTCAACGACAGCGCCGGCGGCGTCGACACGGAATCGACGACCGCGACGATCGCCAACCGCGATCCCGCCCTTGCCCCCTTCTCGAACAAGACCGCGGACGAGGGCGAATCCATCCTGCTGCAGGGATCGTTCACCGACGCCGCGAACGACGACTTCTCGATCCTCATCGACTGGGGGGACGGCACGAGCGAATTCCCCGTGGACGAGTTGTTGGTCTCGGGAGCCGGCGATCTGGATCTCTTCAGCTTCGCCGTCAATCACGTGTACGCCGACGACGGACAGTACACGGTGACCGTCACCGTCACCGACGACGACGGCGGCTCCGACCAGGAAACGCTGACGGTCACCGTCGACAACGTCGATCCCAATCTGGTTACGGAGAACCTGGGCGGCGTCAACGAAGGCGGGACCTTTACGATCGACGTGGGCACCTTCTCCGACCCAGGGTTCGACAACGCCGGCGCCGGCACGATGGAGAACTTCACCGCGACGATCGACTGGGGCGACGGCACCGTCGTCGACGAGGTGGGCACGGTGGTCGAAGTGCCCGGTGGGCCCGGTCAACCGACGACCGGAACCGTGCGGGGCACGCATGCCTACGCGGATCACGGCGACTACCCCGTCACGGTCACGATGCGCGACGACGACGGCAATCCCGTCCAGTCGTCGTTCACGCTCACCGTCGGCAACGTCGCCCCCACCGTGACGGCCATCGATGATCCGGCGGCGATCAACGAGGGCGACACGTTCAACCTGCCGACGCCGATCGCCATGGTCTCGGATCCCGGCTTCGACACGCTCGAGATCTTCCAGTTCGTCACGATCGACTGGGGCGACGGCAGCCCGCCCGAATCCGTCAGCGTCACGGGCGTCAGCCAGGGCGGCCCCGATCTGCCGACGACCGCCGAGGTGCGCGCTTCGCATCCGTTCCCGAACAGCGGGGAGTTCACGGTGACCGTCACCGCGCAGGATAACGCGGGGGAGACGGGCCTTGACACCTTCACCGTCACCGCCATCAACCTGGCGCCGACGGCCAACCCGGGCGGCGCTCACCAGGTCCCTGAGAACGGCACGGTCCAACTCGACGGATCGGGGACCGATCCGAGCCCGGTCGACGAAGCGGGTCTGACTTACCAGTGGGACCTGGACGGCGACGGCATCTTCGGCGAGACGGGCGCCGACGCCACCCGCGGCGACGAGACGCTGGAAGACCCGATCTTCGACGCGTCGGGACTTCCGAGCCCCGGTCCGTTCCGCGTCGAATTGAAGGTCACCGATCCCGACGGCGCCCAGTCGGATCCGGTGGGCGCGGACATCACGATCGCCAACGCGCCGCCGGCGGTGAACGTCGGCGGCCCGTACACGGTCAAGGAAGGCGGCAGCGCGACGCTGACGCTCTCGATCGTCGACGTGGACCCGATCGTCACGGTGGAGGTCGACCTCGACGACGACGGCGTCTTCAACGAGGCGGACAGCGACAATGGCGACGAGACGGCGCGGCCGCCGGTGTTCGAGGCTCGCGATTCCGACGCCGGCGAAAGGTTGACCGTGACCGTCCGCGCGACAGACGTCGAGGGAGCGGCCGGAATCGGCACCGCGGAGGTCATGGTCGTCGAGCCCTTCGCACGCGTCGACGCCGTGGTGCCCATGCCGTTCGGCCGCGACCCCGGCAACGCCCTCACCCGGCAACGGGACCAGATCGTGGTGCACCTCAACACCGTCGATCTCGATCCCGAATCGGCGGGCGACACCGGCCTGTATCAGCTCATCGATACGAATCGGACGCTGACGACGGACGATGACACGATGTTCCTGCCCAGCGTCGCCATCTACGACGCCGAAACGGACAAAGTCACTCTGACCTTCGATGACGACCTCGCCGAGTTCACCCCCGCCGACCAGGTGATCTACCGACTGCGCGTAGGGACGGACCAGGCCCTTCCAGGTCCGCGACAGAACGTTCCGGTGCTCTCCGATCCCGAGATCGGCAACGCGTTCGATCTCGGCCCGATCAGCGAGGACGTACGGTTCGAGGCGACCGAAACGATCTCTACGACGGACGACGTCGATTTCTACCAGTTCACCGTGGAGGAAGACATTCAGTTGACCGTCACCGTCCTGGCGGATGCCGCAAGCGCCGTCGACCCCTTCGTGAAACTGTTCGAGGTACGGTCCGACGGCACGCATGACCTCCTCGCCCAGAATGACGACACGTTCGATCGAGGCTCCCTGCTCGACATCACCCTTCCGGAGGGTGACTACGCTCTGGGAGTCACCGCGAGCGGCAACTGGCTGTACGACCCGGCGACACCGAACACCGGCGCCGACGGCAACAGCACCGGCGACTACACGCTGTCCTTCGATGCCTCGACCGACGAGTTCTTCTCCCTGCTCGACGTCGACGGCCTGCCGCTCGACGGCGACCAGAACGGCGAGGCGGGCGGCGTGTACGACTTCTACATGTTCGTCACGACGCCAGCCAACACGATCGTCGTCGACGGCGTCACCGGGACGCCCGGCGGGGCCGGCACGCTGGCCGACCCTGTCGACGGCATCGCGGCCGCCATCGCCATGGCCATCGCCCAGGCGGAATCGGCGATCGCCATCGCCGGCCACGGCGGACCCGACAGCGACCTCTCGACGTTGTCGGATAACTTCAGCTACCCAATTCAGGGCGACGTGCTGGTTCCGAAAGACACTCACGTCGCCGCACATCCCGGCACGGTCTTCGAATTCGACGCCGGGTTCCAAATCGTCGTCGGCAGCGACGGTGCGACGGATCGAAGCGGTGCAACATTCCAGGCGCTGGGCACGCCCGCGGCGGAAATCGGACTGTTCTCTTCGAATCCGAATCCCAACGCCGGCGACTGGGGCGGCATCACCTTCCGCGGCGACATCGACCAGGCGACGGGACGTCTCGACCCGACGAACACCCTGCGCTTCATCAACTATCTCAATCACACCACGACCAGCCACGCCACGACCGCCGTGACGTCGATCGGCGCCCAGCCGACGATTACGAACAACACCGTAAGGGACAGCTCGGGCGCGGCGTTCGAGGCCGACTGGGACAGCTTTGCAATAGGCGGGCCAAATCTGGAAGCCCTCGAACGAGTCTTCCGCAGCACTCAGTTTTTCGGCAACGCGACGTCCAACAACTCCATCAACGGCGTCCGGGTCACCGGAACCCCCACCCTGTCCTTGCGATTCGATGACGTCGACATCACGCACGTGATCGACGAGGAGGTCGCCTTCGACAGCATTACCGTCACCTTTGATCCCGGGCTGAACGTCAAGCTCGACGACGGGGGCCTGCACTTCGAGAACGCCACGCTCAACGCGGAAGGGCGCGCGGGCGAGGAAATCGTATTCACCTCGGTGGACGACGACGCACGCGGTGCCACGGGGCCCGAAGACACCAACAACGACGGCCCCACGACCGGTGTTTCCGGCGACTGGGACGGCCTGCACTTCAGTGACGGGTCGAAGGCCAGCCTGAACCATGTCATCGTTGACTACGCCGGAGGTCAGTTCACGACGGTCCCGTCGAATCCTGCCGCCATCGACATCGACGGAGCCCTCCTGACCCGTATCGACAACTCGACGATTTCGAACCACGGTGACGGCAACGGGTTCCCGACCGTGTTCATCAACAACGCCCAGCCGACCATCGTCAACAACGAGTTCCGCAACAACGAGGGAGCGGCAATCAGTGCGGATCCGAATTCATTCACGACCGACTCGAACCCCGATCCATACGCCGAGACCGTCACGAGGGGTCTGAGGCAGCTCATCAGACAACTCTCCACCAACCGCGGACCGGCAATTCGAAACAACCTTCTCGACAACAACGGCATCAACGGCATGGTCGTTCGAGGCGGCATGGTCGCCACCGAGACGGTCTGGGACGACACGGACATCGTGCACGTCCTCCCGGACGAGATCACCGTCCCTGACGGCACATCGCTGTTCGGCCTGCCGAATCTCGTGATCCAGGCCGACGCCCAGGGCGGGATCACCGCCACCGGCCAGGATGACGGCCTGACCGGCGGCATCGTAGGGCTCGACGGCGTGGCGGCGACCAGCCTCAAGGACGACGCCGTGCGCGGCGACACCAACAACGACGGCAACGCGACCACGCCCGGCCCGGGTGATTGGGGCGGCATCACCTTCCGGGGTCTCTTCGGCAGCAACAACGTCGACCGCCATCACGAGCGCGAGAACCACTTCAATCCCGGCGCCAACAACGTGGTGCCCGAGCGGCTCGGCACGGTCGCCGATCCTGCCGTCACGTTCGCCATCCCGCAGTTCGACGGCATCCTGATCAACGGACACCTGGCGGATGCCGGCGATCGAGACCGTTTCACCTTTTCGGCGATCGGGGGCGACACGTTGTTCATTGACGTCGACGACACGGGTTTCGGGCTCGACCCGTTCCTGGAATTGTTCGACGACCAGAACAACATCATCGCCAGCGCCGACGACAACAATCCGACCGGCGTCGGCGTCACGCCGCTGGTCGAGGTCCCCGACAACGGCCGCGACCCGGGCATGCAGTGGCCCGTCCCCGGCACGGCCGGCCAGGTCGGCACTTACACCGTGGACGTGACCGGCGCCGGCTCGGGCTTCAGTCCATACCAACTGCAGATTCGCCGTAGCGCGGCCGACGAGCGGGCCGGCTCCGGGGCTCGCTACTCGTACTTCCGCTACGCGGACACCGGCCTGAACGTCGACACCAGCGGCCTCACGGTCGCGACGGGCGAGCACGACGTCGTCAACCTCATGGCGAACGACATCCGGGACTCGAACCGCGCGATCGGCCTGGACACCGCGGGACAGGACGACCCGGACGTTCTCGTCCTGAACAGCGTCATCGTCAACAACGGCGGGGGGATCGGCGCGACGGGATCGGGCACGCCGGACCTGACGGCCGTCAACAACACGATATGGAACGAGCTGAATCCAGCCGGCACGACGGAAACCGGAATCGATGCCGCCATGGCGAACCTGTTCTTCTGGAACAGCCTCGTCGCTGGATTCGACAACGGGGTCACGGGCACGAACGTCACGGGCGCGTTCAACGGCTTCAAGGACAACGGCGTCAATGGGCCGACCGGCACGAACCCGGTTCTGTTCACCGTGCTCGACGATCTGTTCGCGGGCAACGGCTCGCCCTTCCTCGCCGTGGACTCGCTGGCCATCGACGCCGGCACGAACACCAGCGGCATGCCTGCGCCGGCGCGCGACGGGATCGGCGTCGATCGGGACGGATTCCCGGATCTCGGAGCCCTCGAATTCACCGGCCTGACGGTCCAGGGTAACGAAGGCGCGGCGAACAACGTCACCGTCACGTTCAACCCGACCGACTACACGGTCGAGCGGAACGCCGTCAACCTCGGCACGTACCCTTTGACCCTCGACGCGAGCTTCTTTGGGTCGTACCTGTCCGACACGTTCACGATCACGGGAACGATTCCGGCCGACCCGCCCGAGTTCAACTTCGACGGCGGCGGCACGGGCGACGGCGACACGCTGGTCAACGACACGGGCGCGGCGAGCACGCTCTACATTGCCTACGCCCGCGACGGCGCCGGCGAACCGGGGGGCATCTTCCGGTCCGACGACATGGGCACGACGTGGCAGCGTCTCGAGTTCATCGATGCCGGCGCCGCCAGCCAGGGCACGTTTGACCTGAGCAGCGGCGCCGACCATTGGCTCTCCACAGACGATCCGTCGACGACCGGGAACGCCCTGATCACGCTCAAACCCCTGAACGTGACAGGATCGCATGAGTTCCAGACCCGCGTCGAGATCGGCGGTGACGTCGACGTCGACGCGGGCAACGGTGGCGACAGGCTCGAGTTCAACAACAGGCTCTCCCTTCAGGGCAATACGCTCATGAAGGGCGGGGCAGGCAACGACCTGATCATCAGCAACCGGCTGAGCGGCGGCGGCGGCACGATCTCCGGCGGCACCGGCGATGACACGCTCATCGGCGGCGACGGCGACGACAGCCTCGACGGCGGTGACGGCGACGACAGCCTCGACGGCGGCGACGGCGACGACACGCTGTTCGGCGACGCGGGCATGGATACGCTCGAGGGCAACGCGGGCCGCGACGACGCCCTCGGCGGCGACGACGACGACCTGATGATCTGGAACAACGGCGACGGGAGCGATCGCGTCGTCGACGGCAACGGCGGCGACAACACCCTCGACGTCGAGGGTAGCGACGGACCCGAGCAGTTCTTCATCTTCGGCGGCGGCGGCGGCACGATGTTCATCGGACTGTCCGACGACCAGGGTTCGCAGGCGATCTCGCCGGCGAACATCAACGCGATCGACGCCGACGGCAACGACGGCGACGACACGCTGGATGCCGGATCCGCCGATCCGGGAACGTCCATCGATTTCGACGGTAACCGCGGGAACGACCTGGTCTTCGCCGGCCAGGGGGAATCCGAGATCGAAGGCGGCGCCGGAAACGATACGCTGATCGGAGGTCCGGGCCCCGACACGCTGATCGGCGGTTCGGGTGCGGACGTGTTGAACGGCAAGCCCGGCAACGACATCCTCCTCGGCGGTCCGGACGATGATTTCATGGTCTGGAACGACGGCGACGGCAACGATTTCATCGACGGCGGGCGCGGCACCGATCAGACGCGGCACTTCATGCCCACACTGGACGACATCGACGCCACGATCAGCGATTTGCCTGACATGACGAGGGTCGTCGTGAAGCAGGGCCAGCCGGACGAGGCGACGACCGACATGACCGGCGTCGAACGGGCCGAGATTTTCACCGGCGGCGGCAACGACACGCTCATCGGGAACCTGACCGGCGCCGATCCCGATCTCAAGGAAGTGCTCTTCGTGAGCGGCAGCGGGGGCGATCTGGTCGACAACAGCCAGGTCCAGGCCGGCGGCCCGAATGTCACCGTCGACGGCGGCCTCGGCAACGACACGCTCATCGGCGGGCCCGCGGACGACAAGCTCATCGGAAGCGGCGGCGACGACTCGCTCATCGGTGGCGCCGGCAACGACACCCTCCTTGGCGGCGCGGGTCTGGACACGCTCGCCGGCGAAGCGGGCGACGACTCTCTCGACGGTGGATCGGAGCCCGACACGCTGCTCGGCGGCGTCGGCAACGACACGCTCCTCGGCGGCGAAGAGAACGACTCGCTCATCGGCGGCGATGACGCCGACACGCTGCTCGGCGACGCAGGCGACGACACGCTCTCGGGAGAAGGCGGCGCCGATACGATCTCCGGCGGCACGGGGGCCGACCTGATCGACGGCGGAACCGAAGGCGACTCGCTGCTCGGCAACGAGGGTGACGACACGCTGCTCGGCGGCGTCGGTGTCGATGATGACACGCTCATCGGCGGCGCCGGCAACGACGATCTCG
>NYZC01000339.1 GCA_002686995.1 Phycisphaeraceae bacterium | reverse complement strand
CTGCTTCCTGTGAACCCGGTCACCGGATGCATCGAGCCCGACGGCGCGCTCCCGGTCCCCGAGAGCTCGGCACGAAAGGCGTGGTCCTCGACGCGCCGGTGGGGTTGGGAGGCGAGACTCCACGGGGACGAAGGTCGGAGCTCCCTGCGACGCGCAAGCTGGAGCAGAGCGCGTTCCAGCCGCGGATCCTCGCGGTGGCGGTCGGCCAGGAGGTCAGGATCGAGAACCGTGACGGGGTCGCCCACAGCGTCCACGTCACTTTCCGGCCCTGGCCGCGATCGCCTCGAAGAGCACAACGTCGCCGCGGTGGCGCGCTCGACGAACCCATCACCCTTCCGTCTCCCACGACGGGCGGGGCTCGATCCGCCCCGACATCTATCCGCCCCGACATCTACCCCGTACATGCGAGGACGCATCGCCGTCCTCTCCCGTGACCGGTTCGGACACATCGATGCGCGCGGGCGCTTCATGATCAAGGACGTGCCGCCCGGTAGGTACCGCTCGCGCCCATGGTAGTCCGGCGGATCGTCGCGCACGGCCCCGGCGATGAGCGGAGCCGACGGGCTGCGGATCAACCTGGTGCTCCCCGGCAAACCCATGACTCCAAGCTGCCGCAGCCGTGCGGCGGATTGACGCAGGTCCCGGGTACCATTGGGATTTGTGTGCGTCGGCGGCATTGACCTCGGGCCGCGCGCTTCGGAACATGAGCCAGCTTGTTGGCGGGGGTTCTTCCCGTCGGCAAATACTCGGGCCCGGAATCTGCGAGGCGACACGCCGGCGGACCTCCACCTTCTGACTGCTCAGGGTCCGCAGACAAGGAGACCAGCATGGAAGCGAAACACTGGTTCGGCATGGTCGGCCTCGGCGCCCTTCTCGTGGGTGGGAGCTTCGGGTTCAACCAATACAAGAAGCCCGGAGACACTCCCGGCGCACGTCCGCTGTCCGCGGAAGGCGTGGCCGACGTCGAGACTCCGAAGCCGCGCAAGGCCCCCCCGCCGACGAAGCCGGGACCGAGCAAGCCCAAGCCCTCGTCGGCGAAGCCCGGTCCGAGCAAGCCCAAGCCCTCGCCGGCGAAGCCGGGACCGAGCAAGCCCAAACCCGTTCCCACCAAGCCGAGCGGCGGCAGCGAGACTCCGCCCAAGCCCGTCGCGCCGGTGGGCGGCGGCGCGGGTGTCAGCATCGCGGGTCGCATCGTGTGGGACGGCAAGAAGCCGCGCCTGCCCATCATCGACCCGAGCTCCGACGGCGTCTGCAAGGCCATGTACGTCGACGGCAAGGAGCTCCGCGCTGAGCGCAACGGGATCGTCGACGAGAACAACAACCTCGCGAACGTCGTCGTGTACGTGAAGAACGCGCCTTCGGGCGGCACGCGAAGCCAAGAGCCGGTCACCATCGATCAGGTTGGGTGCAAGTACGTCCCCCACGTGTTCGCGATCCAGCTCGGTCAGAAGCTGATCATTCGCAACTCCGACGACACGACCCACAACGTGCACTGGAAGTCGAAGCTCAACGACGACTGGAACGTCACCCAGACGTCCAAGGGCGACATCGGGCCGCAGAGGAAGTTCGCGAAGGCCGAGATCGGCACCTGCCTCTTCAAGTGCGACATGCACCCGTGGATGGAGGCGCGCGCGGCGATCTTCAGCCACCCCTACTTCGCCGTGACCGGCACCGACGGCTCGTTCCAGATCAAGAACCTGCCCCCGGGCGACTACGAAGTCTGGGCGTGGCACGAGAAGTACAAGTACGCCAAGTGCAAGAAGGTGACCGTCGCCGCGGGTCAAACCACCCAACTCGCCGGCACCTTCAACAAGAAGAAGAAGAACAAGCTCGTCGTCGCAAAGTGACGTCGACTGGGGCGCGGGGCGAGGCCACGCGTCTCCACGGAGTTTCCCAGGGGACGTCCGTGAACGTCCCCGACGCTGAACCGGAGAAACGCACCCATGGCGATCTCGCCAGAGCAGCGGAAGCACGCGGTCGTCCTGGCCGGATCGATCCTGGCGGTCGTCGGGCTCTGCTGGTTGATGAAAGTCTGGTTCTCCCTGCCCGTCACGACGTTGACGGCGGGTGAGCGCGGCATCACGACCAATCTCCCTGCCGAACAGGTCAGCGCGGCGAAGCCGCAGTTCTTCACCCTCGCGGACGGCGCGTCCTTCGACGGTCAAGGCAAGGTCGTGATCGGTGAAGAGCAGATCGAGTTCATCCGCGTCTCCGGCGAGAAGGTGGACGACAAACTGGACGTGGCGAAGGGCCAGCCGCTGACCAAGGGCCGGCTGGTGGCGCGGAACCCGAACACGTTCAAGGTCGTGAACCGCGGCTCCAACGACACCCCCATCGCGGCCCACTCCATTGGCGCGGAGGTCACGCCGCACGCGACCCTGTTCTTCCCTGAGAACAACGCCAGCTTCGGCGCGCCGGTGGACGAGCTCTTCTACCTCATCCTCTGGATCACCGGGATCGCGTTCATCCTCACCGAGGCCTTCCTCCTCTTCTGCCTCATCTGCTTCTGGGATCGGCCCGGACGCGTCGCCTTCTACACGACGGGACACCACAAGTTCGAAGTCGGCGCGACGCTGCTCGTCGTGGTCATCCTCGTCATGATCGCACTCGTGCAAAGCGAGATGTGGGCGCAGATGAAGGAGATCTTGCCCCAGTCCTACGCGGGCAAGGAGGACTTCGAGACCCAGGAGAAGAACGAGCGCGCGGTCCACGTGCAGGTCATCGGGATGCGCTTCAAGTGGTACTTCCGCAATCCGGGCCTCGATGGTCGCTTCGGCACCGGCGACGACATCACGACGCCGACGCTCACCGTGCCGGTGGGTCGCGACATCCTCTTCCACATCCGCTCGCAAGACGTGATCCACTCGCTCTTCCTGCCGAACTTCCGCGTCAAGCAGGACGCCGTCCCCGGCATGGCCATCCCGGGCTGGTTCCGGGCAATGAACACCGGGAACTTCCAGATCATGTGCGCCGAGCTCTGCGGCGAAGGGCACACGACCATGGGCACGACGTTGTACATCACGAGCCAGGACGAGTACCGCGCCTGGGTCCGCGAGAAGAGCGCCGAGTGGCGCGACATCAACCTCGGTGGCGACCCCGCTGATCCCGACTACGACCCGGAGGACGCGGAGGCCCGCGTCGACTGGTGGAGTGATCAGGGCAAGTTCTGGAACTGGTGGGACAACAACCCGGTCCGCGTCGGCTACGCCGAGGACTACGTGAAATAGCGCATTGACCTTCGCACCGACGACCGAGTCGGAACGACGGACGACTTAGAGGAAGCCATGTTCCTTCTGCAAGCACCCAAGGCGGTCAACTTCGATCTGACGATGGTGCCGTGGATCCTGATCCTGGCCATGGTCGGGATCATGGCCGCGATCCGCTACATCTCGCCGAAGTTCTTCTTCCACTACGTGTGGTCGGGCGACCACAAGATGATCGGGAAGCAGTTCCTGGTCTCCAGCCTGATCTGGGGCATTGGAGGTGGCCTGCTCGCCCTCGGCGTGCGCTGGCAACTCGGGTTCCCGGGAACGGAGGTGCCCATCCTTCATGGGCTCTTCGGCTGGGAAGGGGAGATGCCCGGTGAGGGCTACAACCTCCTCGTGACCATGCACGCATCGATCATGATCTTCTTCGTGGTCATCCCGCTTCTGGTCGGAGCCTTCGGGAACTTCGTCGTACCGATACAGATCGGCGCTAACGACATGGCGTTCCCGTTCCTGAACGCGCTGTCGTTCTGGCTGATGTGGCCAGCGTTCATCTTCATGGGCGTGTCGTTCTTCGTCGAGGGCCACGGCGCTGGATCCGGCTGGACGGGCTACCCGCCGCTGTCCCACCTCATCGACGGTGACGGCCAGACCCTCTGGTGCATCGGCGTGTGGTTCGTCGGCTGGTCGTCCATCTGCGGCGCAGTGAACTACATCACGACGATCGTGAAGATGCGCGCCCCGGGCATGACGTTCTTCCGCATGCCGCTGACGACGTGGAGCATCTTCATCACGTCGATCCTCGTCCTCTGCGGCACGCCGGTGCTGGGCTCCGCGGTGACGATGCTGGCGGCCGATCGAACTCTTGGGTCCAGTTTCTTCTTACCCACGGCCCGGATGGTCTCGGACACCCTGATGGGACAAGGTCAGGGCCAGGTGATTCTCTGGCAGCACCTGTTCTGGTTCTACAGCCACCCCGCCGTCTACATCATGGTGCTGCCCGCCATGGGCATGGTGTCGGACATGCTGTCCAACGCCGCACGCAAGCCGATCTTCGGCTACCGCCCGATGGTGTACTCGATGGGGGGCATCGCGTTCCTCGGGTTCATCGTGTGGGGCCACCACATGTTCCAGGCTGGCATGAACCCCGGCCTCGGGCGGTCCTTCATGATCGCGACGATGGTGATCGCGTTGCCATCAGCCGTGAAGACGTTCAACTGGTTGGGCACGATCTATCGATCGCGCATGCAGTTCCGGCCCTACACGCTCGCTGCCCTCGCGTTCATCGCGATGTGGATCATCGGCGGCCTGTCCGGGATCTTCATGGCCGCCACGCCGGTGGACGTCCAGATCCACGACACGTACGCCATCGTCGCTCACTTCCACTACGTGGTGTTCGGCGCGACGCTGTTCGCGGTCTTCGGGTCGATCTACTACTGGTTCCCGAAGATGTACGGGCGGTTCATGAACGCACCGGCCGCGCACATCCACCTCGTCCTCACCTTCATCTTCTTCAACCTCGTCTTCTTCCCCATGCACGTGCTCGGATCGCGCGGCATGCTGCGGCGGACCGCTGACCCGTACTACTACGGCAACCTGCACGGCATGCTGCCGATGAACCGGTTCATCACCATCTGCGCCATCATCCTCGGCCTGGTCCAGGTGATCCTGGCCGTGAACTTCGTCTGGAGCATGTGGCGCGGACGCAAGTGCGAGCAACGCAACCCCTGGAAGGCGAACACGCTCATGTGGGCGACGCCTACCCCGCCCATCAACCACGGCAACTTCGATACCCTGCCAACCGTCCACCGCGGCGCGTATGAGTACAGTGTCCCCGGTGCGGACGACGACTACCTGCCGCAGTTCGAGGCGCCGCCGGCAACGGAACCGACCCCGGTGCCCGAGCCGGAGACCACCGAGGAGTCCCCGAAGGCATCATGAGCTGCCCCGTGCGAGCGATCACTTCCGTCCGGGTGGGGGCAAGGACCCTCGATTACCTCGGACTGATGAAGCTCCGCCTGAACGTGCTCGTCCTGGGCGCGGTCGCGACGGGCTACATGCTCGCTGCCGGCAGCATTGTCGACGCGTCAGCGCTGGTTGCCGTGCTCGCGGGCGTGCTGCTCGCGAGTGGCGGCTCGAGCGCGCTGAACATGGCGATCGAGGCCGAGCGCGACCGCCGGATGGTCCGCACGCGCGAGCGTCCGGTCGCAGCCGGACGGGTGACGCGCGAGGAAGCGTTGATCTTCGGCACCGCGTGCAGCGTGGCCGGCGTGCTCGTCGCCGGACTCGGCACGGGTTGGCTCGCCGCCGGGCTCATCGCCGCGACGGTTCTCCTCTACGTGTTCCTCTACACGCCGCTGAAGCCGCTGACGCCGCTCAATACGTTCGTCGGCGCCATCCCGGGCGCGCTCCCGCCGCTCATCGGCTGGGCCGCCGCCACCGGAACCGTCCCTCCGGAGTCGCTGGCGTTGTTCGGGATCGTGTTCCTCTGGCAGTTCCCCCACTTCTACGCGATCGCGTCGATGTACAAGGACGACTACGCGCGCGGCGGCTTCGCCATGCTGCCGGTCGTCGACGAGGGCGGACTGCGGACGGCCCACCAGGTGCTCGTCTGCGCCATCGCGCTCGTCCCCATCGCGGTCCTCCCCGCGGTCGTGCGGCTGGCGGGCCCCACCTATTTCACGGGGGCCTTCGGGCTCTCATTGCTCTATCTCGTGTTCTCCGTGCGGGCCACCCTCACGAGAACGCGTTCGGCCTGGAGAGACCTTCTCCGGACCTCCCTGATCGTACTCCCGGGACTCTTCGTCCTGATGATGGTCGACCGACTGCCGCTGGTTGCGGCGGGAGTCTGAGGATCCACCGAGATGTCGCACGACGACCACGGACACGGACACACCCCCACGGAATTCGAGGGCGACTTCGAGTTCACGAATGGCAAGCTGGCCATGTGGCTCTTCCTGGTTTCGGACGCCATGGCGTTCATCGGCTTTCTCGGGGCCTACATGGTCCTGCGGATGAGCACGACGAACGCGGTTGCGCCGACACCCGAGGAGCTCACGCTGGCCTGGAAACCGGACTGGTCCCCGAACCTGGACCTGACCCTGACCGGCCTCAACACCTTCGTCCTCATCATCTCCTCGGTGACGATGGTGAAGGCGCTGGCCGCGTTCCAGGACGGGTTCCAGAACAAGGGCAAGATGTTCCTGCTGGCGACGATCGCCGGCGGCAGCTTCTTCGTCGGGTTCCAGGTGTGGGAGTGGAATCACCTCCTGCACGAAGGCGTGACGATGTCCGGCCTGCGCGTTCCTACCCTCCACGAGGCGATGACGCGCGCCGAGAAGAACGGGAGCAACAAGACCCGCCTCGGCATGGCCCGCGAGCTCTATGGCGCCCGTGAGTTCCCCGCAGCGTGGGACGACGCGGCGTACGGATCGGACGAAGACGGCAACACCGCGTATCAGAAGGCCTACGTGAACCTGCCCATCGAGACGATCGATGGCGACCTCGACCCGCGACCGAAGCACCCCGGTGTCATCCACATGGCGTCGTACAGCATCCCGGCCGTCGCGACCCTGGTCGTGGAGAACGACGAGACGGTCAAGCGTGTCATCGGTCCGTACAACCGCAACGAGCTCTACACGAAGCGCGGCGAACGAATCGAGAACGAGGGCACCCGATACGAGCAGCTCATGGACGAGCGCAACGGTCTCCTGCTCGCCGACATCGGGCTCACTCCGGCAAAGGACGGACGCGACCGGACTCCCGAGGCCCGCGTCGCCAACATGTTCTCCAGCTCCTTCTACGTGCTCACCGGGTTCCACGGCTTCCACGTCTTCATCGGCGTGATCTACCTGTGGATCATCTTCTTCCGCGCCCGCGCCGGCGCCTTCGGCCCCGAGAACAACTCTTCGGTCGAGATCGTCGGCCTGTACTGGCACTTCGTGGACCTGGTCTGGGTCCTGCTCTTCATGCTCATCTACCTCCTGTGACGAGGATAGGGAAAGACGGCCCATGACCGACCAAGCCATGACCCACGACGAGCACGAAGCGCACGTTCACCCGCCATACATGCGGGTGTTCGCGATGCTCGCCACGCTCACGCTCATCGAGCTCTTCATTCCGCCGCTCATCGGCGACACCCTCTGGCTCTCCGCGACGCTCCTCATCCTCATCGCGATCTGGAAGATGAAGCTCATCACGGGCTACTTCATGCACCTCGCTTTCGACGCGCGCATCCTGCTCGTCATCGCTGCGGTGCCGGTGATGCTGGCGTCGATCCTGGTTTCGGTCTGTCTCATGGAGTGGACCTGATCCCGTGCCCGGCACCGTTCGTCGACCCTCCCTGCTCGCCGTCGCGCTCGCGGTTGCGCTCGTGCTCATCTGGGCACCCGCGGCGTACGGCTGACCGAACTGCAAGTCGGCGGTCGCCGGCGACGGTCGCAACCCGGTCGCAGATGCGTTCTCCTACAGCATCTACTTCATGATGGGCTCGGTGCTGCTCCTGGGCGGCGCCGTCGTCCTGCTCATCCGCAAGGCCGACCCGCAACGCGGGGTCGATCCCCACGACGGATGACCGCCTCGATGGCACACGTAGCGCGCCCGAGGTCCGGCTTCTGCGCCGGGCTCCTCCTGGTCGTGCTGGCGACGGGCTGCTCCCCCAAGACCCCGGAGCTCCCGCCACCGCCCAAACCACAGGCGAAGCACCCGGTGGTCGCGTTCACGTACTCCGATCAGTTCAAGCAGCCCTTCGGCCTCGAAGACCTGAAGGGCAAGGTCTGGGTCGCGACCTTCATCTTCATCAACTGCAGCGGCCCCTGTCCCGACATGACCCGCGCGATGCAGGCGATCCAGAGGGAGACGCCCGGCCTCGACGATCTGCACCTCGTCACGTTCACGTGGGAGCCGCAGAACGACACCGCCGAAGCTCTGCACGCCTACGGCAAGACCTACCGGGCGAACTTCGACCGCTGGCACTTCCTCCGCGGCCCCGACGAGAAGGCGGTCTCCGATCTGCAGGAGAAGGGCTTCCTCATGGGCGCCCGCGACCACCACGCGACGTACTTCACCCTCGTCGACCAGCAGGGACGCGTCCGGCGTTGGTACGACGCGCGCCGCGACGAAGAACGCGAACGCCTGATCCTCGACGCCCGCGCGCTCCTCGCCGGCAAAGCCCTCGGGTCATGAGCGTCATGGACCTCCCCCCCGTCAACGCGACGCTCAACGGCCTCGCGGGGCTGCTGGTCCTTCTCGGCTGGCGCGCCATCAAGCGCGGCCAGCCCAACGTCCACCAGCGGTTCATGATCGCCGCTGTCGCGACCTCCGCCCTCTTCCTCGCCTGCTACCTCACCTACCACTTCAACACCGAGACGGTGACCCGCTTCCCCGAGCGCTACGGCCACTGGCGCACCTTCTACCTGGCCATCCTGCTCACCCACACCATCCTCGCGGCCGCGACCGTCCCGCTCGTACTCATCACCTTGCGGCACGCGCTGAAGAACAACCTCGCGAAGCACCGCCGGCTCGCCCGATGGACACTCCCCATCTGGCTCTACGTCTCGGTCACGGGCGTAGTGATCTACTTCATGCTGTATCAGTGGTTCCCGGGCTAGACTGCCCGCCCCGCCGGCGAAGCCGGCTCTCCCGGGAGCGCAGACCTCCAGAGCGTGTGAAGCAATCTGCTCTTCCCGGGAGCGCGGACCTCCAGGTCCGCTCTGACGGCGCCGCCGGATCCGGACCCAGGCCGGCCCTGGACTTCCCACCGGTTCACAAGGCCAGAGTGAG
>NYZC01000338.1 GCA_002686995.1 Phycisphaeraceae bacterium | reverse complement strand
CCGGTCCATGCCGCGGATACGCTTTCAAGTAAAGACGCCGCCTGTAACGATCGATCATGATCACGGGTCCCTGCCGTTTTCTTCGATCGTGCCGAGTCGAGGAGCCACGGCGGCGGCGATGGCTGTTCGGACTGGAGGAGGCCGCGGAGGCGGCGAGATCAGGGTTTTCCGGGAGGTGTCGCGATCCAACTCGAACGGGTTCACGCCCGACGCAGGAGAAGAACCGATCCGCTGCGCGAACGCCGCGCGCGGGCGGGGCGATCGTCCCGCGCGGTGCTGTTCGAACTTCTAGAGAAAAGGCCACTCTTAACGGCCGGACCGCTGTCGGCGGTGCTGCCCTCGCTGGGCGGCCTGGTGGACGCGGCCGTGTCGATCGATTCGAGCGAGCCGGCCGGCTCCGGCGGCGACGGTCTTCAGGACATTCTCGGAACGTTCACCGTCACCAACACGAACGACTCGGGAGCCGGTTCGCTGCGGCAGGCGATCACCGACGCGAACGCGTCGCCGGGTCTCGACACCATCACCTTCTCGATCGGAGGCAGCGGCCCACACACGATCACGCTCTCGTCGTCGCTGCCCAGCATCACGGATCCGGTGATCATCGACGGCGAGTCAGAGCCCGACTTTGCCGGCACGCCGGTGGTCGTCCTCGACGGCAACTTCATTTCCGGATCGCCCGACGGTCTGCGTCTCGCCGCAGGGAGCGACGGCGGCACGATCCGGGGGCTCGTCATCCAGCGCTTCGGCGGCGACGGCATCGAGATCGACGGGGCCGACGGCAACACGATCACGGGTAACTACATCGGCACCGACGTGACGGGCATGATCGATCAGGGCAACGATCAGGACGGCATCAACATCGAGAACGCGTCGGGGAACATCGTCGGCGGGACGAACCCGGGTGAAGGCAACGTCATCTCCGGCAATGGCGACGAGGGGATCGAGATCGACGGCAGCACGGCATCGGGCAACCAGGTGCTGGGCAACCTGATCGGCGTGGCGGCCAACGGCACGACGCGCATCGGCAACGGCGAAGGCATGTGGATCGAGGACGCGCCCGGCACGATCGTCGGCGGCGCCGCGGTCGGCGCCGGCAACGTGATCGGGGCGAACAACTCCGGCATCATCATTTCGGGCACGAACGCCACCGGCACCGTCGTGCAGGGCAACCACATCGGCACGGACGTTTCCGGCGCCGCCGACGTCGGCGGCGCCTTCTACGGCATCCTGTTCCATTTCACCGACAGCACTCCCTTGTTCCCGATCGGCATCCCTTCGAACTCGACCATCGGGGGCGTCAATGCAGGCGAAGCCAACACCATCGCGAACTGGGGGGCGGACGGCGTCAACGTTGGCTACGGCGATCGGCACGCGGTCCTCGGCAACGTCATCCGAGACAACGGCGATCTCGGCATCGACCTGACCTTCGACGACGGCGTGACAATCAACGACGTGGACGACGTGGACACGGGCGCGAACGACCTGCAGAACCATCCGGTGCTGCTTTCGGCGGGCATCGTCGGCAGCAGTCTCGTCGTGACGGGAACGCTCGACAGCACGCCGAGCACGGCGTTCGACTTCGACTTCTTCGCGAACACCACCGCGGATGCGTCCGGACGGGGCGAAGCGGAGCGGTACATCGGGTCGTTCTACGGCATCTCTACCGACACGAACGGAAACCTCATCTTCTCCGACACGCTGGGCGGCGCGAACGTTGCTGCCGGCGAGTTCGTCACCGCGACGGCGACCGATCAGAACGGCAACACGTCCGAGTTCGCGGTCAACGTCACGGCCGGGTCGACCATTGCGCTGATCGCGGAGGCCGACACTTTTCTCGATGCAGGAGCCACCGGGACGAACTACGGCGTGTCGACCAGCCTCGTCGTCGATCGATCGGGCGGCGACCTCGGTAACCAGCGTGTCCTGCTGCGATTCGACGAGAGCCTCATTCCCGGGGGCACCACCATCCTCAGCGCCGATCTGAAGTTGAACGCGACGCAAAACAACGGCGCGTTCGATCTCAACGTATACGAGGTCACACGGGCGTGGGACGAGGGGAGTGCCGACGGGGCGGCCGGCGAGGCGAACTGGAACAAGCGGGTCGTCGGAACGAACTGGACGACCTCGGGTGGTGACGTCGATGGGACCGTGCTGGCGACGCTGAACACCGGCGCGACGGGCATTCACACCTGGGACGTGATTTCGCTGTTCCAGTCCTGGCACGCGGATGCGAAGGCCAACAACGGGCTCATGATCGCCAGCCCGAACACCGGGACCACGACGATCGTCTACGACAGCCGGGAGGGATCGATCCCGCCGGTGCTCGAGGTGTCGTACCTCGTTGTCAACAGCGTCCTGATCGCCGATGCAGGAGGCGACTACAACATCGTGGAGGGCGGCACGCTCGCCCTTGACGCCTCGGCGTCGGATGATCCCGAAGGCGATCCCCTTACCTACACCTGGGATCTCGACGATGACGGAAGCTTTGACGACGCGACGGGCGTGAAACCGTCAGTAGCGTGGGAAGACCTGCCGTCTGCCATTGCGGATGATGGCACTTACACGATCCGGGTCCGCGCCGACGACGGCAACGGAAACACGGACGACGCATCCGCAACGCTGACGATTACGAATGTCGCTCCGGTTTTGGCGGCGACCGGCTCGGCGACCGCCGGCGTCGGGCAGTCCTACACGCTGAACCTGTCGGCGGACGATCCCGGCAACGACACGATCAGCGGCTGGACGATCAACTGGGGTGACGGCGCGATCGACACGATCGCGGGCAACCCGTCATCAGCGACGCATACCTACACGCAGATCGGATTCACGCGCAATATCACCGTATCAGCCGTCGACGAGGACGGGACGTGGACCGAGAGCGACCTGATCGTCGGGCATTACGTCTCAGGATCCGACGACGTATACCGTTTCGATGGCACGACGGGTGATTTCGAGTCAATATTCGAATCGACGAGCGGCGCGATGAGCCGGCCGTACACTCTCGTATTCGGCCCGGATGGGAATGTATACGTCACTGGCTACAGCTCGAACAACATCGTCCGCTTCGATGCGGCCGGTAACTACCTGGGTGTCTTCTCGTCGGGATCCGGTCTGAACGGTCCGGACGGTCTGGCTTTCGGCCCGGACGGGAACCTCTACGTCGCGAACTACAGCAGCGACAGCATCCTTCGGTTCGACGGTACGACCGGCGCGTTCATCGATAATTTCGGCAGCGGCAGCGCCCTCAACGGACCGGCCGGGATGGACTGGGGTCCCGACGGTGATCTGTATGTGTCCAGCTGGGACAACGGAAGAATCGTCAAGTTCGATGGGAATTCAGGTGGTGCACCGACGACGGTGATCAGCGGACTCTCGTTTCCCGAGCAGATCGCGTTCCACGACGGCGATCTGTACATCGCCAACGGGGCCGCGAACGACATCAAGAAGTGGGACGGTGTCCTCCTGACGACGTATTTTTCCGACGCGACGCTGGATGGCGCCACGGGGTTGACGTTCGGCCCCGATGGCTGGCTGTACGTCAGCAGCTACGATGATGATCGGATCGTGCGCTTCGACGGGACGACCGACAACGTCTTCGTGGACGTTGGCAGCGGGGGGTTGGATCGGCCCGAGTAACTGACGTTCACACCGGCGCACCAGGTCACCGTGGTCGCCGCCGTCGCCGCCGAGCCGGTGATCAGCGACCTCGACGGCGACACGCTGGCGTACAACCGTGGCAGCGGACCGCTTGTGGTCGAGCAAGGCGCCGACGTCGCGGTGACCGACGCGGACTCGACGGACTTCGACACCGGTCGCCTGACCGTGTCCCTGGCCGCGGGTGGCGCGCCGGGCGAGGACTTCCTTGCGATCCGCGACGAGGGAAATGCGCCGGGCGAGATCGGCTTCAACAGCGGCAACGGCGCCGTCAGCCTGGGCGGGACGCAGTTCGGCGTCGCCTCGGGCGGGTCGTCGACGTCACCGCTCGTGATCAACTTCGACCCCGACGCCGCGCCGGCCGTGGTGGCCGCGCTGCTTCGCAACGTCACGTTCGAGAACACGAGCCTCACACCGACCGAGGGTGTCCGCACCGTGCGCTTCGTCGTGGATGACGGTGACGGCAATGTGAGCGCGGCTCACGACGCGAGCGTCTTCGTGGCCGACCACATCGTCGTGGTGACCGACACCACCGACGTGGCGGACGGTGACACGACCTCGATCGCTCACCTGATGGCGAGCAACCCGAACGGCACTGTTTCCTTCCGCGAGGCGATCCTCGCGACGAACGGAACGACCAATCTCGGGAGCACCGACGAGATCCGGTTCGCCATCCCGCTGAACGATCCCGGGCACGTGTACTACAGGGACGACGCCACGGGGGACTCGCTCTCCGACGTGCAGATCACGACGCTCGACGACGCGTCGATCGGCGACTTCGACGACGACTACCTTGCGGCCGGGTTCAGCTGGTACACGATCCAGTTCGGCTCGCCGTTGGATCCGACCACGGATCCGGTGATCATCGACGGCACGACGCAGCCCGGATTCGCCGCCAACCCGATCATCGAAATCGACGGGACGAACGTCACGACCGAGGACGGCCTGGTGATCCAGGGCGGCGATTCGACGATCTTGGGACTCGTGGTGAATCGGTTCGTGAACGACGACGGGATCGAGCTCGAGACGAACGGTGGCAACACGATTGCCGGCAACCACGTCGGGACCGACGTGACGGGCACGGTCGCGCTGCCCAACAATGTCGGCTTGAGAGTCAAGCACGGCGACAACGTGATCGGCGGAGCGACGGCCGCCGATCGGAACATCATCTCGGGCAACGCCAACGAGGGCGTGATTCTCCGCACGGTGGACAGTACGGACAACGTCGTCATCGGCAACTACATCGGCGTGGACGCCTCCGGCTTCGCACCGCTCGGCAACGCCAGGCAAGGGATCGAGATCCGCTCCAGCGCGGCGAACAATCGCGTTGGAGGCAGGGCCGCGGGCGAAGCGAACGTCATCGCGTTCAACGATCGGGAAGGCGTGTTCGTGGACTCGACGGCGCTCGCCGGCAACACCATCGTCGGCAACTCGATCTTCTCGAACACCGATCTCGGTATCGGTATCGAGGGCGGCACGGAGAATATAGACGGCGTGACCGACAACGACGCCGGAGACGCGGACACCGGCGCCAACAACCTGCAGAACTATCCGACAATCACGCTAGCCTCGACCGACGGCACCGACGTCAACATCAACGTGACCCTGAACAGCGTGCCGAGCACGGCGGACATCGTGCTCGACTTCTACTGGAGCACGGTCGAGGATGCCTCGACGTACGGAGAAGGCGAGAACTACGTCGGTTCGATCTCAGTGACGACCGACGCCGGCGGCAACGCGTCTCCGGGTGTCACCTTCCTCGGAGCAGGGGTGCCGGTGGGCGCCGAGATCACCGCGACCGCAACGCATCCGGATGGCAGCACGTCGGAATTCTCGCAAGCGGTCGCGGCCGTCGCGGTGGTCGGCAACAGCGCGCCGGTGGCGGCGGACGACACCTACGACGTCAACGAGGACGGGACACTGAGCACGCCGCCCGACTGGCTCGACGTCTCGTGGGCGGCGCGGCGGAAGCTGACGTTCGACAACACGGGACAGGCCGCGACCCTGACGACGTTCCCGGTGCTGGTCTCGCTGGATGCGACGCGCATCGATTACGGCCGCGTCCAGGACGGCGGAGAGGATCTGCGCTTCACCGACCCCGACGGCACGGTACTCGATTACGAAATCGAGAAATGGGACGAGACGGGCACCTCGCAGGTTTGGGTGAAGGTGACGCAGATCGACGGATCATCCGGCGCCGATTTCATCTGGATGTACCACGACAACCCATCGGCCGCGGCGGGAGAAAACGCGGGGGCGGTCTGGTCCGGCGGCTATCAGCTCGTCCATCACCTGCACGACGACTTCCTGGATTCGAGCGGCTTCGGTCACGACGGCACCAACAGCGGGTCGACCGACGCCGCGGGGCGCGTCGCCGACGGTCAGTCATTCGACGGCATCAACGATCGTGTCGATGTCGGCTCCGCCTCGAGTGTGGACGACCTCTTCTTCGGCGGGGCGACCGTCTCGGCGTGGATCAACCCGACCGGCTGGGGCGAGGGAGGCTTCGGCCGGATCTTCGACAAGGCGAACGACATCACCGCGACCGTCGGCTGGGCGCTGCGCGTGGAGGACAACGGTGACCGGTTGATGTTCGAGCGCGGCTTCTCGACCCAGTTCGGGCGCTGGCGATCGCCCAATCTTTCGGTTTCTCTCGGAACGTGGCAGTGGATCACGGTGGCGTACGACAGCAGTTCGGCGTCGAACGACCCGACGATCTACATCGACGGCAATGACGTCGGTGCCGTGGAAACGACATCGCCGTTCGGCGCAGCGAACAGCGACGCGATCTACACGCTCGCCGTCGGCAATCGTTCCGTCGCTTCGGATCGAACGTTCATCGGCGCCCTCGACGAGGTTCGGATCGCCACGACGCAGCGCTCCGCCGACTGGGTCGCGGCCCAATACCTCTCGATGACGGACGCGTTCGTGTCTTATGAGTCGGCGGAGCAGGTCGTCAGCGTCCTGGCCAACGACTCGGACGCGAACGGCGATCCGCTCACCGCGATCCTGATCTCCAGCCCATCGAACGCCCAGGCGTTCTCGCTGAGCCCGGACGGCACGTTCACCTACACGCCGCAGGCCGATTTCGAAGGCGTCGACACGTTCACCTACAAGGCGAACGACGGCACCGACGACTCGGGTACGGCGACCGTCACGATCACGGTCAATCCGGTCAACGACGCTCCCGTTTTGAGCGACGCCACGGTCGCGCTGGAGACCGTTGACGCCAACGCCGGCGCGCCCACCGGGCCAGTCGGCACGCTCGTGTCCTCCCTTGTCGATCTGCCGGGCGGTGGTGGACTTGACAACGTGACGGACTTGGACGCAGGTGCGGTCACGGGCCTCGCGGTCACCGGCGCCGACACGGCGAACGGCACCTGGCACTACACGATCAACAGCGGCGTCGACTGGTTCCCGCTCGGTGCGGTGGCCGCGGATGCAGCGAGGTTGCTGGCGGCCGACCCGGCAACGCGAATCTACTTCGAGCCGGATCCCGGCTACGGCGGGACGCTGACCGATGCGATCACTTTTCGCGCCTGGGATCAGTCAGGGGGCGACTCGAACGGGTCAGCGAACATCGACACGACCATCAACGGCGGCGCGACGCCTTTCAGCACTTCCGCCGATACGGCATCGCTGACCGTCAACCTGGGCAACAACCCGCCGGTGGCGCTGCCCGACAGCTACGACGTGGACGAGGACGGGACGTTGACGCTGACCCCGCCGCCGGACTGGTTCGACGCCGCCTGGGGGACCCGACGGAAACTGACCTTCGACAACTCGGCGCAGGCCGAGAATCTGGCGAAGTTCCCGGTGCTTCTGACGCTGGACGCGACGCGCATCGACTACGGCCGCATCCAGAACGCGGGCAAGGACCTGCGCTTCACTGACCCGGACGGCACGGTGCTGGACTACGAGATCGAGAAGTGGGACGAGACGGGCACGTCGCAGGTCTGGGTGAAGGTCACGCAGATCGACGGTGCATCCGGCGCCGACTTCATCTGGATGTACTACGACAACCCGTCCGCGCCGGTGGGCCAGGGCGGTGCGGTCTGGTCGAGCGGATACCAGCTGGTGAGCCACCTGCACGACGACTTCCTGGACTCGAGCGGGTTCGGTCATGACGGGACGAACAGCGGGTCGACCGATTCAGCCGGCTACGTCGCCGACGGACAGGATTTCGACGGCAGCAACGACCGTATCGACGTGAGCCCGGCCTCGGGCATCAACGACCTGTTCAGCGGCGGCGCGACGATCTCGGCCTGGTTCAGGCCGACGGGCTGGGGCGAGAACAACTTCGGTCGCGTCCTGGACAAGGCGAGCGGGACGACCGCGAACACGGGCTGGTCGATGCAGCTTCAGAACAGCGGGGATCGGCTTCGATTCGAGCACGGCTTCTCTTTCGGGCACGGTACCTGGCTGTCGCCCGACAACGCGATCTCACTGAATACCTGGCAGTGGGTGACCGTCGTGTTCGACAGCGATTCGAGCAGCAACGATCCGCTCATGTTCATTGACGGATCCCCGGTGTCTGTCAACCAGAACAACGGTCCGAACGGCAGTTCGAACTCGGACACCGCCATCACGCTCAGCGTCGGCAATCGCTCCAGTGCGACAGATCGAAGCTTCGACGGCATGATCGACGAGGTTCGCCTCGCCACGGTCGAGCGGTCCGCCGACTGGATCGCGGCGCAGTATCTCTCGATGACCGACGCCCTCGTGACGTACGGCGCGCCCGAAGCGGTCGACAGTGTCCTGTCCAACGACTCGGCTCCCGACGGTGACGGTCTCACCGCGATCCTGGTCTCGAGCCCGTCGAACGCCCAGGCGTTCTCGCTCAGCCCGAACGGGACGTTCACTTATTCGCCGCAACCCGATTTCGACGGCGTCGACACCTTCACCTACAAGGCGAACGACGGCGCCGCCGACTCGGCACCGGCGACGGTGACGATTACGGTCAATCCGGTGAACGACGCGCCGGACCTGGCCGACTCGCTGCTGGTGATGAACGACGTTGACCTGAACGCAGGCGCGCCATCAGGTGCGGTCGGCACCCTTGTCTCGACGCTGGCGGATCTTGTAGGCGGTGGCGGAGCCAACAACGTGACCGATGTCGACTCGGGCGCGGTGACCGGCATTGCGATCGTCGACGCCGACGATGCGAACGGCACCTGGCACTACTCGCTGAACAACGGCGTCGACTGGACGCCCCTTGGTGCGGTGGCCGGTGACTTGGCCCGCGTGCTGGCCGCCGATTCCGGGACGCGCGTCTACTTCGAGCCGGACGGCGTGTTCAGCGGCACGATTCCGACCGCCCTGACCTTCCGTGCCTGGGACCGGTCCGACGGCAGTGCGAACGGTGCTGGCGGCGTCGACACGACCGTCAACGGTGGCCCGTCCGCATTCAGCACCGCGACCGACACGGCCGCCCTGACGGTTAACAGTGTCAACGCGCCGCCGTCGATCGCGCTGACGAACACGACGACGACGCTCCCCGAGGATACGAACACCACCGGCGCCGTGAAGGTGGCCGACATCGAGATCACCGACGACGGAATCGGGACGAACCTGGTGACGCTCGGCGGCGCGGACGCCGGCCTGTTCGAGGTCAGCGGCGCCGACTTGCGACTCAAAGCCGGGACCAGCCTCGACTTCGAATCGGACGCGACGCTGGACGTGATGGTCCTGGTCGACGACGTCGCGGTCGGCACCACGCCGGACGACGAGATCGCGTTGTCGATCTCGATCACGGACGTGAACGAGGCGCCGACCGTATCGCTGTCGAATCCGACGACCGCGCTGGCGGAAGATATCGACACCTCCGGCCCGATCGTGGTGGCGGACATCGACGTCGCGGACGACGCGCTGGGGACGGAATCACTCGGCCTCTCCGGGGCCGACGCGAGCCTCTTCGAGATCGCGGGCACCACGCTTCGTCTCAAGGCGGGCGCATCGCTCGACTTCGAGACGAACCCCGTGCTCGACGTGATCGTCGAGGTCGACGACCTGGCGGTCGGCGCTTCACCCGACGACACGGCGGCGCTGTCCATTTCGATCTCCGACGTCAATGAACCGCCGACGATCAGCCTGGTCAATACCACGACGACGCTCCCCGAGAATACGAACACGTTCGGACCGGTTCCGGTCGCCGATATCCTGATGACCGATGACGGCCTGGGCTCGAACGACCTGACCCTTTCGGGGCCGGACGCGGCGCTGTTCGAAATCGTCAACCTGGCACTGCGCATCAGGTCCGGCACCCTGCTGGACTACGAAACCGATGCGACCTTTGACGTGACGGTCCGTGTGAACGACCTGTCCGTGGGTGGCGATCCCGACGACACCGTCGACCTGGCGATCTCGATCACGGACGTGAACGAGGCGCCGACGGTTTCCCTGGCGCCGATCACGACCACGCTGCCCGAGGACACGGACACCACCGGCGGCATCACCGCGGCGGACATCATTGTGACGGACGACGCCCTGGGGACCAATGGCCTGGCGCTCGCCGGCGCCGATGCGGGCCTGTTCGAGATCGACGGCACGACGCTGCGCATCCGCCCGGGCGTCACCTTCGACTTCGAGACGAATCCCGCCCTCGACGTGACCGTCCAGGTCGACGACACCCTCGTGGGAAGCTCGCCCGACGACAGCGCGCCGTTCACAGTCGCCATCACGAACGTGAACGAGGCGCCGATCATCACGGGGCTGTCCGGGGATTCACTCTCGTACGACAAGGGCTCGGGACCGCTGGTCGTCGAGCAGGGCGGCGACACCGCCGTGACGGACGTCGATTCGACGGACTTCGTGGGCGGCACGCTGGTCGTGTCGCTCGCTGGCGGGCACGATCTCGAGGATATTCTGTCCATACGCGATCAGGGCAACGCCGCGGAGCAGATCGGCTTCGACGGTGCCTCGGTTCGATTCGGCGGAATCCCGATCGGCACGGTCACGGGCGGCACGGGGGGAACCGACCTGCTGATCACGTTCACCGCCCCTGAAGCCACGGCGGCAGCCGCTGCTGCGCTGATCCGAAACATCACGTTCGAAGTCACCGAATTGATCGCGCCGGAGACCGGAGGGCATTCGGTCACGTTCGTCCTCACGGACGGCACGGGCGCACAGAGCCTGGTCTACGACACGACAGTCAATGTGATCGGCGACAACGGCCCGCCCACGGAAATCAACCTCGTCGGGGGCGCGATTCCGGAGGCGACCGACACCACCGGCGGGTTCACTGCAGGCACGCTCTCTACCACTGATCCCGACAGTCCCGAGGTCTTTACCTACGACGTCGTGGGCGGTGATGACGCGGGACTCTTCTCGATCGGCGGTCCGAACCTCGACGCGCTGGTCGTCGACGACGGCGTCCTCGACTTCGAACGCCAGTCACGCTACGAGGTCACGATCCGGGTCACCGACGGGGGAGGCAATCTCTACTCCGAGGCGATCACGATCAGCGTGGCCGACGTCAACGATCAGCCGACGCTGGCCGCGACCAACGTGACGGTGTCGATCCCCGAGGACATTGACACCTCCTCCGCGATCAAGGTCGCCGACATCACGATCGCCGACGACGGGCTGGGATCGAACACGCTGACGCTCGACGGGGACGATGCAGGTCAGTTCGAATTGGTCAGCGGCAATCTGCTGATCATCGCGGGTGCGGAAGGGGGCGTTTCCGGGGTGCCGAACCTGCCGAACGTGCCGAACCCGGTCGACGCCGTGAACATGGACCTTCGCATCGTCGCCGGCGCGGTGATCGACTTCGAGTCGAACCCGGTGCTCGACGTGTTCGTCCTGATCGACGATCCGACGGTCGGCGGCTCGCCGGACGACGAGATCGCGATCTCCATCAGGGTCGGCGGCGTGAACGATCCGCCGG
>NYZC01000337.1 GCA_002686995.1 Phycisphaeraceae bacterium | reverse complement strand
CGGCGCTTACCGTGGCGGGACTTGCACCCGCTAGCTCGATACAGCAGGAGCCATCTCGCTTACGCTTGACGACTCCGTCAGGACGTACCATGGCGGCATTGTATCAATGGGCATTGGCGGCCATCTCCGTGGCGTTCGATTTTGCCGGCGCGGCGCCGGGCGCCGGGCGCGAGCCGAGAAACTGGAAGCCTTCGACCACGATCAGCAGCTTCGATCGATTGGCGCCGTCGTTGTCCTTCCACCGATCGAGGCGCAGCCGCCCCTCGATGAAAAGCGGGTCGCCCTTGTTGACGTACCGGTGAATCGTTTCACCCGCATGTCCCCAGGCTTCGGCGTCGACGAACGTCGTATCCTGCTGCCGCTCGCCCTTGTTGTCGGTGTACGTCCGATTGATGGCCAGACCGATTCGGCAGACGGTGTGGCCGTTGGGCGTCTGCCGCAGGTCGGGATCGCGCGTCAGGTTGCCGATGAGCAGGACCTTGTTGAGATTGGGCATCGTTCATGCTCCGTGATCGTGTTTCACCCATCGATACGCATGCATGACGCCCATCCTGCGCCGCGCCGGACGAAATCGCACCGATTCCGGGCCCAGGGGGGCGGCGCCGCCGTCGGAGAGGACCGCCGCGGTTTCGATCCCGCCGCGGATGTCAGTACCATGATCCCGGATCATTCAGATATCGGGGCTGAATCATGAAGTGGATCGTTCGTCTCCTGCTCGTGCTCGTGGTGGTGGTCATCGCGGCCGTCGTCGTCGCGACCGTCTATATCGATCAGATCGCCAGGGCGGCCGTCGAAGAAGGCGGCACCTACGCACTCGGAGTGACGACGAAGCTCGACAGCATGGACGTCGGGCTGACCTCCGGCTCCATCGACCTCGGCGGGCTGAACATCGACAATCCCGAAGGGTTCACCGCGCCTTACTTTCTCAGCCTCGGCCGCGGACGACTCGACGTGTCGCTCGGGTCGCTCACCGAATCGACCGTCGTCGTGCCCGAGCTGAGCCTGGGCAACCTGAAGATGAGCCTCGAGCGTCGCGGCGACACCTCGAACTACACGACGCTCATGGAGAACCTCAAGCGGTTCGAATCCAAGGAGAAGCAGCCCGGCGGCAAGCAGTACGTCATCAGGCGTCTGCTGATCGAGGACATCGACGTCCAGGTCGATATCCAGATGCTCGGCCAGGATCTCAAGCGCGTGCCGCTGCGGATCGACAAGATCGAGCTGGTCGACGTGGGCAGCGAGACCGAAGGCGGCGTGCTGCTTGCGGAGCTCTACGACGTCATCTTCAAGGCGCTGCTCCAGGGGGTGCTCAAGGACGCCGGCGGGGTGCTGCCGGCCCTCGTCTCCGGGGAGCTGTCGAAGGGGCTCGGTCAGCTTGACGACATCGCGGCGAAGCTCGACATCGAGGTCGAAAAGGTCGTCGGCGACGTGACGAACAAGCTTCAGGGAGGGATCGACAAGAGCGTCGGCGACGCGACCAAGCAGATCGAGGAGGGGATCGGCGGCGCGGCGCAGAAGCTGGGCGAGGGCCTTGGCGGACTTCTCGGCGGCGGAAAGAAGGACGAGTAGATGCGTTCTCGTGGTTCGGAAAGCGGAACTGCCGATGCCCCACCGCGCTGCCCGGAGCCAGGTGCTCTCGACTTTCGACGGTCGACCTTCGACCTTCGACCTTCCGACTTTCGGGCGAAGCCCGCGTCAGGCGTTCCTGATGTTCGAATTGCGGGACGTGCCGCGAGGGCCCGATGTCGCTGAAGGACAAGGTGATCATCGTCACCGGGAGCACCACCGGGATCGGTGAGGCGATCGCGCGGCGGTGTGCCGGGAATGGCGCGCGCGTGCTCGTGCACGGTCGTGACGCCGGGCGGGCGCAGGCCGTCGCCGATGCGCTCGGCGACCGCGCCGCGATCCACGTCGACGATATCGCCGAGGCTGACGCCCCCGCGCGCATCGTGGCCGCCGCAATCGACGCTTTCGGGGCGATCGACGGTCTCGTGAACAACGCGGCCTGGATCGTCCGCGGCGACATCGACGACACGGATGCGGCGAGCTTCGACCGGACGATGGCGATCAACGTCCGGGCGCCCTTCCTCATGATCAAGGCCGCGCTGCCCTCGCTGCGGCAGCGCGAAGGCAGCGTGATCAACATCGGCTCGCTCAACGGCTATTGCGGCGAGGCACGCCAACTCGGCTACAGCGTCTCGAAAGGCGCGCTGATCACGCTGTCGCGCAACCTGGCCGACACGCTGGCGCGCGACCGGGTGCGCGTCAATCACTTCAACGTCGGTTGGGTGCTGACCCCGAACGAATACCGGCTCAAGATGACCGAAGGCCTGCCTGAGGGCTGGCCCGATCTGCCCATGCCCACCTACGTGCCGTCGGGGGCGATGACGCGCCCCGAGCAGATCGCGGAGCACGCCGCGTTCTGGCTCAGCGACGCATCGCGCCCGATCACCGGCGCGGTCGTCGACCTCGAGCAGTACCCGGTGGTCGGGCGCAATCCCCTGAAGGAGCAGTGATGCCGAAGCTGGCCGCATTTCCCAAGGCGTACCTCGACGAGATGGCTGATGGCTCGATGACGATCGAGCAATGGCTCGAGATGGCCGTGACGCTCGGTGTCGACGGCCTGGAATGGTACGGGCCGTTCCACCAGATGCAGGACGAGCGTTACTGGCCCGAGGCGCGGCGGAAGGTCGAGGACCTCGGGCTGGTGATCTCGATGATGTGCTGCTCGCCGGACTTCACGCACCACGACGCGGCGTTCCGCCAGGAGCAGATCGACCGCGAAAAGCTCTGGATCGACATGACCGCGGCGCTCGGGGCGCCGTACTGCCGCATCCTCTCCGGGCAGCGGCGCCCGGACGTGTCGCGCGAGGACGGAATCCGCTACACGGTCGACGCGATCGAGGCTTGCCTGCCGCACGCGGCCGATCGCGGCGTCACGCTCATCCTAGAGAACCACTACAAGGACGGCGCCTGGATTCACCCCGAGTTCGCCCAGCCCATCGACATCTTCGTCGACCTGATCGCGCGGATCGACCATCCGAGCTTCGGGATCAACTACGACCCGAGCAACACGATCGTGGCGGGAGAGGATCCGCTCGAGATGCTCGAGCACGTCAAGCACCGCGTGGTCACGATGCACGCCAGCGACCGTTACCTCAAGGAGGGGACCCTGGAGGACCTGCGCCGCGAGGAGAACGTCGTGGGCTACGCCAGCCGGCTGAGTCACGGCGTGATCGGCCAGGGCATGAACGACTACGACGCGATCTTCTCGACGCTCGCCGCCGTCGGCTTCGACGGCTGGATCAGCATCGAGGACGGCGAGGACGGCTTCGACCAGATGCACGAGAGCGCCCGGTTCCTGCGTCGCAAGATCGCGGAGCACTGGCCGGAGGGGTGACGACACCATGAGCGCTCACCCGGTTACCGACGCATTCCGGCGCGACGGTTGCGCGGTGATCGAGGACGTGCTCGACGGCGCGGCGGTGGAGCGCCTGCGCGTCGCGATCATCGCGATTCCCGAAGGTGAGGCCGTGCGCAAGCGGCGCGGCGTGTACGGCGTGCGCAACCTGCTGGAAATCAGCGATGACGTCCGGCGGCTGGCAGGGTCGGCAGTTCTGCGCCGCTTCGTCACACCGATCCTGGGCGACGCGGCGTTCGCGGCGCGGGCGATCTTCTTCGACAAGGTGCCCGGGGCCAACTGGTCGCTGGGGTGGCACCAGGACAGCGTGATCTCCGTGACGGCGCGCTGCGCCGTGCCCGGCTTCGACGCATGGTCGCGCAAGGCCGGCGTGTGGCAGGTGCAGCCTCCGGCGGAGGTGTTGGGCGCAATGATGGCGGTGCGTGTGCACCTGGACGACTGCCCGGTCGACAACGGCGCGCTGCGTGTCATCCCGGGCTCGCACGTCCACGGATGGCTCGACGACGAGATCGACGACTGGAAGGCGCGCGGCCTCGTCACCACCTGCCCGGTGCGGTGCGGCGGCGTCGTCCTGATGCGCCCGCTGCTGCTGCACGCGTCGCCGCCGTCGCGGCGCGCGGGACACCGGCGGGTCATACACATCGAGTACGCCTGCGAAGAGCTTCCGGGCGAGCTTGACTGGAACAACCGTGTCGGTGTCGGGCACGGCGGCAGGCGGCGATGTCAATAGGAAAGGTACCAGTTGTTCGCGGCCTGCAGGAGCAAACGGCGCTTCTGCGCCAGCGATTGCTCGTCCGGATCCGTGAACGTATCCCACGACGCGCTGCCGTTGAGCCGGGACAGGTAGCGCCCCTCGATCACGGTGTCGCGATTGATCTGCCAGGCCATGCCCGGATGACTGCCTGCCCACCAGGCGGGCCAGAAGGGGAACCCCTGGAAGGGACCTTCCTCCCTGAGGTTCAGGTCGGCCCAAAGTCCCTTGTTCGGATCGTCGTCGATCGTTCGGGGGAGGAGCCGCGCCGAGGCAATGGGGTCGTTCACGAACGACCCGTCAATCCGGCGTTCTACCGCGTGCCGCATACGTCGCGGCATGTCAGCTGCTCGACGCGAATGTGGCCCGTCCACCAGTCCGGAGACGCGCGCCGCTCGATCGTGATGTCCGCGGGCGAGCCCATCGCGCGGCACAGGCGGCCGGCGATGCTGCGATAGATCCATGGATCCGAAGGCACGAACGCACCCAGCTCCTTCTCCGCCCAGTAGGGAAGGTGCAGGCACTTCGCGTGGTTGCGCTCCGGATCAAGCATGATGGATGGACGCGTGTGCGGCGGGAGGCGCTGCACGACCGATGGTGGCAGGTAGATGATCAGCTCGCTCTGGTCGCCCGAGTAGAGCCGGAACGACAGGTACGGATACCAGAGGCCCGCGAAGGAGAGGCCGGGACAGATCGTGCAGAACACGAGCGTCACGCGCTGGAAATGCGGCGCGCCGCGTCCGAGGATGTCGGCGAACGTCGTGGTGCGGCGGTCGCGAAAGAGCACGACGACGAGGACGATCATCGCGATGTTCCACGGCCATACGACATGGTTGTAGTCCAGCGACACCAGCATCCAGAGAATGCTCACATGCATCAGGATCGCGCCGGCAGCCGCGACCCATCGAGCGTAACGAAACAGCAGACCGACGCCGATCAGCGTCTCGATGACGGGAATCGCGTAGACGAACCGCGCGTCGTGCAGCAGCTCGAACACACCGGCAGGCAGGAACAGCGCCATCAGGTCCGTCATGAGCTTCGGAAACGATGCGTTGAACTTCGAGATCCCGGACCAGAAGTAGACGCTCGACACGATCAGTCGCAGCATGTTGAGGGACGCATCGGCGCGGCGGCTCACGTCGGCATCGGTTTGCGCAGGCGCGCGTTTGCGATCGAGCTTCGGGCTGGCCCACGCGACGACGAGCATGATGAAGAAGAACTGGTAGATGTATGGCTGCCACGCCATGCGGTCCCAGATGCATCGGGAGAGGCAGACCGCGCACCATCCGAAGATCCACCATCGTCTTCGTCGTTCGCCGACGATGGCGGCGGGAAGCAGCAGCAGGACGAGTGCCGCGTACCAGGCGAGATCGATCGGCGAACCGAGCCTGGGCAGGCCGTCCAGGGTCGGCATCGAGCCGAAGTAGGGATGATCCAGCCAGAGTCGCCGTGATTGCAGCAGGCTCCAGAGCAGCGCGCCCGCGGTGAGGTAAAGCACGAAGGTCAGCGTGCGACGTGATGACGTCAGGGGTTGCGCCTTCATGCGAACGCGCGATGGTAACGCCTTGGCTTTGTCCGTGGCAACGAGGAGGTGCACTCCGGGCACGCTCGGGCCGCGCTCGGCCTGAGGCCGCGCCGGGCGCGCGCGGATATCCGGCCTGATCGATCATGTCGTCAGGTGCACTTGTTGGCGGTCTTGTCACGACTGTTCGCCGCGATGCCTGCGAAGGCGCGCCGGCCATAGCTCTTTGACAGCCGGACGACGTGGTGGCGGCGCAGATCGAGCGTGACGTGTCGGCCGTCGGGACGGCGCACAAGCACGAACGGGAGGCAGACGCCGAGCACCTTGAGCGGACGCCCGGACTGCTCGGGAATGTATCGGACGCGCGAAGTCTCGACGTCGCGTTGCCACGCCTGGGCGCAGTCCGACATCAGGAACTCCTGTGTGATCTGGGAGATTGCGAGATAGTCGCCGACGCGGATGTCTTCGGGCGCGATCCTTCGTGATGTTCGGGGTAGCTTGCTCATGATCATGGACCCGCTTCGGCGGATCGGGCGCGCCGATCGCATACCGCAACCGCGCTCTCCTGGGTCGGCAAATGCTGGAAAAGCCGGGCAGAAGGTCAGCCGCCCGGCATACGGACGATCGGGGCGGCGCGCAAGGCGACCGTGCCGGTGGGCGCCGGCCGGGGCACGCGTTCGAGATGGCGGGGACGGTGGTTCCGCACATTGGCCTCCGGTCGCAAAGGGGCGGAAGTCTAACACGGTTCGGTGGACTGTCAACCGTGTCCGTCGCGTTTCTGGAAGAAATGGTGGCCGGGGTCGCGTGAACCCGCCCTGCGGCAGCCTCGCATCGTTTCCTGCTCCGCGGACAGGTCGGTCCCGCGATCCGCTGAACCGCTGCGGCGCGACCGGCGTAGCAAGGTTGCTTCACATCGTGCCGACCTCGAATCAAGGTGCGCCCATGCAATTCGGAGTTCCCTTCAGAAGACGGGTGACGTTCGTCATGGCCCTGTGTCTCGGCCTCGTCGCCCTCGCGGACTGGCTGTTCTACGACCATCCGATCGGCTGGACGGCGGGGCTGTTCGCCGTGGCCCTGCTGGCTGCGCTCTCGCTGCGCAACGGCCGCTACCTTCGGACCTGGCCAGGTCGATGGGTTGCGTTGGGCGTCGTCGGAATGTCGGTCGCCCTGTTCGTGGAGCCCGGTCCGCTGCCCATCCTGCTGGCCGCGTTCGGCCTGATCGCGCTCGGGGTCATCGATCGGGGCGGCTGGACGTCGCGCCTCGCCGTCCTGGCGCTGCGGGGCATGATCTTCGTCAGCGAGGCGATGGTCACGCCGCTGCGCGACGCGCGGCTGCAGCACCGATGGCAGCGATCGCGCGGGCAGCCGTGGTCAGGGGTCTTCGCGTACGGCGGCTGGCTGCTTCCGGTCCTGTTCAGCCTGGTCTTCGTCGTCCTGTTCGTCCTGGCCAACCCGATCATCGACGGCTGGGTTGCGGTGCTCCCCGAGCACTTCACTTTGGCGCGCTGGCTGCTCTGGTGCGCGGTCGGCCTGTCGACCTGGGGCCTGCTTCGCGCGCCCGCCATGCGTTTGCGCTCGCTGCCCGGCTTCCGCCGTCTCGAGACGTCAGGTCCGACGGAATACAACTTCGGCTCGATCATGCCGCTTTCCGCCGACGCGCTGGGCGACCTGGTGCTGAGGTGCCTGGTCCTGTTCAACCTCGTGTTCGCGGTGCAGAACGTGCTCGATCTTCGGTATCTCTGGGGCGAATCGGTGCTTCCGGACGGCATGACGTTCGCCGAATATTCCCATCGCGGCGCCTACCCGCTCGTCGTCACGGCACTGCTGGCGGGGGTGTTCGTGCTGATGTCCTTCAGCGGGCGGGTCATGAACGAGGCGGGCACGACGACGTGGCGCGCCGCGCGGTGGCTCTGCTGCGTGTGGATCGGCCAGAACATCCTGCTGATGTCCGGCGCCGCGTACCGACTGTCTCTCTACGTCGAGGCCTACAGCCTGACGCGCTGGCGCATCGCGGCCATCATCTGGATGGGGCTCGTGGCCATCGGCCTGGCGCTGCTGACGTGGCGGATCATTCGCAATCTCGACAACCGATGGCTGGTTCAGCGCGTGACGCTCGCAGCGGTGGTCGTCCTTTATGCATGCAGTTTCGTCAACTTCGACGGCATGATCGCACGATACAACGTACGTCACTGCGCGGAGGTCGGGGTGGCCGACAGCATGCCGCTCGACATGGACTATCTCGAGCGTCTTGGCGCCGAATCGTTGCCCGCCCTTGCGTGGCTGCGCGAGCACGAGGCGACGACGGAGGAAGTGCGCCAGCGCGTCCGCGAGACCGAAGCGCGTCTTCTGCATGAGCTGAACGTGCAACTGGCCGATTGGCGCGGGCATACCGTCCTGCGACGGCGCATTCACGAAGCGCACGATCGCAGGACGCATCCCGCACCCGCAGAGGAAATCTCCAGAACCTCAAATACCTCAAGCGGTCCAGTCCTTTAGCGGTTTTTTGCGGTATTTGATGCGAAAACTCTTGCGTCAATGCGAACCATCCGATATACTCCCTGCGTAAGAGTCACAGCGTGAAGAGCGCGTGACGCTTAAGTTCAAGGACGTGTTCACGATGACCACCAGGCAGCACAATACGAAACATTTCGATCGTCCCTTCGGGACATCGCTGCTTGGATGGTGTGCCCCGTCCGCGGTCCCGAGTACCGCGGATATGGCGGGCCCGGCGCCGGATTCCATTTATATGGTGGAATTCCAGCTACCAGGCTTCGAAGCCAGACCGGTCGAGATGCCAGGCGGCGCGGCCTCATTCACTTTGGTGATACCCGCGCCCCGCCAACTGGCATAAGCACCGGCAAACTCCGACCCGAAATCGAATAAGCGATGTAACGGCCCGGCCCGCTTCGGAAACGAAGGGAACGGGCGATTGGACCTTGTGGTGTAAAGGGCAACATCACGTCCTCTCAAGGCGTAGATCGGGGTTCGACTCCCCGCGAGGTTACTGGAAACGCGTCATGAATCGAACGGACCGTGTTGCGATGTAGCTTAACGGCAGAGCAGGCCCCTCATAAGGGCAAGATGCTGGTTCGACTCCAGCCATCGCTATTGACAACGAAAGCGCAGCGCCGCCTGGGGCGGTCATGAAACGGTGAGACCGTGTGCGCGGTCGCTGCGCGCGTGCCATCGCGGTGCGTCGGCACGAATGTCGTACGAATGTCGTACGAATGCCGTACGCATGCCGTGTAGCTCAGCGGCCAGAGCAGCTGCCTTACAAGCAGCAGCGCGTCGGTTCGAATCCGACCACGGCAATCGCACGCTGGTTCGCTTAGGCGGTAAAGCGCCCGGTTGAAGCCCGGGAGCCCCCCGTTCGAATCGGGGACCAGCGGCTTGGTTCGGCTCCGAGCGGTTCGGAGCGCGCGGCGCGGATGGAGCGCCGCGAAGACGCTCATTGACAAGTGAAGAGCGGATCGATGCGAATGATGATCGACCCGTAGCTCAGCGGCGAGAGCGGCTCCCTTATAAGGGGCGTGTCGGAGGTTCGATTCCTCCCGGGTCGATTCGACCTGGTCTTCGGCGCGTCGCCTCGCCGCCGGGCCGGGTCGCGCGACCTGTAGCTCAGCGGCTAGAGCAACCTCCTGATAAGGGGTAGGTCGGAGGTTCGATTCCTCCCGGGTCGATTTCTGCAGGTGCCGTAGCTCAGACGGCAGAGCGCTTCCCTGTCACGGAAGAGGTCACGGGTTCAAGCCCCGTCGGTGCCGTTCGTTCCGCAATTTGCCCCGTAGCTCAACCGGAAGAGCACCGGACTACGAATCCGAAGGTTGCAGGTTCGACTCCTGTCGGGGTGACTGGGTCGTAGCTCAATCGGAAGAGCGCCCGCCTTCTAAGCGGAGGGTTGTGGGTTCGACTCCCACCGACCCGATTCGGTACCCCCCCCCCCCCAACCCCCCTTGGAAAGGGGGGTTGCTGCAGCTCGCCGAATATTCGTGCACTCCGTAGCTCAATGGATAGAGCGTCGGCCTCCGAAGCCGAAAGTGCGAGTTCGAATCTTGCCGGAGTGACTTTCCTTCGCGCCGCCGTACCCCAATTGGCAGAGGGAGCCGGCTCAGACCCGGCGCAGTGTAGGTTCGAGTCCTACCGGCGGTACTTCGTTCATTAAGCGCTTAATGCCGTCGTCGTAGCCCAACCGGCAGAGGCACAGCGTTGAGAGCGCTGCCAGTGGAGGTTCGAATCCTCCCGACGACACTTCGGTTCTTCGAGGGGCGTGCAAGGGGATGCAAGGGGATGCAAGGGGATGTAGCTCAACGGGAGAGCTCCTGCTGCAGGTTCCGGAATTTCTGGCCGGTCGATTCCGGATATTCTGGCCGGTTCATGAGACTTTGCGGTAGTTCCGCGGTCAAGTCCATCGAGGTGGCG
>NYZC01000336.1 GCA_002686995.1 Phycisphaeraceae bacterium | reverse complement strand
CTAGGGGCGGGGGGCGGGGAGGGGGCGGGGTTCAGTCAGCCACGATCAATCTATTGGGCTACCCTTCGTCAACGGCACGTTCGAAGACGATTGGCCGAAGCTCGACTACGCCGACCCGATCGCGTGCGTGGCCCGCGCCGGCCAGGTGAGCGCCGTCAACCTCGCCGCGATTCCCGGCGCCACGACCAACATCGACGCCATCCCCCGCCGGCGCTTCAGCGTGATGTACCGGCCGAGAGGCCTGGTCTTCGGCGAAACGAAGGGCCGATTTCGGCTGCGACGGGAGTACCAGGCCGCGCTGTGCGAGGTGCTGGCGCCCGACCGTCGGCATCTCGTTCCGTAATGGGCGTACCGCGACGTATCGGGTGCGCCCGGTTGTCCGGGGCGACATTGAACCAGATAATTGATAAGAGCCGCTAACAGAATGAACCGTCAGGCCCGAGACCGACGACAGTGGTGCCTGGCAAGAAGACCGAAGCAGCTTGCCTTGATGCAGGTCGACGCCGCCAGGCGCCGCTGTCGTCGGTCGAAGCCAGGGGCATTCTGTTAGTGGCTCTACGAAAATCAGGAAGCGATCGCGGCTTCAACCCAGCATTCGGATCCCGCATGGCACAGTCAACGCAGACCGTTCAGGCACATCGCAGCCTGGAAGACGTCCTGGACGAGCGTGGCCGCCTGCCCCAGGACGAGGCGGTCGCGATCACCTTGGCGCTGCTTGAATCCATTCATGCACTGCACGCCTCCGGCAGGACGCACAGGAAGATCGAAGTCGCCACGATCACGGTGGATGAAGCACTTCGACCGCAGCTTCCGACCGCTGCTCCGTGGGTACGCTTCGATGGCACGCGACACCCGACCGATGCCTGCCCTTCTCAACTGCACGGTGCGCCGACGCTGTCCGTACCCGACCGGATCGATGCGGCCCGTCGTGTCCTGACCGATGCCGGCATTCTGCTCGATCCGCGCCAGATCGACTTCCACCAGCTCGGGGCGGTGCTGTGCCGCACCGCGTCCGGACACAGTGTGTCGGCCTATCTGCGCAGCCCCAGGGCCATGTCTGACCTGCCCGCTTCGCTTCGGCCGATCATCGACCGCGCTCTGGGGTTGAACGCCGGAAATCGGATGGCCTCGTGCGAGGATTTCGCTGAGGCGCTGCGCGCGTCCAATGGCGCCCGCCAACAGGACCGTTCGAGGTCGGCAGGACTTCCCGACACCGTCTTCGTCGAGCCCCGGAGCGCGTCGATCAGCCGACCACCAGAGGCACCGCGTCATGATCGCACGATCGCGCGACCAGCCGCCGGGCCCGACGATTCAACGCCCGCGCGGAGCAGCGACCCGACGACCGAGCAGTTGCCGGCCCACCGGCTGGGGCATTACAGGATCATCGAGCGGATCGGCCGTGGCGGCATGGGCGACGTGTACAGGGGCTACGAGCAGGATCTCAACCGCCCCGTCGCCATCAAGGTCCTGCCTCCGGAGCTGAATCGACACGGGGAGCTGCTCAAGCGCTTCCGCGCCGAAGCGGCCGCGATCGCCAGGCTCGTCCACCCGAACGTGGTGCAGATCTACTTCGCGGGTGAAGACCGAGGCCAACACTACTTTGCGATGCAGTACGTCGACGGTGAAACGCTGGGCGAGCTTCTGGCCCGCCGCGGGAAGCTGACCCTGCAAGAGGCCCTGCCCATCGTCGAGCAATGTCTCGCCGGCCTGGGCGCGGCGCACGAAATGGGCCTGATCCACCGCGATGTGAAGCCGGGCAACATCCTGCTCGACCGCCGGACACGGCGCGCTCTGGTGGCCGACTTCGGCCTCGTCAAGACCACCGGAGCCCAAACGCAGATCACGGTCACCGGCATGGTCATGGGCACCGCCGACTACATCGCACCGGAGCAGGCGCGCGGTCGGGACGTCAACCACCGCGCCGACCTCTACGCGGTGGGCGTGATGGCCTACCAGATGCTTGCCGGGCGCCTGCCGTTTCACGCCGACTCGGCCACGGCCATGCTGTTCCAGCACGCTTACGAAGCGCCGCCGCCGCTGGACCTGCTCGTACCGGAGCTTCCCGAGGGGCTGGTGCAGATCGTGATGAAGCTCCTTGCCAAGGAGCCGGACGAGCGCTACCAGTCCGCCAACGAGGTCGTGGACGATCTGCGCCTTTTCTCGAGGCGCGCCATCACGACCGCGGAAGCACGCGGATTATTGATCGCGGCCCCCGGATACGAGGATTCCCCGCCATTGCAGGCCGCCCTGGCAGCCCTTTCCCGTAGGGACTGGCGGAGCCGCCTGCGTGCCAGGGTCGCCGGTTGTCTCGAGCTGTTCAGAGCACGGACACCGCATCTGCTGGCCCATTGGCAACACACTCGGCAGCAGATGGACGGCGCCGTGGCCGAGTACGAACGCCGCCGCGACGAGCTGATGGCACTGCACCAGGAGGCCGAGCACCTGGTCGACGATCTTCGGCGCCAGGCCGGACGCCACGCCGAATCCGCATCAAACGCCGTCGATACCGTCGAAAGTGTTGCGATCACGCAGGAGGCGTCGGACCAGGAGCGCTCCGACGCGCAGCACGCGGCCGAACTGTCGCAACTGGCTGCGGAACAGCAAGATCATGCCGAAGACATCCGTTTTCGCCTGGGGAAGGTCGAGGCGACGCTCGTGCAGCTGCGCGCCCGGCGCAACGCGCTTCACGCCAGATTGAATGCAGCCGAGGCGCAGCTACAGCGCGCGTCGAACCGGCGTAAGGCCCGGAGCTGGGTCAAGCCCGTGGCATTCGCGGCAGCGGCGACGGTCGGCGCCTTGCTCCTGACGATCGTCTTTCGCACGGCTCCAGTCAGGACGCAGCCGCTTTCGACCACCGCGACCGAATCGACCGGGTTTGCCAGGATCGATCTCTTGAGATCGGTCCAGCCTGGGGAAATGGCGGTGGCAGGCCAATGGATGTTCCGCGGCACCGAGCTGATTGCTGACGATTCGCCTGCGGCACGAATCATCCTGCCGTACAGGCCGCCTCGGGAATACGATTTCATCGTGGAGTACACGCTATCGAAGACTTCGGGGTGCGTGGCGCAACTGGCCTCACGCGAAGGGGTGCCGTTCACATGGAGCATGAACGCCGGACGCCCGGCACGATGCCGCCTGGAGGACATCGACGGCCATTCCGTGATCGGAAATCCGACGCTTCGCAGGCTTCCCTTCGAAGCCGGGAAGCGATACAGGTCCGTCGTGCGCGTCCGGGACGCGGGCGTGACCTGCCTGATCAACAGCGAGGTGATCGCTGAATTCAAGACCGACTACGGCGACCTGAGCCGAAACTCCAAGTGGAAGATGCCCGACCCGGACCTCCTGGGACTCGGGGCATGGAACGGTCCCGTCACCTTTCATCGAGTCGACGTGCTGCCGTTATCAGGAAAAGGCGAGCCCGTCGCCGTTCACGCGTCCGAGCCGGTAACGCCTGACGTGGTTCGTCGCGGTGCCATGATCGGTCGCACGTCCGTACACGGAAAGGACATCGGCCTGGTGTTTCGGTACGAGACGGGCAAGACATTCGCACACTCGACCGTTCAGGAGCAGGTATTCAAGCATGGCGGCGAAATGCGCGGCGCTCGGATCGAGCTCATGGGCATGCTCCGGGTGCCGCGGGACATGACCGTTCGTGCCTGGATGGCCGGCGGGTCATCCAGCGGCGGCGTCCACCGGCTCTTTGTCGATCGCCGGGAGGTCGGGTCCGTCGGCGACGATCGGCAGAAGAACCTGGTCTTCCGATTGCCTCTGTCCAGGGGGGACTACGCCGTACGGTGGGTCCTGACGGGCGGCGACTTCGGAAGCAGTCTGCTGACGTTTCTCGACCCGACGACCGGGCAGCCCCTCGATGTCGTGATCACGCAGGAACTGCTCACGTCGGCACGATCGATGCCGGTGAACGCGGAAATCGACAACTCAGTCGACCAGACGTTCTGGGGGATGCCGGATGGTGATTCTCCGACAGAATGAGTCGTTGCCGCGGTCCTCTGAAGTCTGGCGACTTCAGCTACAGCGTCACCGATACCGTCGACTTCGCGATCAGCGCGAACGCCACCCCGAGCATCGCGATGAGCCCGGCGCCCGTCGCGTAGCCGGCCAGCAGCACCGGCGCGATCTCGAGGAATCGCTTCGCACCGTACTTGCGGTGGAAGTAGAAGCGCGCCAGGAACGCGCCCACCACCTGCATGACGAGCATGTGCGGCAGGCCGCCGGCGCCGAGGATGATGCCGTAGATGAACATCACCGGCAGCGCGGCCCAGCGGAACACGAGAAACAGCGCCACCGTCAGCAGGCAGCTGATCACGATGTGATCCGGATGGAACGCCTGCTGAAACATCGTCGTCTCGCCCTCGCCGCCCATCGTCGCCGACCACATGATCAGGTTGCCGCGCGCCTGAAGCTCCCACATCTGCTCGGCGTAGGGAAACGCGCTGGAGGGGATGGCATTGGAGTGCCAGATGTACGCCCAGAAGAACAGGCTCATCAGGAACGACAGCGGCAGCGTCAGGGCGCGCGACTTCGCCATCGACCAGAAGCGCGTGCCCGTCAGTTCCATCTGCCGGAACTCCTGCGCGGAGGCCCCCTCGCGCTCGGCGTCCTGCGCCGACGCGATCGCAGGCGAGATCCAGACGTCGATGCCGCGGTAGCCCGAGAGGATGAACATGCCCTCGCGAATGAACGGGATCGCGACGGTCTGGCCGCAAATGCCGACCAGCCTCGCGTTGACGTACGACATGAGCGGGCCGTAGACGAGCACGTAGAAGATCAGGAAACCGATCAGCCACGGCGTGGGCTCGCGGATGAGCACGACGCAGAGCACGAGCGTGCAAACGGCGCACAAGACGTAGACCGCCACCGCGATCCACATCGGGAAGTCGCCGCGCCCCGGCGGGGTCTGCACGCCGCCGCGCAGAGCCTCGCTGCGGTCGGTCTTCTGCCCGCGGGCCTCGCGGATCGCGGCCCGGACGCCGAGCACCGTCTGGACGATGCTGACGACCGCCAGGCCGAGGGCGATGCCGATGCCCGCGCTGAACCAGAAGTCCAGCGCGTTGGCCAGCTGCGTGTTGATCGTCTCCATGCCGGGCTGCCACGTGTGCAGCACGCCGTAGTGGTAGAGGATCGGGTTCAGCACCATCGTCAGGACGATGCCGGCGAGCGTGCCCATGACGGCCCAGAACGGCACGACGAAACCGGTCATGAGAATGAACAGGTCGATCGCGATGCCGAACGCCACCGCCGGCAGCACGATCTGCAGCAGCGGCGTCATCTCGACCCACGGCAGCGGGATCAGCGTGATCGGCCGCTCGAGCACCGCCCCGGTGACCAGGGGGACCAGCGCATGCACGACCGCGAACGCGACGCCGATCAGCGCGCCGCTCGAGAACACCGTCCATCGCCACGACTGGCTGCGCTCGCCCGCCTCGACCAGCGCGAGACTGCCCGCCGCCGCGATCGGCGCCATCGGGAACGGCAGCTTCTCGATGTCCGAAGTGAGGCGGAAGAAGATGTAGCCCGAGACGTAGCTGCGCACGGCGTGAATCACGAGAATCGCGATCGTGACCAGGATGGGCAGCATCCAGTCGCGATGAAAGAACGTGCGCTCGAGGATGGCCTGCGACTGCGGACCCGGGGCGAACCAATCCGGGAACGCGTCACTGAGCCCGGCTTCGCGCATGGCGCTGGAGTTGACCAGGAACTGGCGATAGATCAGTTCGCCCATCGGACCGCCGCCGCTCATCGCGCCGGCGACGCCGAGAAGGATGATCATCTCCTGCTTGCGCAGGTTCACCAGCGCGCGGCGCGCCACCTCGGCGAAGAGGATGAGCGTCACCCATGACGCGGCGACGTTCATGCTTCCCCCCGACAGCAGGCCCAGGTAGATCGAGCCCGGCACCATCACGACGCCGCAGAACAGCGCGCCGACGATCGCACGACCCGTGAACCCTTCCTCGTAGGACCCCGGCGCGGTCATGATGCCGCGATACAGCGCGAGTTCGGCGTCTTCGGTCTGGGGTCTGCGTTTACGTGCCATGGGCGATGCGCGCGTCTGACTCAGGCGACGGCCACGGGACGTCCGTTCGCGTCGCGACTCTCGTTGGCCGCCTCGATGAGGCGCACGACCTCGAGGGTCTCCTCGGCAGGCACGTCCGAAACGCCGTGCGGCAGTGAGCGCAGGATCGCCTCGAGCAGCGCCGCGTAAGGCGGCCGGTCAGCCGAGTACGCGTTGACGAACTGCATTCCCGCCTCCTCGCGGTGCAGCAGCGCCGTGAACCCGCCCGCCCCGCGCCGGATGCCCCGGATCGAAGCCAGGCGGCCGTCGCCGTGCACGAACGTGATCATGTCCGCGTCCTCCATGCGGACGGCCCGGACCTCCCGCCACCCGGTCCCCATGATCGTGACCAGCATCTCCACGGCATGGATGCCGTACCAGAACAGGCCCGGTTGCGTCGGCACCTCGGACATCGAGCCCTGGATGTCACAGCTGAGAATCGGATCCGCCCCGGACTGCAGCGCCGCGACCAGCGGTTCCGCGTAGCGCAGCGACGAGCTGCTCATCAGCGGCACCCCTGCCTCGCCGGCAAGGTCGAAGATCGCGCGCGCATCGGCGAGCGTCGTCGCGATCGGCTTGTCGATGAACGTCGGTCGACCGCACGCGACGGTCTGCCGCAGCAGGTCCAGGTGCGCCCGCCCGTCGACGGCCGTGATCATGACCAGGTCCACGGCCTCGGCCACGGCGCGCGGGCTGTCGAGGATGCGCACCGCGTGCTCGTCGCGAAGCTGCGCCGTGTACCCTTCGACGCGCGACCAGCTCAGCTCGAAGTCCTCGGACCCGCCGGGAAACGCCGCAACCACCCGCGCCCCGGACACGTGGTGCTCGGCGGCGGCGTCATTGAGCAGGCTCGTGAAGGCCGCGACATGGGAGGTGTCGAGCCCCACGAGGCCGATGTTCACTGTGGCACTCATCGATTGGGCTGCGGCGTGAAACGCAGGTAGGGCTTGACGATCTTGAATCCCTTGGGGAAATGGCCCTTCGCCTCATCGTCGGACAGCGCCGGGACCACGATGCAGTCGTCGCCGTCGCGCCAGTTCGCGGGCGTCGCGACCTTGTGGTTCGCCGTGAGCTGAAGCGAGTCGATGACGCGAAGAATCTCGTCGAAGTTGCGACCGGTCGACGCGGGATAGGTGAGCGTCAGCTTGATCGTCTTGTCCGGGGCGATCACGAACACCGATCGCACGGTCATCGTGTCCGAGGCCTTCGGGTGGATCATGCCGTAGAGATCGGCCACCTCGCGGTCCGGATCGGCGATGATCGGGTAGTTCATCGTGCAGGACTGCGTCTCGTTGATGTCTCCGATCCAACCCTGGTGACTGTCGATCGGATCGACGCTGACCGCGATCACCTTGACGTTGCGCGACGCGAAGTCGTCCTTGATGCGTGCCACCATGCCCAGCTCGGTCGTGCAGACGGGCGTGAAGTCCTTGGGGTGCGAAAAGAGGACGCCCCAGCCGTCGCCGAGCCACTCATGGAAATTGATCGTGCCCTCGGTGGTCTGGGCCGTGAAGTTCGGGGCTTCGTCGCCGAGTTGCAGTGCCATGGATGTTCTCCTGAAACCGGTTCGCGGATCTGGATGCTCGATCGTCTCGCGGCCTCGCCACGAAGGCGCAAGTTTCAAGCCTCCCGACGCGCGTGTCAAGGTGCGGGAACGGCTCGGGAACGGCTATCTATCTATCAGAGACCGACGCTCCCCGCTCCCCGCTCCCTCCCCCACACGGGTCAGCGCCGCATCGAACCGCCCGCACAGCATGCCGCCGGTCCAGTCCTGCTCACGCGCCCAGGTCAGGCCGTCGCGCAACGCATCGTCATCCAGGCGGGTCCGGCACGCCCCGTGCCCGTCCAGCGCCGCGGCGATGCTTGCGAAGTACAGCCACGTCGCCAGGGCACGCGGCAGCGGTCCGTCCGGATCGTCGCAGCGCGACCGGGCGTAGCGCCGCGCGATCTCCAGTCGATCGAGCGACGGCCGCGGATCGGTGAGCAGATCGCGGAACGTCTGCGACGACCCGCCCGCCGCAGGCCCGAGGTCGTCCTCGAGGCGCGCTGCGAGCTGATGACGGAGCATGGCCGCGAGCTCGCCGGAGGACCAGTCCGCGCCGGAGACTTCGCGCGGCGACATGAGCTCGGCGAGGCGGCTGGGCGCGGTGTCGGAGAAGCGCTCGGCATCGTCGTTCACATCACGCCTCCTTCCTCGAGCACGCGACGCAGATCGCGTATCTCCTGTTCGATCCCGTCATCACCGACCGCGTACTCGCCGACGACCTCGCGCAGGTGCCGCACGAACATGCGCCGCGCCGTGATCAGCGCGTTCGAGGCCGCCGCGGGCGAGGCGAACCCGAAGCGCTCGACCAGCCGCTCGTAGGCCACGGGTTCGGACTGCTCCAGCAGCGGATCGAGCACCCGCGTCTCGAACACGCCCCACAGGTCGGGACGACGATTGGCGGCGCACGCGCCGCGCATCCTCGCGATCGCTTCGACGAGGACCTGGCGCGCCCACTCGACGTCGAACGCGCGATGCGGCCCCGCCCGCACGTCCTCGACGTCCACGTCATCGCCGAGCGCCACCAGCGATTCGGGCGCACGTCGGTGCGCGCGGCGCGCCCGGCGCTCGCTGATCAGGTAATGATCCAGCGCGGTCAGCAGAAAGCTTCGAAATCGCCCCCGCCGGGAATCGGCCTGCGCGAGCAGACGCTTCTCGATCACCTTCGAGCAGATGAATCCCTGGACCAGGTCGTCCGCCTCGTCCGGGCGCAGTCCGCGTCGCCGCACCAGGTGCGCTTTCATCGCCGGCCGGTAGCGCAGGAAGAATCCGGTGACCACCGGGTGCCACGGGCCGTCGGCCGATCCGAGCATCGACCAGACCGTCGTAGGGAAGGGGCCATCGCCCCCCGTCAGATCGTCGTGAGTCAATATCTGGCCTCCTGATCGAAGCCGGATTCTACCGCCGGAGCACCTCGCCGGGCCCTGAAAGGTCCGATAGACCCGAAATCTCGGTTCATCATTCAGACACATCAACGCCCAAATCCGAGATGAATCTTGTTCACTCTTAACGTTTCGAGGTTGTGACCCCGAACGAGTGATGATTAAATAGGCAGAGATGAACCGATCTGAACTCGAATTAGACACACTGGAAATGATCGGCCAGATTCTCGGCGACGATCTCGAGCTTCGGCAAGTCTTTCAACGTGCGATGACGCTGCTCAGCGAGCGCCTCGATATCCAGCGCGCCTCGCTGCTGCTCCGGGACGAGGCGACCGACCAGGTCCGGACCGTCGCCGCCATCGGCATGACCCCGGAAGCCATGCGCCGGGGCCGGTATGAGGTCGGCGAGGGCGTGACCGGCCTCGTGATGCAGCGCGGCGCGTCCCAGGTCATTCCCGACACGCGGCGCGACCCGAACTTCCTCAACCGAACCGGCGAGGACGGCGACGACGCGGGCCCGACGAGCTTCATCTGCGTGCCGATCAAGGATGGCGACCGGACGACCGGGGCGATCAGCATGCACAAGCCCTTCGTCGACGACGCGACGCTCGCCGCGGACGCCCGGCTTCTCTCGATCGTCGCCGGATCGATCGCGCAGACGATCCGCATCCACCATCTGCTTCAGATCGAGAAGGACCGCCTGGTCGACGAGAACCAGGCGCTGCGCGGCAACCTGCACAGCAAGTACCGCTTCGACAACATCATCGGCTCCAGCCCCGCGATGCTCGACGTCCTCGCCACGATCGGCCAGGTCGCGTCGAGTCGCGCGACCTGCCTGCTGCTCGGCGAGACCGGCTGCGGCAAGGAGCTGATCGCCAAGGCCATCCATTACAACTCGCCGCGCCGCGACAAGCCGCTGATCCGGGTGAACTGCGGCGCGCTGTCGCCGCAGCTTCTCGAATCGGAGCTCTTCGGGCACGTGAAGGGGGCGTTCACCGGCGCGCTCCGCGACAAGATCGGCCGTTTCGAAGCGGCCGACGGCGGCTCGATCTTTCTCGACGAGATCGGCACGCTCGATGCGCCGATGCAGGTGAGGCTGCTGCGCGTCCTGCAGGAGCGCGAGTTCGAGCGCGTCGGCGACCATGAGACGATCAAGATCGACGTGCGGGTGATCGCGGCGACGAACCTGGAGCTCGACGAGGAGGTGCGCACCGGCAACTTCCGCGAGGACCTCTACTATCGCCTCAACGTCGTCTCGATCCACCTGCCGCCATTGCGCAACCGGCGCCAGGACATTCCGCACCTCATCGACTTCTTCCTCGACAAGTACAACGAAGAGAACGGCAAGAACCTCGGCCGGATCAGCCGGGACGTGCTCAACACGCTGCTGCGCTACCCGTGGCCGGGCAACGTGCGCGAACTGGAGAACGCGATCGAGCGCGCGATCGTCATGAGCTCGGGCGAGGACTTCACGGTCGATCTGCTGCCCCTGCAGATCCGCGTGTTCGCCCAGCAGATCCGCGGCGAATCGAGCGACGAGTCGGTCGAGGCCCTCGCGGAGAAGCTCGCGCGCGACGGCACCCGGCAGTATGACACGCGGCACGGGGAGATCTATGACCTGATCGTGAGCGAAGTGGAGCGCCAGCTCATCCGCGAGGCGCTCGCGCGAACCGACGGCGTCAAGATTCGCGCCGCCGACTACCTGGGGATCAATCGCAATACGCTGAACAAGAAGGTGAAGATGCTCCACATCACGGAATGACGGGGCAGGGGTCAGGACGCAGGGGGAATTCAGCTGTTAACTGTTAGTCGTTAATGACTAACAGCTTGATGGCGCCCGCGGCGCCCGCCTCAAAGCGACTCGACGGCCCTGACCAAAAGCCGCACCCCGAACCCTGTCGGGCCCTTGCCGTGCAGATCGTCGGGCTTCTTGAGGTCCGAGACGCCCGCGATGTCGAGGTGCGCCCACGGCACCTTCGCGTCGACGAAGTGCGAGAGGAACGCGGCGCCCTGGATGGGGTGCGCCTCGCGGCCGGCCGAGTTGACGATGTCCGCGTGGTGGGTCTTCATCATCTCCCGGTGCTGATCCCACAACGGCAGGCGCCAGAGGCGCTCGCCCGCGTCGTCCGCGGCCCGCGCCAGGTGCGACCACCAGTCCTCGTCGGTGCAGAACGCGCCGGCGCACGCGCTGCCGAGCGCGACGACCACGCCGCCGGTTAGCGTCGCGAGATCGACGATGGCGCGCGGCCGGTAACGGGCGCACCCGTACGAGAGCGCGTCGGCAAGCACGAGGCGCCCCTCGGCGTCGGTGTTCGTCACCTCGACGGTGACGCCGTTGTGCATGCGCAGGATGTCGCCCGGACGGTAGCCCTTGTGGCTGACCATGTTCTCCGCGACCGGCAGCAGGGCCACCACCGGCGTCGGCAGGCGATGCCGCGCGATGGCGTGCATGGCGCCGATGACCGCGGTCCCGCCGCATTTGTCGTACTTCATTCCGTCCATGCTCGTCGCCGGCTTCAGGCTGTAGCCGCCCGTGTCGAAGGTGATCGTCTTGCCCACGAGCATCACCGGACGGGCGCCGCGCTTCGATTTCGCGGGCCGGTGCTCCAGGCAGATCAGCGCCGGCGGCGACGAACCTGCGGCACCCACGGCGAGCAGACCGCGCAGGCCGAGCGTCCGCGCCTTCGCCGCGCCGATGACGGAGCAGCGCAGCCCGGTCGCCCGTGCCATCTTCCGGCAATACGAGACGATCCAGGACGGTCCAGCGACGTTCGGCGGCGTCGCCGCCAGCTCCCGAGCGACATCGACCGATGCCCCGGTGCGCAGCGCGAACGCCAGGTCGCCGCGCAACGGCTGGTCCACGTGCACGCTCAGCGACGTCGGCGTGCGCCCGGACGCGCGCGATCCTCGCGATCCTGAAGGTTTCGCCTTGTACGTGTCGAAGCTGAAGTTGCCGATCGAAAGGCCGTCGCCCACCGCGCGCCCCACGAGCGCGGCAACCGTCAGCGCGCTGGCGCGCCGGTCGGCCCAGACCGCGCGGCCGGTCACGCTGCCCAGCTCGAGACGGATATTCCGGAGCTTCGCCGCGTGCGACGCCGCCGCGAGGCGGGCCGCGGCGACGCGCAGGGTCGAGCCGTCGAACCCGTCGGCGGGGCCCAGCCCGAGCAGGTAGAGACGCTTCGGCCCCTGGTCCGGGTAAAGGCAGCAGATCGATCCGCGCGCCGCCGAGAATTCCTCGCGTTTCAGGGCGGCGCCGAGGGCGCCACCGGTCGATCGGTCCAGTCCGGCGAACTCGGAGGGGACGCGCCGCGTGTTATCGAATAGGAACGCGGCCACCGCGTCGAACGCGGCACGCCCCCGGCCCGCGGCCGCACGAATGTCTCGGTACATCGGTTGCTCCTGCGCCCCGGAACCGGCCGGGCTCAGCATAGATGCGTCCGGTCACGTTCGCGAACGACATCGCGGCGCACGACCGCGGACACGGGCGCAGCAAGGGGCGACGGACCCTGCACGCGCGATGTGCAGCGGTTCCGCAATAGCCCTTTTCGTTGAGCACTTATCCGTCGTTCTGACAGCGGCTTGCGTCCACAGTTGACCTGATGAGCAAATTCGCATTCGATT
>NYZC01000335.1 GCA_002686995.1 Phycisphaeraceae bacterium | reverse complement strand
TTCACTCATATTCGTGTCCTTACGTACTTGTGCGGTTCAATGTAGGAATGAGGGATGCGATCCGACATCGACCTGCTCGAAACGTTGAGCCGGAACGTCATGCGGGGATCGCTCTGCGGACTCGGCGCGACCGCGCCGAACCCGGTCCTGACGACGCTTCGGTACTTCCGCGAAGAGTACGTCGCACACGTGGCGTCGCGGACTTGCCCGGCGTTGGCCTGCCGCGACTTCATCGCGTTCGAGATTGACGAGGAGACGTGCACGGGTTGCACCGCCTGCGCGGCGCTGTGCCCAGTGGACGGAATCGCCGGAACGCGCAAGCACCTTCACGTGATCGACGCGGCCGTGTGCATCAAGTGCGGCGTTTGCAGCGACACTTGCACCTTCGACGCCGTGGAAACCGTGAACGCAGTGGACACGGGACAGTGACCCGAAAGATCGCGATCTCCGTCGACGGCAATACCTTGGCGGTGGACCCCTCCGCGACGGTGCTGGAGGCGGCGCTGGCGCATGGCGTCTTCATCCCGCACCTCTGCCACGATCCGGACCTGACACCTGCCGGGGTCTGCCGCCTGTGCCTGGTGGAGATGGATGGCCGCCTGCTGACCGCCTGCAACACGCCGGTGGTCGAAGGCGCACGGATTCGTACCGACACGGCGGCGGTGCGGGAGACCCAGATCGGCGCCGTCGAACTCCTCCTCGTCAACCACCACCGCGGAACCGTGAACTGCGAGGAGGGGGAGGCTTGCGCACTGCAGAAGATCGCCCGGTTCCTCGAGGTGGACGAGGGACGGCTCAAGCGTCTGCGGGGACCGGACCGGACGCTCGCGACGGACACCTCCAATCCGTTCTTCGAGTTCGACCCGAACATCTGCGTGCTCTGCGGGATCTGTGTTCGCACCTGCGACGAAATCGTCGGGGTGCGGGCCATCGATTTCGTGCAGCGCGGATTCGACACCACCATCGGCAGCGCGCCGGGCGCGAAGTGGATCGACTCCGACTGCGTCTCCTGCGGCGAGTGCGTCGTTCGGTGTCCGACCGGTTCACTCTCCTTCACCGGATTCGAGTTCCCCGAGCGCGAAGTCACCACGACGTGCACCTACTGCGGTTGCGGCTGTGGGATTCACCTGGGGGTCCGCGACGACCGGCTCGTGTCGGCGCGGGGGGTCCGCGCGAACCCCTCCAACGAGGGGCGCCTCTGCGTGAAGGGCCGGTTCGGCTTCGACTTCGTGAATTCCCCGGATCGGCTGACGACCCCGCTCATCCGCCGGAACGGCGTGCTGGAAGCAGCGACCTGGGACGAAGCGCTCGACCTGATCGCCCAGAGGTTCTCCGCCAGCCGAGGCGACGCCTTCGCGGCGATCGCTTCGGCGAAGCTCACCAACGAGGAGAACTACCTCATCCAGAAGTTCTCCCGGGCGGTCATGGGCACCAACAACGTGGATCACTGCGCGCGGCTGTGTCATTCGCCGTCGGTGGCGGGCCTGGTGCAGAGCTTCGGCAGTGGAGCGATGACCAGCTCGACGAAGGACATCGGGGACGCCAGGTGCATCCTCGCCATCGGCACCAACACCACCGCGGCGCACCCCATCGTGGGCCTGCAGGTCATGCGGTCGATCCGCTCAGACGGCAAGCTGATCGTGATCAACCCGCGGGAGATCGAGCTTGCCGGGCACGCCGACCTGTTCATCCGGCACCGCGCGGGAAGCGACGTGGCGCTGCTCATGGGCATGATGCGCGTGATCGTGGACGAGGGGCTTCACGACCCGCAGTTCATCGAGGCCCGTTGCGAGAACTTCGAAGCGTTCCGGGCGTCACTTGCGCAATACGACCAGGCCCTGGTCGAAGACAAGACCGGGGTGCCGTTTGCGCAGATCGCCCAGGCGGCGCGCATGTACGCCGGGAATTCGCCGGCGGCAATTCTCTACGCCATGGGGATCACCCAGCACACGCACGGAACGGACAACGTGCTGGCCACGAGCAACCTGGCCCTGTTGACCGGGAACGTGGGCATGCCTTCCGGCGGCGTGAATCCGCTGCGGGGGCAGAGCAACGTGCAGGGCGCGTGCGACATGGGCGCACTCCCCAACGTGTATCCGGGCTACCAGAAAGTGGATGTTCCCGAAGTGAAGGCGAAGTTCGAGCAGGCCTGGGGCGTCGAGCTCGACGGTGCGCCGGGCTTGACCCACCTGGAGATCCTTCGCGGCGTCACGGCCGGGCCGATCAAGGCCATCTACCTGGTGGGAGAGAACCCCGCCCTGAGCGAAGCCGACGCCACTCATGCGCGCGACGCGATGGAGAAGGTGGATTTCCTGGTGGTGCAGGACATCTTCCTGACGGAGTCGGCGGAGTACGCGGACGTGGTCCTGCCGGCGGCCAGCTTCGCCGAGAAGGACGGGACGTTCACGAACACCGAGCGTCGCGTGCAGCGGGTGCGAAAGGCGATTCCGTCAGTGGGCGATTCCCGCGACGACGGGTGGATCACTTGCGCAATCGCACAACGCATGGGAGTTGCCGGCTTCGACTTCGAGAGTGCGGACGAGGTGATGAAGGAGATCGCCTCCCTCACACCGAGCTACGGTGGGATCACGCACGACAGGATCGAGGAGATCGGCCTGCAGTGGCCATGTCCCGACGCATCCCATCCGGGCACGAGGTATCTCCACGCGGAGAGCTTCCCCAGGCCGAGCGGCAGAGGTCGCTTCTTCCCCCTGGAGTACCGGCCGCCCGACGAGGAACCCGACGCCGAGTTCCCGCTCGTGCTCACGACCGAGCGGAGCCTGTACCACTACCACACCGCGACCATGACACGTCGCGTCCCGGGGCTGGAGACGCTGCGCGGAGAGGAACTGGTGGAGATCCATCCGCGCGATGCGGTCGCGCTGACCATCGCCAGTGGCGATCGTGTCAAGGTGACCTCCCGGCGCGGCGCGGTGACGGCGCGGGCGCTGGTGACGGAAGTCTCGCCGCCCGGCACCGTCAGCATGACGTTCCACTTCCACGAGGCGCCGACAAACATGCTCACCAACGCCGCCTACGATCCCGTGGCAAAGATCCCGGAAACCAAGGTCTGCGCCGTGCGGGTCGAGCGAGCGGACTGATTCAGTCTTCGCTCGAGGCTGCCTGCTCGCCCCGCAGGCGTCGGACTGCCGGGCAGTTGGCGGGTCGCATCGGCGTCCCTTCCCGGATCGATGCGAGCAGCTCGTCGCAGTCCTCGACTTCCTCCGGAGATCCCGGTCTGCACATGATCCCCTGTGCGCCGTGAACCAGCGCCTGGTAGCAGGCATCGCATCCGGCTTCGGATCGGGGCGCGAAGAAGACGACCCGGTGCTCCCCCGGCGGGAGCCGCTCCGAGAAAAGAAACTTCAATCCTCCCGCATGGAAATCGGCGACGATCACGTCGGGGTCGGCGTCGTAGATGCGGTACGCGTCCTCATCCGGATCCGTGGAGACGCCGATGATCCGGATGGCTGGATCCTCCCGCAGCTTGCGAGCGATTGCATGGCCCAGATTCTGTTCGGGAACCAAGACGAACGTCCGAACAGGGCGTTGCTCATCGGCCGGCATGCGATCCCTCCTGTCGGATGATCCTGGTCACGAATCGGCAGTTCGGGATCCAGGTTTCTTCAGGTCCTTGTATTCGCATCATCCCTGGGTGCCCCGAAGGGGTGTGCATCGCACAATCAGTGTAGCAGTCACTCCAAGCAAGGTGCATGCCACCGTGCCCCGCTTAAGATTAAAGGAATGAAACGGTCACCGAAATCATGCGACGACCACACTGCGGAGCTCGAGGGCGTTCACACGGCAAATCACTCGCCAGCGCCGGACGTCCGAAAGATCAACCCGCTCAGTGCCGAGATCCTCGGAACATGGCCGCCTGATCCCCGCCGCCTGTTTCGTGATCAGTTGCAGGTGGAAGTGATCGACGGGTGCGCAGGGGTGGACGAGTCATGCGGCGCGCACGCCACGAAGGGATTGCTCTACTCCGCCCGGCAATTGCGCATCGATCGAGGAGATTGTGGTTGGCGAATTCGTCACGCCCCGGACCAGCGGATCGCCTGGAGGACGCACCCCGCGACCAAGGATCTCCCCCCCGGGGGGCTGGTCATGGTGTTCGGACTGGCGATGGGCATGGGAGCTTGCCTGCCCCAGCCGACGGGCATTTGGGTGCTGCAGGTGGATGGTCGGAGGCTCCTGCACTTCACGTTCACGAAACATGATGCCGTCTGGCGCACCGATGGCGCGAGCTTCGCCATTCAAGTGAAGAACGTCGTCAGCGCGCCTCCGGGCGGCAGCGTGTCTCTCGATCCCCATACGGACCATGAATCCAGCGCCTGCTTCGGGCTCGGCGTGTTGCGCATCGACCCGGACCGGGTGAAGCCGGGTGAACCCCTTACCGTCGAGATACGCGCGGCGGGAGATCGCCCCTCGATGCGCTGGTGTCGGCTGGACCACGGATCGGCTGCGAAGAAGAGCCGGATTCCTGGGTACGGGACGCTGAGCGAGCTGAACTACTGGCAGGGCCTGCTGCTCGCCACCGGTAACAGCCGCCGACCGCGAGTGAGTGGCTACGAAGTCTGCTTCGGCGACCTTCACACGCACAGCGCCCTGAACGTGGGCGGAACCATGACCGGTGACGGCACGGGATCGCCCGAAGAGAATTTTCTTTTCGCGCGGGACGTGGGGCGCCTCGACTTCTACGCCCTGAGCGAACACGAATGGCAAATCGATTCGGAGGGCTGGGCGGAAAGAAACCAGTTCGCTGACCGATTCGACGAGTCAGGACGGTTCGTCACGATTCCCGCCTTCGAATGGGGACGCGCATACGGACAACGCTGCGTCTACTACGAAAAATCGCATCAGTCGCTGGCCAGCACGGAGTCCGGCGCAACGACGCCGACACAGCTCTGGAACCGCCTGCGTGCCATCGACGGGCGAGCCATCACGATTGCCCATCATCCTTCCTGGGCCAAGGTGCCCGTCGACTGGAACTATTACGATCCCGAGTTCGACCGATTGATGGAGATCTATTCCGTGTGGGGAAGCTCGGAGCACGATGACGCCCCAAACGCCAACAAGGACACGGTCGAGGGCTGCTGCTTCCGCCAGGTGCTCGCCAGGGGATACCGGCTGGGGTGCATCGCGTCGAGCGACGGGCACGAGGGGCATCCGGGGGTGGCCAGCGCGACGCAGAATCACGCGCAGTTACTCGGTCGCCTGGGCAGCGGACGCGTCGCGGTCCTGGCAACGGATCTGACGCGGCAATCCGTTTTCGACGCGCTTTACGATCGGCGGTGTTACGCAACCACCGGCGAACCGATCGTCCTCGACTTCCAGGTCAGCGGTATGCTGATGGGAGGAGAAATCCCGGCGACGGAATTGACGAACGCACCGGACATCACGGTGCACGTCCTAGCCCCACTGCCGGTGCGAACGATCGAGATCATCAGGGACGGGCGGATCGCCCACGTTCAGCACGCCGACACGCGTGAAGCGAGCGCGTCGTTTCGCGATGCGCAATACGAAGGCGGCGCTGCATACTATTACGCTCGTGTCACGCAAGACGATGGGGAAACGGCCTGGTCAAGCCCGGTGTGGATCGTCCCGTAGGCGCGTCGTTCACGTGAAAATCCCGTCAGACGGTCACACTGTCACCTGATCAGCAATACAGGTAACCTTCGCACGATATGAGCATTCAACCCGCGAGTTCACCAGAACTTGCTGCGAACGCATCCGACGTTCCTGCCGGACATCACTTCACGGCCCTTGCCGGCGGTGGATACCACAGCCTGGGTTTGTGCTCCGGCGGGTCGGCCGTGGGCTGGGGGTGGAACGACGATGGTCAGACATCCGTGCCGCCAGAGGCCGGTCGGGATCGGTTCGTGGCCGTCTCCGCCGGTACGTGGCACAGTCTCGCCTTGCGTCGCGATGGATCGATTCTGGCGTGGGGCCGAAACGAGCGTGGTCAGACCGAGGTGCCGGCGGGCCACGACGTGGTCCAGGCGATCGCCGGCGGCGACGATTTCAGCCTGGCCCTGCGGTCCGATGGATCGCTTCTGGGGTGGGGATGGAACCGATTCGGCCGCGCGGACGTGCCGAGCGGCAGTGATTTCACCGCCATTGCCGCCGGTGGCAATCACGGTCTGGCGCTACTTCGCAACGGCACCATCATTGCCTGGGGCGAGGATCGGCTCGGCCAGACCCGGGTGCCCGCGGGGGGCGACTTCGTGGCGGTGTCCGCGGGCCGCTCGCACAGTCTGGCCATGCGAGCGGATGGATCGATCGTGGGATGGGGAACGAGCGAGCAGGGACAGATCGACACGCCGGAAGGCGAGGGGTTCAAGGCCATTGCCGCCGGCTACTACCACGGCCTGGCCCTGCGCCGCGACGGGTCACTGATCGGTTGGGGTCGCAACAAGTACGGCGAAAACGACGTGCCTCCCGGCCACGATTTCATTGCGATCGCCGGCGGCGGTTGGCACAGCCTGGCTCTGAAGGAAGATGGCTCGATCGTTCAGTGGGGTCATGTGCCGCGCGCGGTGGTCAAGGCTGACAGTCCGCCCTGGCAGGAGAGGCGGGCGCCGACTGCGGTGCAGGCCCTGTATCGAGACGGCGTTCCCCACACCGACCGCCAGGGCCGAATCATCATGCAGTACGAGCCGGCGCGGTCGTTCTTTCCCATCGGGATCTACGGTCCCGACGGAGATTTGGACGGTGAGACCATCAGGCAGGGCGGCTTCAACACCATCCAGGCCTGGACCATGTCCGCCGAGCAGGTGTTGGAGCGGGCGGAGGAACTCGACTTGCAGTTGCTTTGGAAAGCCTGCGGCGGGATCGATCACTGGCGAGCGCTGGCCGAGAAGATCAAGCCCCATCGATCACGCCTCCTGGCCAATTACGCCATCGATGAACCGTATCAGATGACGACCGGATCAGGTTTCACCTGGAAGGACCCGATGGACATGATCCAGCGCGGCTGGCACAGGACTTTCGCCGAGAACAGACAGGCCGCGCACGAGTTCTTTCCGGATCTGCCCGTGTTCGTGAACATGTCTCCGGTCGTGGATGCACCGCAGCACGGCTGGGGCGAGTGGATCGCCGCCAGTGACATTGCCAGCCTGGACAACTATCCATTCAGGAATGGGGGCACCGGTCGGAGCGATCTATCCTGCCCGACCTTTGGCATTCCCAGGACGCTTTGGGCCGCAGCAACGGTGGGCAACCAGACCAAGCCGGTGTGGCTGATCGTACCTGGCTTCGAGCAGCCCATCCCTCAAGCTGACTCGTATTTCCGTTTTCCGACGCCTGCGGAATTGCGGGCGGTGGTGTACGCCGGAATCATTCACGGCGCAACCGGCGTGATCTATTTCGTTTCAGATGGCCCGCTGGCTCGCAGAGCGCAGTGCATCGGTCTGGCCAGGGATCCGCATGCCGCATACCCCAGACAGAAAAACGACAAGAAGAGCCTGGTGACGGCCTCGCCGATGAAACGGATTCAATCCAGAGCCCTGTGGGAGACGGCCGCGCAGATCAATGCGGAACTGAAGGAACTGACGCCGGTGATTCTTTCCCCAACGGTTGGTCCGGACGTGGCGTACGCCGTCCGGATCACCAGGGGCGAGCCGGTCACGGCGGCCGACATCCGCGCGATCCTCAAGCCCCATCCGGATGGCGGATACGTGCTGATGACGGTCAATATCGATGACGCCACCCTTCACGCCGAAATCCATTTCGAACGGCCGCTCGAATCCGTGCAGCCGCTGTTCGAGGATCGTCCACCGTTGGCACGGGAAGAAGGGCGGACAAGTTTCGTGGAACACTATCAACCGTTCGACACGCACGTATTTCGGATCGTGGGACCCTAACTAGGTTCCGCGTTGCGGACAGTCGATTGCACGAGGCCTGACATGCAGCAGCTGCGGCACCCTGCCTTTCTTTCCGTTGCAGTCGTGGGTTGGCTGGCGTTCCTGCCGCTGGTCCAGGCGACACCGGCCCGGTCCGTGGCCAGCGCCGACGACTACCCGGTCCCATCCGGCAACGACTTCAAGGCCATTGCCGCCGGGGGGTATCACAGTCTGGCCCTGCGCCAGGACGGATCACTTTTCGCATGGGGCTGGAACGATTACGGCCAGTGCGATGTCCCCGCGGGTCACGGTTTCGTGGCCATTGCCGCCGGCCACTTTCACAGTCTGGCCCTCCGGTCCGATGGGTCGATCGTCGCCTGGGGTCGCCGCGCCGATGCGCCGGCGGGCAGGGATTTCGTGGCCATCACTGCCGGAGCCCATCACAGTCTCGCCCTGAAAGCCGATGGCGCGATTGTCGGTTGGGGTGCGAGCCGGCTCGGGCGGACTGACGTTCCGAAGGGCAACGGTTTCACTGCGATCGCCGCCGGAATCGACCACGGCCTGGCCCTGCGGACCGACGGCTCGCTCGTGGCGTGGGGATCCAACCGGTACGGTCAAACTGAGGTTCCGTCCGGCCGCAACTTCAAGGCGATCGCCGCCGGGGGTTATCACAACGTCGTGTTGCAGACCGACGGTTCGTTGACGACGTGGGGCACCGAGAAGCCGTCGGACCCGCGTGTGCGCGCGCCAGCCGGCCACGAATTCAACGACGTGGCCGCCAGCAGGTACGAGTTTTTCCATGCGGTGACGTTGCGCGAGGATGGTTCGTTAAACGCCTGGGGCTGGAGCCAGTACGGCCAGACTGACGTTCCGTCCGGCAACGACTTCGTCGCCGTTGCCAGCGGTTCCTGGCACAACCTGGCCCTGCGATCGAACGGCTCGATCGTCGGGTGGGGCTATGTCCCGATGGGCCCGGTCATGATGACGGCCGACGGGGCCCGGAAAGAAGACAGTCCCCCTTGGCGCAATCCACCGGCTGCCGCCGTTCAGACGCTGTACCGCAAGGGCGTGCCACACGTTGACAAGAACGGCAAGCTCATGACGGGATACGATCCGGACCGATCATTCCTGCCGCTTGGAGTTTATGGCTATTCACACACCTCGAACTTCAGGACGCTCGAGAAAGCCGGTTTCAACACGATCACGCACGAGATGGGCGCGCCGGAGAATTTCCTGGAGGTTCTGGACGAATGCGGCCTTCAGGTGATTCCCACCGGACGGGGCGATCTCGAATACTGGCAGAAACGGGCCACCCAACGATTGAACAAGCTGCGCCCCCACATTCTGGCGCAATACGTGCTGGACGAACCCTACGTGTTTACCGGCGCTTCGGGCTATTCCAGCAGTGATCCGCTGGACGTGATCCAGGCCGGCTGGCGTCACGTCCACGATTCATCGAAAGCGGCGCTCCAAAGCGTCTTCCCCGACATGCCGGTTTATGTGAACATGTCCCCCCAGATCGACGCGCCGCAGAACGGCTGGGGCGACTGGATCAAGAGGAGCGACATTGCCTGCCTGGACGACTACCCCTTCCGGTTTGCGCCCCTCGGCGATATTTCGAATATTGCCCGCTCCGTCTGGGCCGCGACCGTGGCCGGTGAGCAGAACAAGCCGGTCTGGTTCATTGCCCAGAGCTTCGAGAAGTTTCCACACCGACGGTTGCCCAGACCGCATGAATCAAGGGCCGCCGTCTACACCGCGGTCATCCACGGGGCAACGGGGATTCTCTACTGGGTCTGGGACCATCGGGCGTGGCGCGGGGCCGGCGTGTTGGGCATGTCAGACGATCCCATACCGGCGACCCGCACTGAGACGCCGGCCTCGCCGATCAAGCAGATTCAATCACGGGCCCTGTGGCAAGCCGCAGTGCAAACCAACTTCGAGCTGACGGAACTGAAACCAGTGCTGCTGTCGCCCACCGTCGGGCCCGAAGTGTCTTATGCGGTCGAGATCGTCAAGGGCATTCCCGCGACCGAGGCCCCGATCCGCGCGCTACTCAAACCGCACTCAGACGGCGGGTACGTGCTGCTGACGGTCAACCTGGAAAACCGGGTGCTGACGGTCCGGTTCCGATTTGGTAAGAAGCTTGAACGAGCCAGACCGATGTTCGAAAACCGTCAGGACCTCGAGCTCGACGAGGACGGGAAATCCTTCACTGAGGACTACGAGCCGTTCGACGTGCACGTGTTTCGTCTGTAACGGCCCGGCTTGTCTTCTCCCACGCGCTCCCGAGGTCACCTTCGGTGAGCATGACGACACCTCTGCATGTTCGCTCGTCGCCGGGACGCAGATCACCGAAGTCAGGATTGGCGTGAATACAACAGAACGCGGTCGCTGCGTTTGCCTGAAGATGATTCACGCGGTCCCAGCTTACGGTGAGAATTCGGCCACTGTTCTTTCCGGACACGGCGATGATGCCGTCGTCACAATCTTCGCGCGTGAACCCCCATTTGTCGCGATGCCGTTGGGTCCTTTCGAGCTGCCGAGCGCCCTTCACCAAACTCATTCTGTACGGCGGACTGCCCCCATCCACGTCTGCGTCCGAGAGTCGGCAAAACCGGCTGCTGGAACGGAAGTACGTGCGTTCGCGTGTCGGATCCGCGAACTCCGGTGCTGACGAGAGCAACAGACAGACTGCACCGATGACATTGTCCCAGCGTCGCTCGGAATGATTCCCTATGGTCAGCGCCAGTTTCCAGCCTTGATCGATGGACGCGACATGCCCGGCAATCAGCATCTGCCCGTCATCCACGATTGCGCGGTAGCTCAGTTCCGAACCGTCGTCCCGCCACCGAATGGTCTCCTTCGGACTGTAGGTATCGTGATCCGTCTTGCCGCGCAGAACGGTTTCGGGCAACCACAGGCTTGCCCGGTTGGCGAACTGGTCGTCAAGATACATCTCGACGATCGTGGGCCTGAACTGTGCGCGTCGTGGCATCAGTAACTACTCCCCGGCCCTCCCCTATCTCAGGTCATGCACCGGTCCGTCCGCATACACCAGGTGATCGCAGCTCCACCGGACCGCGTACAACTGCGCTTGAAACAGTTCGAACTCCAGCCGAACCACCTGGCCGATCAAATCATCCGGCGTCTTGTTCTTCCACCTGACGGGCGCGTGCAGCTCATCGCCTTCCAGGCTGATACAGTCGTCGAAGGCAAAACCGTCGAGCGGTTTGAAGTCGATATCACAAGCCTGCACTCTGACGTGACCGCGTGGGGCGAGGAAATTGATGTTCAGATCACCCCTGGCCGGATGCATTCCCTTCAGGCCCACGCGTCCAACGCCAATGCTCCGCAGATACGCGAACCCGTCCTTTCGCAGGACCGCATGCTGCCAGGCATGCGGTCTCTGATGGCGGTGACTGCCTCCCGGCCGGGTCACCACGAAACGCAACCGGTCCTTCTCGTCGTAGCCCACGATGTAACTGCTGTTCCATCCTCCACCCGGCTCGCCGTGGTTGCCTTCGGGTGTCATGGGTCGCCGGTTTGTTCGATTCCAGAACAGGCCGTTGCTGCTGTATGCAAGCTCGCAGTAGCCGTTACCCAACCACTTGGCGCCGCCCATGCGTTCACCGAGAGACGCACGGTACACGTTGAGCATAGCGACAAAGGTTCCCTCGAAGTCCTCAGGTTGGCCGCTGCCTGATGTCACGCCGTAAGGCCAGACGCGCAATCCGTAAAACTGCGTGCCGGGCGGGTCCAGGCTGTCCGGCTGCATCGTCGTCAGCACATCGGTCCAGTGTTTCAGATCCGACGAACTGGTGACGGCAATCCGCCGATCCGGACAATAGGGCCGGCAGACCATGTGCCACTGCCTGGTGACCGGACTGTAAAACGGTGTTCGCGTGCCATCATTGCCGCCTTCTCGCGTGTAGTAGGCATGGTCCGGATTGTCGTCGGCCGTCCATTGCACGCCGTCCGGCGACCAGCCCATCAACAGCGACCGGTTGGGATGCGACTGCCGAACCGTGACGTTGTCGAAAGCCGCCTTGTAGCGTCGCTGCGGGTCCGGGTCCCACGGATCCCAGCGGATCTGCTTGGCCGGATGCTCAAAGACACAGTTCTCGAGATTCCCGACCGGGCAATAGCCTTCGGGCAGCCTGGCCCGGCGCCATTCGACGCCGTCGTCGCTTTCGGCCAGACAGAAATACGATCGCGGATTGCGGCCCGGTTCGGTGCGCTCGTCCGATTCCACCCGGCGATACCACATGCGCCACGTCGTCGGCCACTGCTCGCCCGGAAGCTCGACCGTGTTGGCCAGCCCGAACTCCCCGGTGATCAACGGACCCTCGAACTGCGGCTGGCCGAAATGGCGCTCCACATCCTTGATGTCGTCGATCATCCAGTCGTCGAAGAAGAAGAAGCAATTGATCATCTGGCTCGCTACCGCAGGTCGTGCACCGGTCCGTCCGCATAGACAAGATGGTCGCAGGTCCACCGCACCGCATACAGCTGAGCTTGAAACAGTTCAAACTCGAGGCGAACCGCCTGGTTCACGAGATCCTGGGGCGTCTTGTTCTTCCATCTCACCGGAGCGTGAAGCTCGTCGCCTTCCAGACCCACGCAATCGTCGAACGTGAAACCGTCGAGCGGTTTGAAGTCCATATCACATGCCTGGACCCTCACCCGGCCGCGCGGAGCGAGGAAATTGATGTTCAGATCCCCCTTGGCCGGGTGCATACCCTTGAATCCCACGCGCCCGACGCCAATGCTCCGCAGGTACACGAACCCGTCCTTCCGCAGGACCGCATGCTGCCACGCGAACGGCCGCTGATGACGGTGACTGCCCCCCGACCGCGACACGACAAAGCGCAACCGGTCCTTCTCGTCGTAGCCGACGATGTAGCTGTCCGTCCATCCTCCGCCCGGCTCGCCGTGGTTGCCTTCGGCGAACACGGGTCGCCGATTCGTCCGGTTCCAGAACAGGCCGTTGGTGCTGTAGGCCAGTTCGCTGTAGCCATTACCCAACCACTTGGCGCCGCCCATTCGTTCACCGAGTGACGCACGGTACACGTTGAGCATGGCGACGAACGTTCCTTCGAAATCCTCAGGTTGGCCGCTGCCCGTGGTCACGCCATAGGGCCAGACGCCACGAAGCCCATAAAACTGGGTGCCCGGCGGATCCAGGCTGTCCGGCTGCATCATCGTCCACACGTCGGTCCACTGCTTCAGATCCGACGAGCTGGTGACGGCGATCCGACGGTCCGGGCAATAGGGTCGGCAGACCATATGCCATTGCCTGGTGATCGGACTGTAAAAGGGGGTGCGTGTGCCGTCATTGCCGCCTTCACGCGTATAGTAAGCGCGCTCCGGATCGTCATCGGCGATCCATCGCACACCGTCTGGCGACCATCCCATCAACAGCGACCGGTTAGGATGCGTCTCGCGAACGGTCATGTTGTCGAAACCCGCCTTATACCGCCGCTGCGGATCCGGATCCCATGGATCCCAGCGGATCTGCTTGGCCGTATGTTCAAACACGCAGTTCTCGAGATCCCGAACGGGCCGATGCCCTTCGGGCAGATTCGCCCGGCGCCATTCGACGCCGTCGTCGCTTTCGGCCAGGCAGAAATACGATCGCGGGTTTCGACCCGGTTCGGTGATCTGGTCGGGTTGCAGGCGGCGCAGATACCACATGCGCCACTTCGTGGGCCACTGGTCACCCGGAAGCTCGACCGTGCTGTCCAGCCCGAACTCCCCGTCGATCAGCGGGCCCTCGAATTCGGGCTGACCGAAATGTCGCTCGACATCCTTGATGTCGTCGATCATCCAGTCATCGAAGAAAAGGAAGCATCTGATCATGTCGGCAATCATGGTAGCCGTTCTTCACGAGCTGGATCGAGCCTTTCACGACAGCTGGCCCAGGCCGACGCGCACGTCGCCGCGGATCAGGTTGTTCGGCGCCCGCGGAGCCCACGCGGGCGTGCAATTGGTGGTCGGCGCCGAGGATGGCGTCGATATTCGCGCCCAATCGATGCGTCGCCAGGGTGGGGGGCGACTACCGAAGGGCGATGCCTACCACGTTCGCTTCGTGCCGCTTGAAGAAAACACGGTGATCGACGCCGGACGATCCTCGGGCCAGTTCATGGGGATGACCTCGACCAAGCTGACCGCCCGGGATCGCAAACACGTGGTCCGGGCCGCACCGTGCGAGATTGCCGAGGTGCTCGTACCAGCCAACGGAAACATGCGCGAGCGGCACCGACCGATCGTCCTGTATGTCGACTATGCGATCCCCGACGATGCAAGGCCGGGCGTGTACCAATCCTCGGTCGAGCTGCGCAGCGGCAAGGAACGCGCGTCGATTCCCATCGAACTCGAGGTCCATGCCGCGACACTGCCACCGCAGCAGAGACTGAGCATCACGAACTGGTTCAACCTCCAGCGCATCGCGGATGTTCACGGAGTCAGAATGTGGAGCGAGCCCTACTGGACGCTGCTTCGCAAATACGCCCGGCTGATGGCCGCGCACCGGCAGACGATGTTCTGGATGCAGCCGGAGGTGTATGGGATCCGCGTGGTCAACGGCAAAGTACGGATTAACTTCAAGCGTCTGGAAAGATACATCAGGCTGTTTCTCGACGAGGGCTTTACGCAGATCGAGGGCGCCCACGTCGCCCGGCGCCATTCACTCAAGGACCGTGTGACGTTTCTTTACTGGGCCTGCCCGATCAGTGACGAGGACGCGTGGAGAGGGTGGAAGACCCGCAAGAGCAATGAGAACAAGGCAGACGTGCTTGGCCCGGTGGCGACCACCCTGGAAGGCCATGCCCTGTTGCGACAATGGCTGACGCCGCTCTGGGAGTTCCTCGGCCAGCGGGGCTGGCAGGAAAATTACTATCAGCACGTGTTCGATGAACCGTTGCCGCAGCAAGCCGAGCACTATCGCCACCTCTGCCTGATCGTCCGGCAGCTGATGCCCGGGGTGAAGATCATGGACGCGGTGCACATCGACCGGATCAACGGTTCCAACGATGTGGTCGTACCTTCAAATCTCGGCGGGGCCCGTCGGGAACGGACGTTGGCCGACGAGAACCGCCGCGTCGGCGTTGAAACCTGGTACTACACCTGCTGCGGCCCGCGCGGCCCCTGGCTCAACCGATTCCTGGATTACCCCTTGATACGCACACGACTGCTGCACTGGTACAACTACATCACCCGAACCACCGGCTACTTGCACTGGGGCCTGAACATGTATCGCGGTAGCGTCGATCCCTGGCAACAAACGGTGCCGGATCCCGAGCAGACGCCCGACGGGATGCTGAAGCTGCCCCCGGGGGATACCCATATCGTCTGGCCGGGGAAACGAGAAGTGTATGGTTCGCTGCGTTTAGCGGCCATGCGGAACGGGATTGAAGATTATGAACTGCTGGCCATGATGGCCGACGATCCCAGGAAGGTCCGGCGAGTCGACCGAATCGTCGATCAGGTGATCCGCAACGGTCGCTCGCATCTCCAGGACGCGACCGTGTTCGACGGATGCAGAAGAAAACTGCTCGATCTGGCCAGCAGGACTTCGGCCTGATATTGGATCGAAGCATCTACTGACCAGCCGCGTTCTGCAGCGGCCGAATCCGCGTTCGGTAGTCCGCGCTGCGGGCCTCGAAAAGCTTGTCGTCCTGAGTCACGACGATCATCTGACCTGAATCCACATCGCCTGCGTTCACCGTCACCTTGTCGTCCTTTACCGCGTACGCCAGGCGCTTCGGCCCCTGGTCAGTCACTGCGAAGACATCGGCCGCCTTCATCCACGGAGGAAGGGCCACCTGTATGACCACGTTCTCGAGCAACTTGATCTGATACTTTCCTTCCTTCGACGTCCAGTCTTCATACCGATACGTGTGGTTCACCAGCGTGACGACCAGACTGTCCTCGCCGCAGAGCAGCGATCGGGTCCACAGGCCGGGCGTCGAGCTGGCCACCACGCCCCGGACGGGATGACCCACGGATAGCAGCGGGCTGGCCACCTCGAGCTCGGCGTTGATCCGGCCAATCTCTTCCCACAGCGGCGTTCCCCGGCAGCCGAAGAGATGCCCCGGCTTCGAGGGATACCAGAAGTAGTGGATGCCCTTGGCCCCGCATCCCACGGCGTAGTACGCCATGATCCTCTCTTCGATCCGGTCAGGCATTCGGTGGAATCCGGCCCGCAGGTTGTAGAACGCCTGAAGGATGACGATCAGCGGCTTGGGCGCACACGCCGCATAGGCGGTTTCGGTGGACTGAGCCACGTAGAAAAGTGTCGCGGGGTTGATGCAGTCGGCGGTCGCGTAGGGGTCGGTCGAAAAGATGTCGGCGATCTGGCCGTACAGGTACCAGTTGCTCGGCTTGTAGGTGTTGTCGACCACGAGTAGCGTCGGGGGGTTGGGGTCGACCTCGCGATGAACCTTCGCCGCCTGCTCCATCGGCATGGCCCAGTAGCCCAGAGCGCGGCCCGTGCCGTCGGCGTCGTCCCGGTACGCGTCCTGGACGTCCGGCTCGTCGAACAGAAGGTGGGCCAGAAGGCCTGGACGATCCGTCACCCTGGATGCCCGCTGGCGGATGGAGGTGGCAAAATCCTCCTCCCGGATGATCATCATGTTGCTGAAGTTGTGGTTGACCGCTTTGAGTCCCAGTTCCTCGGCCAGGGGTAGCTCGAGGCCGACGGCGGTATTGATCAAATGGCGCTTCTGGTCCAGCATGACCTGCCGGTCGGGTGAACCGTAGAACATGCCGATCGAGTAGAAGCCGTCCCACGCCCTGACCATCGACGCGGTCGCCTTTCCATCGGCCGAGATCACCTTGACCAAGTGATAGCTTCCGTATCTCAGCGGATCCGACAGAGAGATCCTGACGAGACATAACCCACGGTGAAAGGTGCCGTCTCGCGGGTAGAATTCTGCACGGCCGGTCACGTCCGCACCGTCCAGATGCACTTGCGACAGCGCGATCCGCCCTTCCGCGTTCTTCTGAACGTAGACGTACAAACTGTCAATGGCCGGGCTGAACGCGACGTACCCGATCTCGATCCCGGGTGCATGGGATCGGACCGTGCATTGGATGGGGCCATGGTCCTTCGTCTGAAAGACAAAGGCCGTGTCCGCGGAAGGCGGTGCCCCTTTCAATCGCACGATGACCTCAGCGGTCCGGCCGGGCCGAATCGGATTCGGCAGCGTCCTCCACCAGACCACGGTCAGATCCTGTTGGAGCTCTTCCAGACGCCGGCCATTGAGAGACGCGCCCGTGATCTCGAGGTCTCGATCGTACGGATTGCTCAGATAGATATGGAAGGACCCGGACCACAGCACATGCTCGGGGAAGAACTGCTCCTCGAACGACCAGCCCTCGGTCCAGGCATGGTCGGGAAAGGGGCGGTCCGGGCGGAAATAGGCCCAATCAACGACCTTCGAATCGCTCGTCCAAAGACGGTGCTCGCCGGCCTGATTCTGACAGCCCCCGAGCAAGCTCAGGAGAACGATGATCAAGATGGACCGTGGCCATCCGGGTGTCATGGGCAAGCGTAGCTTACCCGTGTCTTGCGTTCATTGTGCTCGACACGAGCAAACGAGCATGCCCATGACACCCATCCAAAACGGTTCCTTGCTGTCGTCCTTACGCTCGGCGCCGGCGGAGCATCAGCCCGCCGAAGGCAAGCACCGCCAGGGTCGCCGGTTCCGGCACCCGGACGGCCATGGCGTTGAGCCGTGTACTGCCGGCCGGGGTGTCGCCCAGGAAGGTAAACAGGCCGCTCGAGGTGACGGCGTACTTGCGAAGCACGTTTGTTGCGGCGCCACAGCAGGCGTTATGACCCGCATACAGGGTGCTTCCGTCGGGACTGATACCGAGCCCGGTGGGCTGGCCATCGATCCCCGCCACCACGGTGCGCAAATAAGATCCTCCCGGGCTGACCTCGATGACACTGTCCGTGAAACGAGTGTTGCCGCCCCGGTGCGCGGAGAGGATGTTTCCGGTCACCGGATGGACCACGATGCCCGTTCCAATGAAGTTGTCACTGCCGGCGCCCAAAGGACTCACGATCAAGTCAGTCGCCGCGCCGCCCGCGGTGGTCAGATCGATTTCGTGGATCCGTTCGCTACCCCCGGTGTAGGCTCTGGTGCCGGCGGCATTGATGGCCAGGTATTCGGACGCACTGCTGATACCTGTCCAGACATCGCCCGCCGCCCACGTGGTCGTGTTGTACGCGGTCACCGTCAGCAACTCGACGTCCGTCACGTAAAGCGTGCTGCCGTCCGGGCTGAGGGCCAGACCCGCCGGCCGGTCCGGGTTCCCGGTGGTCGTCAAGTCAATAGGGGTCGAGGTGGGCGCCCCGCCCGACGCGGCGTCGTACTCCCTGACGACCTGGCTGTTCTTGCCCGATACCCACATCTTGCTGCCATCGCGACTGAAAACCAGGCCGAAGGCCTGATCGCCCGTGCCCGTGGCAAAGGTGCCTGTTTCGCGGGTAAAGGTGGGCACGTCGAACTGAATGACACTGTTGTCCGTGTGCGTGGCGACGTACAGGTCGCCGAAGTCACCGAGGATGGCGAATGTGCTGGTGGTCCATGTCGCAACCAGAACCGCAGCCAACACGACACAATGTTTCCACATCTTCATTTTCCATGTTCCCTGTATAACGCAGAATGAAACTGCCGCTGGCCTCCGCAACGCGCGGAGACCACTTGAACGAATTGATACATTTCGATCGCCCCGATCGTTCAGGATCAATTGATAGCTCGTCGCCTCCTTTCTCTACAACCGATCAATCTCCGCGCGCATTGTATCGCAGGGGCTTTTCCTGTCAAGGACATTCCTCTGGTCCGCCTTTCCATGCGATTTCGTACAATGGCGGCGTCACGCAGACCATTGATTTGTGTTTATGGGGATGGTTCTGTTCGTCATGTGAAACCATTCACGCCTAGACAGAAAGGAGCCGGTGCAGATCATGGCCGAGCACGCCGAGGACAGACGGGTCAAGGGATTCGAGCACGTACCGCCGCAGACGCGCGAGCGGCTCGTCACCGAGCAGTTCGAATATCGGGCACCGTTCAACTACGAGAACATCACCGTGCACCGTGAATATCTGCGGGGCCAGGAACACCACGGCGTCGAGATGAACCCGGTCAACACCGTGGGCGCCGACGAAGAGCATCTCCAGCCGGACACCATCATGATCGAGGAGGAGGATCCGATCGTGAGCGTGGTCGTCATCGGATCGGCCTGCCAGCCGCCCGGCTTTGTCAATCTCGAAGCGTTTCCGACCCCGGAGTTCTACAAGCCGGAAGATCCGCCGGGGACTTACGCCCCTCGATTCAGAGCAGAAAACTTGTGGGGCATGCACCTGCGGGCCGGCACCTGGTTGGCGAAGTGCGACGGCCCGATCACGGATCTGTGGGGACGACAGTACGGAGAGATTCCCGAGGCGCGCAAGAGGCTGAAGCCGGGACTGAAGAAATACCGCATGAAGGGCCACCTGTGGGAGCATCCGCTGGTCGGGATGAGCTGCGCCGTATTCGAGATTCCCAAATCGCACAAGATCGCCATCTCCGGTGGATCGCAGCACTATGGCTGGTCGGCCGATCTCGTTCCGGACGACATCCATTACTCGTTCAACACGATCAGAGTCACGGTGGCGACGTCGGGGTGATGACGATGGCGCGGTGGGACCGTGGGGCAGCGCTCGGCAGATCCGATCCCGCCGCGCGCCGTAGAGCACCGGCAACGAACGATGCTCCAAGTCCGCACATGCGCCCAAACGACAGGGCAAGAGTGCGTGACATGCCCCCACGATCCCTGGGGCCGCGAACCGTGCTCCTGCTTGTCGTGAGCCTGCTGCCGGTCCCGCCGACCATGGCGGAACCGGCGCCCCGGACGGCGGCGCGCCGGCCCGTGACGTTGCGGGCGGCGGGGGTCGAGACGGGAGAGGCCTACAACGTCACCGGCTGGGCGGTGCGCGAGATTCATCAGCGCTTTGTTCAGAGACATCCGCACATCAGGCTGGTTCCCAGTGTGGGCCTGCGGATTCCCGGCCGAACCGATGACATCGCGCCGCTCATGCAGATCGCCGGCGACATCCCGCCGGAGGTCATGGCGGTCGATTTTCGCAAGTCGCACACCTATATCCGTAACCGGTTTCTCTATCCGCTGGACAAGTTCGTCGAAGCGTATGCCGGTCTGCAGATCCCGGACGACCATCTGCTGGATCTGCCGGCCTACCTGAAACGGTTGACCGCGGCGCCCAACTACGAGCGGCTCCTGTCGTGGCGCGTCCCACATGCCAGTTGGCAGGCCATGCGCCGCAGGTGCCCTTACCGGGCCGACTGCGCGCACCTGCGCCAGTGGTCGAAGCCGCCCGCGGACGTCCATTACCACATCTGGTGCTTTCCCCTCAACCGGCAGGTGCAGGTGCTGCAATACGACCGGGGGCTGTTCGCCGAAGCGGGACTGCCCGATCGGGCCCCGACCGACCTGGATGAGATGCTGCGGTGGGCACGCCGACTGACGAATCCCAGGGGACGACCGCGCCACTACGGGTTGGCTCTGACGATGGACAATCTCGGCTTCGGCACGCTGAGCATTCTCTACAGCTTCGGTGGCCGTCTTCTCGAACAGGATGATCAGGGCAACTGGCACTGCGTCTTCGACCGCGACGAAGCGGTCGACGCGTATCACTTCGTGGCACGGTTGTTCCTCGAACCTTTCGAGAACGAGCACGGACGCTTTACCGGGGTGGTTGCCGCCGCGGCGGAAGGTTATGCCGTGGCCCTGGCCCAACCGGCAATGCATTTCACGGAGATGTATGACACGTCCATCTATCGATACCTCAACTGGAGCCAGTGGGGCTTTGGTCCGGTCCCGGCCTCGGGCCGCGGAACCCGCGGCACGCCGGTCAACGCCGGCATGCTGGGTATCTACGCCGGGCTGGCCGGCGATCCGGCCAAGCTGGAAGCGGCGTGGCACTTCATCGAGTACGTCGGGGGAACCGAAGCGGAGATCACCATTGCGCGGAAGTACGTCGAGGCCGGCTATGCCCGTTGCGTCAGGCCCCGGCTCCTGCGGGCCGCCGGCTACGAGCAGTTTCTGAACACCATTCCCGATCAGTGGAATCAATCGCTGCAGCGCGCAACCGAATCGGCGGTGGCCGAACCCTACGGGAAGAACGCTCAGATGGTCTACCGGTACGTTCACAAGGCGATCGAGCAGATCCGCACCGACGACCAGGTCGCCGAGGCCATCGCCCGCGGTGATGAGCAATCCGCCAAGTCTCGCATCCGCCAGATTCTTCGAAAGCGGGTCGCGGCAGCCAACGAGAAGATGCTCGGCGTATCAGGCGCCCGTCCGCAGGGCGTGCGAAGATGGACAGCGATCGCCGTCGCGGCGGCCATCGTCGTCGTTTTCGTATTGGTGCTTTACAAGGTCCGCCGGACCTACAAACACTCAGGCACCCGCGCCGTCGAGCACGGCCGCTGGCAGTTGGGCCGCTACAAATGGGCCTACCTCCTGATGCTTCCGGCGCTGATCACGATCGGGATGTGGGCCTACTACCCGCTGGCCCGCGGCTCGGTCATGGCCTTCCAGGAATACAACGTTCGCGGCACAAGCCGCTGGGTAGGGATGGAGAACTTCGCGTTCGTGCTGTTCGATCCCGAGTTCTGGTTCAGCATGTGGGTGTCGATCAAGTACGCCGCCCTGTACATGGCCTTCGGCTTCGTAGCGCCCATCGTGCTGGCCATCCTGCTCACCGAGGTGCCGCGAGGCAAGATCCTCTTCCGGACGATCTATTACCTGCCTACGGTCCTGGCCGGCGTCATCGTGATCTTCCTGTGGAAGGGCTTTTACGGCCAGTACGGCATGATCAACCATCTGATCAATTTCGTCATCGACCTGTTCAACGTTCTGCCAGGCGTGGCGCTGCCGCACGTGCACACGCAGTGGCTGACCTCACCCGGGTTCGCCCTGATCGCGTGCCTGCTGCCTTCCATCTGGGCCGGCATGGGACCCGGTTGTCTGATCTACCTGGCGGCGCTCAAGACCGTGCCCGAAGAGCAGTATGAAGCGGCCGACGTCGACGGCGCCGGCGTCTGGCACAAGACGAGGCACGTGGCCATTCCCGGGATTCGCGGCCTGATCTTCATCAACTTCATCGGCGCCCCGATCGGCGCGGTGCGCAGCGGCAGTGAGTTCATTCTCGCCATGACGGGCGGCGGACCTTTCAACCCGTACGGGCAGACCGAGGTCGTCGGCCTTCGCATCTTCATGGAAGCGTTCGCCTACCTGCGCTTCGGCGCCGCCACCGCCATGGCGTGGATCGTCGGATCCCTGCTCGTGGGCTTTACCGTGTTGCAGTTACAGAGGCTGAGCCAAATGGAATTCAAGACGGTCGGGACTGAGGCTTGACGACTCGGTGACGGCCCGCGGTTGCCCAGCCTCGAGCCTCGGGATCTCCCCATGCCCATCATCAGCAAAGTCGGCGCCCGCAGTTGGAAGGTCCGCCTGACCTATGGGCTGATCTTCGTGGTGCTGATCAGCGGGTCGGTAACGATGCTCTATCCCCTTACGCTGATGCTGGCCGGCTCGGTCAAGAGCGATACGGACTTCTACTACGTATCGCCCTATCCCGAATACTGGTTCGACGACCTGGTTCTCTTTCAGAAGTACTGCGAGTCCAAGTACGTCATGAGCCGTCAGTGGTTCGAAGAGACCTGGTCAGTGGAGATGAGAAACTGGCGGACGATCGAGATTCCGCAGCCCGTGGACGAGCAGGTGCTCCGGGACTATCTCGATTGGCGCCAGCAGTTCGACATGCCGGTCGCCTGGTACGAGCTGGGCCACGGCCGCCAGTGGCGACTGCCCCACAAGAACAACCGCCTGTTCCGCAAGGGGTTGTACGACCATTTCGACGGCGACATCACCGCCTATGCCCGCGCGACGGGCCTCGGGGCCAGGTCGTGGAGCGAGGTCAACACGCCCGCTCAGACGGGAGGACGACGGTACGAAGTCATGCGTGGCATCGAGGACGTCTGGCACCGGTTCAAGGTATCGCGGCCCAAGCCGGATCGGATCATTCCCAATCTGGACGGGCGGTTTCGGCGGGCGGTCCTGTGGCCAAAATACACCAACGACATCGCCGTCTACAACCGCGCGCACGGCACGGACTACGAACGCTATGACCAGGTCTTCCTGCGCCGGCGGGTGCCGACGGGGGCACTCGAACGCGCCGATTGGGAAACGTATGTCCGCGGCGAGGTGCCCTTGCGCTATCTCCGGATCGATAGGGAGGTGGCGGGCCGCTATCGGCGCCACCTGACAGCCAGATACGGTTCGATCGCCGAGCTGAACGCCCAGTACGGCACCCGTTTCGACTCGTTCGATGACGTACCGTTTGCGCCGAGCGTTCCCGACGGTGCCCGCCCGGCAGTCGACTGGCAGGCCTTCATCGAAGACCCCGGCGGTGCCGGCTGCCCCGCCGAGGCGATCGAGCTGTTCGGTCCCCGCCAGGCTTTCGAGCAGTTTGTCGCCCGGCGACGAGGGGTGCCGGTCGACCAGGTGGCCCCCCTGGCAATGCCACTGGCGCAGGCGGACTACCACGACGCGATGGCGGATACGTCGGCGCTGCGCTGGGAGTTCACGACCCGCAACTACCGGCGCGTTCTCGAGTTCCTTCTCCTGCACGGGCGCGGCATCGTCAACACCGTCATCTATTGCCTGCTTGCGGTGTCCACCTCGCTGCTGGTCAACCCGCTGGCCGCCTACGCCTTGAGCCGCTACAAGCCGCCGAGCACTTACAAGATCATTCTTTTCTGCATGGCGACGATGGCGTTTCCTGGTGAGGTGGCGATGATCCCGTCGTTTCTCCTGTTGAAGCGATTTCCCCTTTGGCCGCTTCTGGGTGGCGGGCTCGCCTTCGCCGCGGCGCTCTGGCTACTGGCGAGATTGCGTCCACGGTGGTCGGAGGCTCGGCGCGGTTTGACGGCGCTGGGGGCGGGACTGGTCGCCGGAGGCTGGGTGATTCCCACCGCGATGCAGTCACCTCATGTCAGCTTGCTGAATACCTTCTGGGCTCTGATCCTGCCGGGAATGGCCAACGGCTTTTTCATCTTTCTGCTCAAGGGCTTCTTCGACAGCCTGCCCCGCGAGCTCTACGAGTCGGCCGAGATCGACGGGGCCGGTGAATGGACCAAGTTCTGGACCATCACCATGAGCCTGTCCCGACCGATTCTCGCCGTCATTGCCCTGGGCGCCTTTACCGCGGCCTACAGCGCCTTCATGATGGCCCTGATCATCATTCCCGACCAGAAGATGTGGACCATGATGGTCTGGCTCTATCAGTTGCAGGCCCATTCGCATCCCGCCGTCGTGTTCGCCTCGATCGTCATCGCGGCCGTTCCGACTTTCCTCGTCTTCGTGTTCTGCCAGAACATCATCATCCGCGGTATCGTCGTACCGCAGGACAGGTGAAGCCATATAATGCGGGCATGCGGCGTCCGCGCGGATTCACCCTGATCGAGCTGCTGGTGGTCATCTCGATTGTGGCCCTGTTGATCGCTCTGCTCATGCCCGCGATCAAGCGGGCGCGGGCCCTGGCCCGGCAGGCGATCTGTCTAAGCAACGTTCATCAGATGCTGATGGGGCTGCACACCTACGCCGCGGAGAATGGGGGCTACTTTCCGCACGGCCACGGTGGCGCCAACGCCGCGACGACCTTCGAGATCACGTCGCCGTGGGCGCGGGCGGGCAATGGCCGATTCGACTACGACGGGGGCACGGAAGGTTGGACCGGCATGGGCAAGCTCTTTCAATATGACATGCTCACCGATCCCGAGGTGGTGTACTGTCCCAGCCAGCGCTTTGAATCGTTCAGCTATCCCAAGGGGTGGCACGATGGCATCGCGAACGGATACCGGACGACCAGTTACCACTATCGCCTGTTCGGGCAGATTTCGAGCGGCATGACCTTTGACGATTTGAGCGCACTGCACAATCACCAAACGGAGGTGGACGGACCCATCGTGCTGGTCTCGGACATCTTCCATCTCGGACACCCCAATTGGGGGCCGTATCCCGCAGACGTCTTGTGGGCGCACCACGAATCGCCGCCCGGACTGAACCTCGGATTCTCCGACGGCCACGCCACGTTCCGCACCGACCGGCGCACGTACGACTACGCCGTGACGTTCACGCACTTCGGCTTCCAGGATCACCTGGTCATGCTCTACTGGCAGTTGCTCGACGGCGATCCTTCGGGGGTCGAGACGATCATTACATTGCCGTGAGCCTCAGGGCCGCCGCGGCGGAACCGAAGCAGGCGATGTCGCTGTGCATCGTCGATGGAGGCCGACGCCGCCAGATGGACACGGATGGGGACGGTGACGCGCCGCGCATCGGCGAACCGCGCGGCGTAAGCCCGCGGGTCGAATGGCATGGGGACGCCATGCCGCCGATCCTCGCCGGGACGCACATCCCTCGCCTACGTCTTGCCGCCCCCCACCTCGATCAGGAAATACTCGAACGCGTCGGCCAGCGCCTGCCATGACGCGTCGACGATGTTCTCGTCGACGCCGACGGTCGCGAACCAGTCGCGACCCTGGTCCACGGCGAACTCGGAGATGACGCGGACCTTCGCCGCCGACTCGGCCGTCGGGTTGACCACGCGCACCTTGAAGTCGCGCAGATGCACGCGGTCGAGCTGCGGGAAATGCGGTCGAAGGCACTTGCGCAGCGCGCCGTCGAGCGCGTTCACCGGGCCGTCGCCCTCGGCGACCTGGTGCTCGACCGCGCCGTCGACCGCGACCTTGACGATCGCCTCGGTCACGGCGGGCTCCTCGCCGCGCTTGAGGATGACGCAGCGGTAGTGATCGAGATCCCAGAACTTCGTCCGGGTGCCCCGCGCCTCGTGCACGAGAAGCTCGAGGCTCGCCGGCGCCGCCTCGAACTGGAAGCCGCGATGCTCGAGATCCACGACGCGGCCGAGGACCTGACGCTGCAGCGCCTTGTCCGACTCGAGGTCGTACTTCTCGCCCAGCACCGCCGCGATGTTGCTCGCGCCGCTCAGCTCGCTGACGAGCACGCGGCGACGGTTGCCGACGCTGCCCGGCTCGACGTGCTCGTAGCTGTGGGCCACGCGCTGCACCGCATGAACGTGCATGCCGCCCTTGTGCGCGAACGCCGCGGGGCCGACAAAAGGCTGACCGACCACGAGGTTCATGTTGGCCCGCTCGTAGACGTAGCGGCTCAGGTCGGTGAGGCGCGTGACGGCGTCCGCGCTCAGGCAGTCCCGATCCATCTTGAGGCGCAGGTTCGCGGCCATCGTCGTGAGATCGCAGTTGCCGCACCGCTCGCCGATCCCGTTGACCGTGCCCTGCACCTGCGTGCAGCCGGCCTCGACCGCCGCCATCGCGCAGGCGGCAGCCAGCCCGGAGTCGTTGTGAGTGTGGATACCCAGCCTCACTTCGTCGTCGAGCGCGGTTCGAACGTCCCGCACGACCTGGTCGATCCACGGGGGCAGCGAACCACCGTTGGTGTCGCAGAGGATCAGCCGGGTCGCCCCGCCGTCGAGCGCCGCCCGCAGCGTCGACAGCGCGAAGTCGCGGTTGGCCCGGAAGCCGTCGAAGAAGTGCTCGGCGTCATAGAAGACCTCGGCGTCGGCGCCGCAGAAGGCCAGCGACTCGTGGATCATCGCCAGGTTCTCCGACCGGCTGACCCCGAGCACCTCGTCGACGTGCAGGTCCCAGGTCTTGCCCACGATCGTGATGACCGGCGATTTCGCGGCCCGGAGGGCCTTCATCCCCGGATCGTCCGCGGCGGCGACGCCCCGGCGGCGGGTCATTCCGAACGCGCAGAGCTTCGCGTGACGCAGCGGCGACGCCGCAATCTCGCTGAACAGCGCCTCGTCCTTGGGGTTGGACAGCGGGTACCCGCCCTCGACGTAGTCCACCCCGAACTCGTCGAGCCGGCGGGCGATGTTGACCTTGTCCACAAGGCTGAAGTTGACGCCTTCGCCCTGGGCGCCGTCTCTCAGCGTGGTGTCGTACAACTCGATCCGGGGGGAGACAGGCACTGGACAGGCGATTTTACCTGATAGCTCGGGACGATGCGCCCGCTCCCGGCGCGCGAAGGCGGGTCGGACCCAATCCGGATCGTTGCCGATCCGGGCCGTCCCCGGCCCGGTGTCGGCAACGCTCTCCGGGCCGAGACGGCCCGGCTCGGTGACGCGATCCTGATGAACGCGCCGCGAACGGCTCGGCTCGGCAGCGCGTACCCGATTGAAAAGGCTTCGCAAGATCCGGGCCGAACAGCATTGAGTCTGACCAGTCTGACCCCGTTTCCATGTCCCGGCCGCCGACGCGCCGGGGCGCGGAGAGGCTTCGCCGGTTGCAACTCACGGTGCAGACGCTACAAATTGCCGTTTCGACTCGCCCGATCCGCGTCCGAGGATGACGGATGCCAGTACCGACAGAAACCTTCCGGAACAAGACCGTCCTGAACCTCGCATTCGCCGCCAGCAGCGTGCTGCTGGCGATCGCGACGCTGTGGATGGTCATGTTCGACCACGCCAAGCCGTGGCGCAACTACCAGATCGAGGCCGACGCCTGGGAGACGGCGATGACCAAGGACGCGCAGGAGCGCGCCCTGTCCCTGGAATACAAGGATCGCCTCAAGGATCTGCGGGACGATATCAGCCGGATTGACCTTCCGACGGACGAGATCAGCGCCGTCGAAGATGAGATCGCCAGGATCACCAACGCGATCGGCCGCGAAACGCTCCCGAACGCGGTCGACAAGAGCGTCCTGACCCCCACGAGACAGAAGCTCGAGAAGGCCATCCTCGCGCACGGCGCCGACTCGCCGCAAGCCAAGGCGTACCGGAAGGAGCTGGACGGCTACCTCAGCACGGCCGACCGGAGCTCCACGCCGCTCGCGTCGAACCAGAACCGTCTCATCGAGCTGCAGACGAGGCTGGCGGAGCTTCGCGCCGAGCAGACCGTGAAGGAGAAGGAGCTCAGCGGCCTCGAGCGCGAGCAGGCGGACTACGAGGAGAGGCTTGCGCAGATCGACCCGCACGGCCCGGCGCTGGTGTTCAGCAAGGTCCGCAACGCCCCCCTGCTCGACTGGCTGAACCCTTCGATCAAGCCGCGCCAGCAGGTCGTGCCCGACGTGCTCACCGACTACAACTTCATGGCGGTCGAGACGATCGACCGCTGCCACACCTGCCACGTCAACATCGACGTGCCGCAGTACGAGCGATCCGAGCAGATCGCGTTCGTCGAGCGGCAGATCGCCGTCGAACAGAATCAGGACGTCACGAACGTCGAGCGCCCCGTCGTGATGCTCGATTTCTGGATCGACGCCGTCACGATGGTGCCGGCGCTTCAGTCCCGCTTCGAAAGCGTCAACGAGCAGGCGGTAGAGCGTGTCAACGCGCTGTTCGCGAAGACGGACATGGAGCAGCGCGCCTCCGGCGACGACCTGCTCGAGGTGCTGAACCGGATCGCGATCGAGGAGGCCGGCAGTGACGAGGTGAAGCGCGGCGAATGGTACAAGGTGCTCGAGTACTACATCGAGGACCTGCAGTCGCTGCTGTCGAGCCACCTCGGCGACACCGACTACGGCAAGCTCACCGAGCTTTATCGCCGCCTGCTGGTCCGGCAATACAACACGTTCAGCCGCCGCAAGCTGAGCGACAGCCCCGTGCTGCTCGCGCATCCGCGCCTCGATCTCTACGTCGATCCCGAGTCGAAGCACCCGATGAAGACGAACGGGTGCACCGCCTGCCACGAGGGCTCCGGCCAGGAGACGCTGTTCGAGTACACGGCGCACACGCCGCGCGAGATGTGGGTCGACGCGAAGACCGGCGCGTCGGTCCCGGACTTCCTCCTCGACCGCTCCGGCGGACACGACGCCACGCCGCGCCTGGCCTCTCCCGGCGCGGATCACGGCATCGCGCTGACCGCGAAGTCCGACGAACAGGCTCACGAAGACGCGGACGCGACGAGCGGGCACGGCCACGACGATCACGGTCACCGCGCGGTCCAGTACGACGTCAACCTCAACCGGAGCTCTCCCGAAACGGGTTACGACCCCGCGCCGTTCGCGCCAACGCACGAATCGGCGCACGACGCCGTCTACCGGATGCCCGGCACGTCCGAGGACGACCCGGACGCCTACCGCGCGGCGGTGCGCCAGGTCGACTTCTGGTCGAAGAAGTACCACTGGCACCACGTGCACTACATGCACTGGGAGAAGCCGATGCACGCGCTCGAGTACGTCGAGTCGAGCTGCACCCGGTGTCACACGGAGGTGTTCGACATCCGGGACACGGCGCCCCGGCTTTACGAAGGTCGCCGCCTGTTCGCGCAGATGGGCTGCGTGAACTGCCACGCGGTGACCGCACTCGAGGACGACCTGGACATTCGCCGGATCGGTCCGAGCCTCGTCAACGTGCGCCACAAGCTGTCCGAACCGATGATGGCATCCTGGATCTGGGCGCCCAAGGCGTTCCGGCCGACGACGAAGATGCCTCACTACTTCATGCTCGAGAACAACTCGAGCCCGCTGGACATCCAGCGGACCCGCATCGAGGTCGCGGCGATCACGCACTATCTCAACCGGGCGCTGCCGGATGCGGATCATTACGAGTCGATGGGCGCGGAGCTGCCTGCCTGGGAGCCGACGTCGCCGCCCGAGGCGCCGGGTGATCCCGTGCGCGGGCGCAGGATCTTCAATAACGTCGGCTGCCTCTCGTGCCACGCCAATCTCTCGGAGACAGGCGAGGCCTGGATCACCGGGCACATGGAAACGAACGGCGCCGACGAGGACGAGGCCGCCCGCCGCTACGCCGGGATGAGCTACAACCAGCGACACTGGTACGTGCTCGAGCACCTGCCGGAGAAGCTCGAACGGACCGGGCCCGAGCTTTCGGGCGTCGGCACCAAGCTCAGGACGGGGCGCCCCGCCGGCACGGCCCGACGCTGGCTCTACAACTGGCTGGTCAACCCGAGTCACTACTCCGACGACACGATCATGCCCAGCTTCCGGCTCGCGCCGGACGAGGCGAACGACCTGGCGGCATACCTGCTCACGCTCGAGCGCCCGGGCGCCGGCGGCGACGGATCGACCTACGAGGCGAGCGACTTCAGCCTGGACGAACCGGATCGGAAAACGCTGAGGGAGCTGATCGCCCTGCTGAACAGCGGCACGAGCACGCTCGAGCTGACGCGCAAGCGCATGGCGGACACGGAAGAGGATGACGACGCCCTGCTCATGCAGCTGGGCGCGAAGATGATCAACCACTACGGCTGCAGCGGCTGCCACGCGATCAACGGTTTCGAGAAGGCCGTGTCCGCCTGCACCAACCTCGACGGATGGGGGCTGAAGGATCCGCACAAGCTGGCGTTCGAGTTCTTCGACCACGGCTTCGACAAGGACCGCGAGGCCCCGTCACCCGTCAGCCGGGTGAAGCACGAGGGCCTCGAAGTCGATGCTCCGCACATCGACGCCCGAAGCGCGGCGCTCGAGCAGGTCGACGTCGCGTGGGAGCACATCGAGCTCGAGCGGCGGCCCTGGGCCTACCACAAGCTGCACAACACGCGCATCTTCGACCGCGCGCGGCGCTCCTTCGATCTCGAGGTCGACGCCGAAGGGCTCATCGAGCGCGGCAAGCCGTACGGCAAGCTCAAGATGCCCAAGTTCTTCCTCTCGGACCGCGAGGTCCGGTCGCTGGTCACCTTCGTGACGAGCATCCGCAAACCGCTCGTGAACGAGCGGCTGCAGCGCGTGACCGACGAGGACGGCATGCGCATCATCCGCGGCCGACAGCTCGCCGCGCGCTACAACTGCTACGGCTGTCACAACATCGAAGGCAACGAGGTCGGGATGCACCAGTACTACAACGTGCATCTCGAGGATGGCTACTACGACGAGAACGCGCTGAACTGGTCGCCGCCGCGCCTGATCGGCCAGGGCTCGAAGACCCAGCCTGGCTGGCTGTACAACTTCCTGCAGAAGGTCGAGCCGATCCGGCCCTGGCTGAAGATCCGGATGCCGAGCTTCCCCCTCACCGAGCCGGAGGCCCAGCACCTCGTCGACTACTTCGCCGGCCACAGCCGCGTGCTCGCCCGCGAGCTTTCCGCCATGCTGGAGCCGATCGACCAGTACCGCGCTCTGCGCGAGGACGACGAACACAACAAGTGGTTCCTGGCCTCGTCCATCGCCGAGCCGCTCGCGGCGCTGCGCCGCTTCGGCGTCGCCGCGGACCTCGCCGTCGATGCGGATCTCGATCCGCGCTACACCGAGGTCGAAGATCTCCATGACAGCTGGAGCAAGCTGCTGGGAGACGTGCGCGTCCTCGCGGAGACCTATCCGACGGACTACCCGTTCATCAGGAAGCACGAGCCCGACCTCGATTCAGGACGCCTCGCCCGGGGCGAGAAGCTCTTCGGCCTGATGGGCTGCATGGCCGGCGAATGTCACCGCATGGGCGACGAGAACGTGCTGCTCGAGAACGGTCTGCTCACCGCGGCGAATCCGTTCCCCGCGTCGACGGACGGCACGGACGACGAAGACGCGGATGACGACGAAGAAGAAGAAGAAGAGGAAGAGGACGAAGAGGACGAAGAGGATGACGAGGATGACGAGGACGACGAGGACGACGAGGATGATGAAGACGACGAGGACGACGAGTCGACAGGCTTCACGTTGACGCCCTCCGATCCGCCTTCCGGCGCACCGAACCTGACCGTCGTCTCCCAGCGCATCCAGCCGCAATGGTTCCGCCAGTGGCTGATGTACGCGACACGGATTCAGCCGGGCACGCGCATGCAGGAGTTCTGGCCCGACGGCCAGTCATTCTTCCACAACTTCCAGGACGACGCCCGCGCGAAGTGGGAAAGCATTCTCGGCTACACGAGCGACCGGCAGCTCGACCTGCTGACCGACTTCCTCTACACCGCCGGGCCAATGGGCCTCACCTACAACACCGAGGGCCAGCGCATCGGCGGCGGCGACCAGCCGATCATCGAGCTCAAGCCGCTCGAGCCGCCAGCCGGCCGCGTGATGCCACCGCAGGACGGGGGCGAAGCGGCGGCACCGGTCGAACGGTCGGCGCCGCAGACCCCGGCACCGAAGCCCGCGCCCGCAGCGCCCCCGGCACCCCCGGCGCCCGCCGAACAGGCCGAGTCGAAGATCAACCTGCACGACGCGCCCGAATTGCCTCATGCAGGCACCCGGATCGTCGGCGTGATCCACTACGCCGGAAAGCCCAGGAAGCCCAAGAAGATCAACATGGCGGCCGATCCCTTCTGCGCCGCCAATGCCGGCGTCGCACGGAAGGAGGATCTTCTGGTCAACGACAAGAAGGCGGTGCGCAACGTCTTCGTCAGCGTGAAGGCGGGTCTCGATCCCGGCGCGCACAAGGTCAACGAGAAGGTCGTCGTCGACCAGCGCGGCTGCCGGTACACGCCGCACGTCACCGGCGCGGTCGTCGGCCAGCCCGTGCAGATCCTCAACAGCGACCGGACCACGCACAACGTCAAGGGCGTCGTCGGGCGCAGGACGGTGTTCAACGACGGCTCGCAGCCCGGCGTCGTGCTCAGAAAGCAGTTCAGGAGGCCGCAGGTCATCCAGCTCAAGTGCGACGTGCACGCGTGGATGACCGGATACATCCACGTCGTGGCGCATCCCTTCTTCAGCGTCAGCGACGCCGCGGGCCGCTTCGAGATCGTCGGTCTGCCTCCCGGCACCTACACGATCGAAGCCGTCCACGAGCACCGGCGCATCCAGCCGGTGACCGTCGAGGTCGAGGTGAAGGCGGACACTTCGGTGCGCTGCGATCTCACCGTGGGGGGATAGTCCCCGCAATCCGTTGAATCCTGCGAGCGGTCGGCGTCAGCCGGTCGTCGTTCGACACATTTCGATTCGCGACTTGCTAATTACGAAGATCACGGCGGGACCGACCCGATCTGGGCAAGAGTGTCGCGCGAATCACCCCTCTCCGGCCCCCTCGCCTGGATCGGCCGCCATGAACTGGCGACCCTCGTGCTGGCGCTCTGCGCCGCGGGCGGCGCGTGGCTGTTCGCGGTGATCGTCGATCTCGTGTTCAGCGGGGCGAGCAGCAGCTTCGACGAGCGGGTGCTGCTCGCCATGCGCCATCCGACGGATCGCGCCGACCCGGTCGGACCGGGCTGGCTCGAGGAGATCGGGCGCGACTTCACCGCGCTCGGCGGCGTCGGCGTGCTGACGCTCATCGCGCTGGCCGCCGTCGGTTACCTGCTGCTCGACGGTAAGCGCCGTCCCGCGGCGGTGGTCGCGCTCGCGATCCTGGGCGGCCTCGTGATCAGCACCGTCATGAAGCACCAGTTCGCCCGCCCGCGCCCCGACCTCGTGCCGCACGGGTCGATCGTCTACACCTCCAGCTTCCCGAGCGGTCACTCGATGATGTCGGCACTGACGTACCTGACGCTCGGAGCGCTGCTCGCCCATTTCCAGGAGCGCAAGCGCCTCAAGTCATGGTTCCTTTGCCTGGCGCTGCTGCTGACGGTGCTGGTCGGCGCCAGCCGCGTGTACCTGGGCGTGCACTGGCCGACCGACGTGCTCGCAGGATGGACCGGCGGCGCGGTGTGGGCGATTCTCTGCTGGCTGCTCGCGCGCCGGCTGCAGACCGGGCGCTGGTCCGGCGCCGCACGGCCACCATCCTGATCGACGAACCACGCGTTCGAACGGTGCGTAGCGTTTGGTTCCCGGCTGTATGGACGACGACCCGCTTCAAATCCTGCGACGCGGCCTGCTGTGGACGATCGTCTGCGCGATCAGCGCGGCCCCGAGTTTCCTGCTGGCGATGGGGGAATACAACGAGCCGGCGATGCTCACGGGCGTCGCGCTGTTCATTCTGCTGCTCACGGCGACCACGAGCACGAAGCGCTTCTTGAAGTTCAGGAAGCGCCCCTTCGTGCGCCGAACGCTCTACATCGGCTACGGGTGTCGGATCACGCTTTCGCTGCTCATGCCCGTCACTTTCATCGTCGACATCATTCCAGGCATCGTCATCATCTCGGCGCTCGAAGGGCTCGGCCTGCACCACACCTCGTACGCCGGTACGCTGCTCATCACGATGCTTCAAGGTGCCGCCCTGAACGTCCTGGTCATCCTGTTCATGCTGATCGTGTACCGCGTGCTCCGCGCGACGCTTCCGATGCCCATGCCGGTGCTGGCCTGTCCCTCCTGCGATTACGACCTGCGGGGCAGCCTCGAAAACGTCAGTTGCCCGGAATGCGGCGAGAACGTGGAGGCGGTGCTGCGTCAGCACGAGGCGCGCGCCGTCGCATGATCTTCATCATCATCCTTTATTTCCTGGGCGCATTTGTATCCGCGGCCGCTGTCGGCACCGCGGGCTTCGTGCTGAACGAACTGCTCCCCCGCCGGCCGTCCTTCGTTCGAGGCGCGCTGCTCGTCGTGACGATCCAGCTTGTCCTTAACATCGTCGGAACGGGATACTACGGCTTCGATATCTGGATCAGCGTCCTGCTACGCACCGTGATCGAGGTGGCCATCGGCATCGTCGCCGGTTACGTCCTCGTCAACCGGCTGACCCGGAGAATGAGGCGCGAATCGTGGCGGATCCCCTGCGCCGCTTGCGGCTATGACCTGCGCGGCAACGCGGCGCCGATCGCGTGCCCGGAATGCGGCAGCGTGACCGACCCGGCGCAGGATCGGAAGTGAATCGATGGACGAGGTCGAGCCCCGGCGCACTGGCGGGCCGCCGCCCTGCGGTTAGAATGTCCGACCTGCCGATGCGCCCGACTTCCTGCCGATCCATCGCGTTGGCCGTCACGATGCTCCTCGTCGCCATCGCCGACCGCGCCACGGCATCCGTGCTCGCCCAGCAGACCTTCGCCCCGACGACCTCCTGGCGCCCCCCCAACGTCTTTCCCGGCAGTCGCGGCATCGACGGGATGTTCGACTTCATCCTCGCCCTGACCGGCGCCGTGCTCGCCGGCGTGCTCATCTGCCTCGTCGTCTTTCTGATCCGCTATCGCCACCGGCCGGGCCGCCGCGCCGTCTACACCCACGGTAATCCGCGCCTCGAGATCGCGTGGACGGTCATCCCGGCGGTGATCATGGCGCTGATCGCCGCGTTCAGCCAGCGCACCTGGTCGCAGCTCAAGGATCCGGCCCAACTGCCCTCCGGCCCCGACGTCGTAAAGGTCGAAGTCTGGGCCCGCCAGTTCCAGTGGTTCTTCCGCTATCCGGGCGCCGACGACACCTTCGGGCGCACGCACCTGCTCTGGCGCCGCAACACGGGCATCCCCGCCGAGGAGATCGGCCTGATGCGCGACGACCCGCTCGACGTGTTCGAGCCCGAGCAGATCGAGGCGATCAGGGCGGACCCGCAGCGGCGGCACCTGCTCGAGCCCGACCCCGCGGCCGCCGACGACATCGTGACGTCGATCATGGTCATTCCCGTCAATCGCGACGTGGTCTTCAACCTGACGAGCCTGGACGTCCTGCACAGCTTCTACGTGCCGCACATGCGCATCAAGCAGGACGCGGTGCCCGGGCTGACGAGCCGCGTCTGGATCCGATCCGACCGGACGAGCATCGAGGCGATCGGGCAGTCGGCGCCGATGACCGCCAAGCCGTTCGACATCGTGTGCGCCGAGCTGTGCGGCGCGAACCATTACAAGATGCGCGGCCAGCTCTTCGTCGTGACCGGCGATCAGTTCAAGGGCTGGCTGCGGAACAATGCGCCGGAGTAGCAGTGGGAAAGCCACGGATGAACACCGGGCGGACCGACGCCCGCGGCCCATCGGGGCGCAAGGCCGTCGATGGGATACCCCCCCAACCCCCCCTTGCTGAGGGAGAGCTTCCTTCCGACCGTCCGACTCTTTGACCATGACCGAGCATCACGCAGCGCAACACGGCCCGCGGTCCTTCTGGACGCGGTACGTCTTCTCGACGGACCACAAGGTCATCGCGCTGCAGTTCACGCTCTCGTCCCTGCTCTTCGTCGTCATCGGCGGGCTGCTGGCTCTCGGCGTGCGATACCAGCTGGCGTGGCCGTGGCAGGACGTCCCCTACCACAAGCTGCTTCCCGGCGGAACACTGCCCGAAGACACCGACGGCCCCCGGATGACCCGGCGCGTGCCCGAGTCGAACCCGGCGAGCTGGAGCGTCGGCGCCGAGGTCCGGGTGGTGAAAGACCTGAAGCTGCTCGGCCAGCACGTTCCGAAGGACGCCGTCGCCACGCTGGTCGGATTTCCGCGCGGCATCGCGGTCACGCTGCCGGCGGGCCTCGTGGTCGAGGAGAACGGCCGCCAGCGGCGGCTGTCGCGCCTGGTCGAAGGCTTCATCGATCCGGATCAGGTCATCGCCGACTACGACTACACGCAGGTGCCGGTCCAGGTGCGGACCGCGCCGGGTGTCACCGTGCGCCGTGCCGGGTCCGAGCGACGGCTGACCCTCCGCGGCAGGGAGATCGAACGTCCCGACGGACGCGTCGAGACGCTGACCGATCGAATCACGCTGCCCGTGCGCCGGTACGTGGTCGTCCGGTTCGCCGCCGGCACCGGGACCCTCGAACAATCGAACGGCGCCAGGACGAGGCTTCGAGAACCGGCCACGGCGATCGTGGCCGATCCGGGAGCGCTGCAGGACTGCGACTTCGTATCCGGTCGCGCCCTGCTCCCGCCAGGCACGATGGTGACGATGACCGGACCGCCGCAACAGGCCGGGAAGGTCGGCGGCGGCGCCGGCGAGCCGGTCGAGATCGTGGCCGGCCCGACGCTGGTCGCGCTGGACGTGCCGAGGCAGAAGGTCGGCGCCGACCCTGATGCCGAGGTCGGCGGACCGGGCGGCAAGACGATCGGCCCGGAGCAGGTGGGCCTCGCGCCCGCGTCGTACGTCGCCGCTCACAAGCATCAGCTGACCCCCGAGGGCTACCTTTCGCTGTTCACGATGCACGCGTCGATCATGATCTTTTTCGTGATCATCCCGATGCTCGTGGGCGGCTTCGGCAACTTCCTCATCCCACTCATGGTCGGGGCGCGGGACATGGCGTTCCCGCGGCTGAACATGCTGTCGTTCTGGATCGCGCTGCCCACGAGCCTGCTCATGCTCGCCAGCTTCTGGGTCTCAGGCGGCTCCGCCGGCGGCGGCTGGACGATGTACCCGCCGCTTTCCGACGCGTACACGACGTCGGCGATCGGCACGAACATCTGGGTGTTCGCCGTCGCCATCGTCGGGTTCAGTTCGATCGTCGGTGCCCTCAACTACATCACGACGATCATCAACATGCGCGCCCCGGGCATGGCCCTGTTCCGCATGCCCCTGACCGTCTGGTCCCTGTTCATTACCGCGATCCTGCAGCTTTTCGCGACGCCGGTGCTCACCGCGGTCATGATCATGCTGCTGCTCGACCGGACGCTCGGGACGACGTTCTTCGCGCCGGTCGCCGAGCAGGTCATCGCGGGCGCCGGCGAGCAGGCCACGACGCTCGCCACCGCGCGGGGCGGGCAGCCGCTGCTGTTCCAGCACCTGTTCTGGTTCTACTCGCACCCCGCGGTCTACATCATGATCCTGCCGGCGATGGGCGTCGCCAGCGACGTGATCGCGACGCACGCGCGCAAGCCGATCTTCGGCTACCGGCCGATGGTCTACGCGATCAGTGCGATCGCCGGCCTCGGCTTCGTCGTCTGGGGCCACCACATGTTCATGTCGGGCATGAACCCCATGCTCGGCACGACCTTCATGGCGTCGACGATCATGATCGCCGTGCCGTCGGCGATCAAGGTGTTCAACTGGCTCGGCACGCTGTGGGGCGGCGACATCCGGTTCACGCCCGCGATGCTGCACGCGGTGGGGTTTGTCAGCATGTTCGTCATTGGCGGGCTCTCGGGCATCTTCATGGCGTCCACGCCGGTCGACATCCCGATCCATGACACGTACTTCATCGTCGCGCACATCCACTACGTGCTGTTCGGCGGTTCGATCTTCGGGATCTTCGCGGGCATTTACCACTGGTATCCCAAGATGTTCGGCACGCACATGAACGCCCGGTGGGGCGTCATTCACTTCGTGCTGACGATCATCGCCTTCAACGGCACGTTCTTCCTGATGCACGTGCTCGGCGTGGGCGGTCACCCGCGGCGCTACGCATCGATCATGGAGTTCCCCCTGCTGCAGCACCTGCAGCCGATGAACGTCATCATGACGCTCTGGGCGATGGCCCTGGGAATGGCCCAGATCCCCTTTTTCTACAACTTCTTCGCGAGCATGCCCCGACGGGCGGGACGCGGGCTCATCGCCCTGTTCGCGGCGGCCCTCGTCGCGACGACCGTCATCGGGCATTCGTACTGGAGCGGCGCTACCTGGGAGGTGGCCGACGGCGTCAGCCGGATGTTGACCACCGGCTACGGAAGCTACGCCAACCTGCTCGGCCACGTCTTTGCCGTCGCGGCGCTGATCGCGCTGCTCGTCATGCTCGTGAAGGGTCTGCCCATCGGCGGGCGCATCGCCGCTGTGCTTCTGCTCGTGCCGGCCATCGTGCTGAGCATCCTGGTGTCCCGATGGGCGTCGAGCGGCGGGCTGACGACGACCGCCTGGCAGGCCACCCACAATCTCCAGGTCGCGTTCGGACACGGCGTGATCGCGTCGATCGTCGTCGTCATCGCCGTCTTCCTGATCTGGGCCGTCGGCGGCGCGCTGCGCATGCCGGCCCTGCTGCAGCGCCTGCTCTACATCGTCACCCTGCCCGCGTTTCTCTCGCCGCTGGTGCTGAAGGAGGACCTGTACATCCTGCGCGGCATGACGGGCCTGATGGACGCGCGGTATCTGATCCTGATCCTGCTCGCGCTGCCCGGCCTGCTCTACCTCGTCATCCGCCGACCCCGCGACGCGTTCGGCGCACCCGCCGAGACCAACCCGTGGCACGCGAACTCTCTCGAATGGGCCGCGCCCTCGCCACCGCCCCACGAAAACTTCGAGACGATCCCGACGGTGTACCGGGGACCGTACGAGTACAGCCCGCCGGACGTGGAGGCCGATTTTCTTCCCCAGTCCGAACCCGGGGCCTGATTCCTGATTCGCGATTTCAGATTCGAAGATCACTGACATGTCCGAGTCAATCAGGCATCGAGGATCAACCATCGAGAATTACTCCCCCTGGCTGCACCGGGCTGCCGTGCTCTACGTGATCCTGACGTTCATCGTGATCATCAGCGGCGGTAACGTGACGAGCCGCGGCGCCGGCATGTCGGTGCCCGACGGCTTCACGGTCTACGGCTATTTCCTCTGGGCGTTTCCGATCGACCGATGGGTCGGCAACATCTTCCACGAGCACGTCCATCGCCTGGTCGGCAGCGTCATCGGCATCACCGCACTGGCGGTGGCCGTGTGGACCGCCATCGTCGAGCGGCGCCGGACCGTCCGGATGATCGCCTTCGTCGCGGCGCTGATGGTGCTCGTGCAGGGGATTCTCGGCGCGCTGCGCGTCAACCAGATCTCGACGACGCTCGCGGTCGTTCACGGGGTGCATGCCCAGATGATCCTCTGCATGACGGTGTGGCTCCC
>NYZC01000334.1 GCA_002686995.1 Phycisphaeraceae bacterium | reverse complement strand
TTCTGCCGGTGCAGGCCGTGGATGTAGCCGCGCGTGTCGCCGTCGTGCTCGACCTTGCGGTCGACGACCTCGTCGTCGCCGCGGTCGTGGATCACGAGGTAACTGTCGAGCTTGCCGTACATCTCCGGCAGGCCGTACTTCAGGTTCGCGCCGACGGCGGGCCCGTGCTCGCCCACGTAGTCGACGTTCCCGGTGAGGTCCACGCCGGGCGGGGCGGGACGGCCGGCGAGCGCGAAGAGATCCCATCGCGTACGGACGGTCGGGCCGTCGCTGTCGTACCGGGCGTCGATCCGTTGCAGGGGCAGGCTGCCGATTTCACCCTTGGTCCCCGGCCACTGGCCGAGGCCGATGCGTCCGACGCGCGGCTCGATGCCGTCGGTCGAGGCCCACGGCTTCGTCGTACCGTCCGGCTGCTTGCGCATCTCGAATCGCACCTCGTTCGACCCGATCGCGAAATGCGGCTCCGCGAACTCGCTCGTCGTGATCAGGGCGTTTCGGCCTGACCAGCTGTCTCCGGCACGCTGTCGCAGATGCTCGGCGCGCACGTAGATCGGAATGCGGCGCCGCACGTCCCAGGTGTAGAACACCGCGTCGATGATGACGGCGCGTCCGGTCGCGGGGTCGTAGTAGGCGCGCGGCGCCCGGACCGTGTAGTTGCCATCGGTGACGACCACGTTCTCCTCGAGATAGATCCCGCGCACCTCCGTCGCGTCGAGTTGCGTCGCTCCCGGTCGCGGCTCGGAGCCTCGCGCGAGGAAGATGACCGCATTGCCGCAGGTCATGTTGACGGCGACGCGACGGGCATCCCGCGGGTCATCACCGTCCCCGGTGTCGTGGTAGAGAACGCTCACCTGGCCCAGCAGCATGAGGACCCCGCCGTCGTCGGTCGGCCGAAAGACGTCCTTCTGGCGCAGGATCGTGATCTCGCCCGTCGTCGGCGCGAATCGCGACGACGCGCGTCCCTCGGCCGGGGCACCGTCGGTGATCGGCGCCATCGTGCCGGTGGCATCCGCGTCGGAGGACGATCCGGCGTCGACGGGAGGCATCGGCCGCGTGGCGGGGGGACGGGACGATGGCGACGAGACGCCCGCGATCGCTGCAAGGTGCCGATCGAATCGCGCGACGGCGGGGGCGACACGCGGGTCGGCGGGCGCCGCGTCTTGGCGCTCCAGCCGGTCGACGGCGAGCCGCACCGAGCCGGTCGTCCGCGCCGTCACCAGGAAGCTGTCGCCCGCGACGCTGACCGGGCCGCGGCCGCGCAATGGCTCACCGTCCTCGAGCTGCACCATCAGGCGGTGAATCAGGCGTCCGGGCAGATGCTGCGTCTCGATGCGCACGACGGCGCTGCGCCCGCGAAAGCCGTAGGTCCCGACCTCGAACTGCACGTCGCCGGTCAGCAGAAGCATCCGCGCCGCGCCGTCGGTCCAGGCCGTGCCGCGCTGTCCGCTCAGCTCGGCGTCGGCGGAGACGATCGGATCGTCGAACGGCGCCGCGGTCGCGAAGGCCGGCATCGCCAGGATCAGCGCCGCCAGACATGCGCGGCGACCAAGCCGGCTCGTCGCAACGCGGCCGGTGGCGGGGGCCGATCGGATGTCTGGCATGGGCACCTGCTCGTTCAAAAACGCCGCGGACCTGAGGTTGCGGCGGCGAGAATCGGATCACGAGGGAATGATTCTACAATGTCCGGCATGGTCCTGGTCTATGACGCGGCCTACGTCCTGGCCGCCCTCGTCACGAGCCCGCTGTGGGGGTACCGGATGCTTCGCACCGGCAAGTGGCGCACGGACTGGCCGGCGCGCTTCGGTCGCTGTCACGTGCCCGCGCGGGCGCGGGAGGGACGACCCCGCGTGCTCATTCACGCGGTCAGCGTCGGCGAAGTGAACTCGATCCGGCTGCTCGTCGATCAACTTGCGGAGCGGGATGTCGACGTCGTCGTGAGCACCACCACCGACACCGGCACCGAACGTGCCCGGCAGCTCTATGAGCCCGGGCATCCGGTGGTCCGGTTTCCCTTCGACCTGCACCGGGGCGTCAGCCGATTTCTCGACGCGGTCCGGCCGGACCTGGTCGCGCTCGTCGAGAACGAGGTCTGGCCGAACTTCATGGACGTCGCGACGCGGCGCCGTATTCCGGTCTGCGTGATCAACGGCCGGCTCACCGAGCGCAGCTACCGGCGCTACCGCTGGATCGGCCGGATCGCCCGGCGCATGTACGGTCAGCTCGCCGGGGCCGCCGTGCAGACCGAGGATTACGCGCGCCGGTTCACGGGCGTCGGCGTGGGCGCCGACGCGGTGCAGGCGGTGGACACGATGAAGTGGGACACGGCGACCGTGGCCGACCATGTCGATGGCGCCGACGCCCTGGCGACGGAGCTGGGGGTCGATCGGGCGCGCCCGCTGATCGTGGCGGGATCCACGGGGCCGGGCGAGGAGCGGATGCTGATCGACACCCGCCCGCCCGAGGCGCAGCTCCTGCTGGTTCCACGGAAGCCGGAGCGATTCGAGCAGGTCGCGGCGCTGGAGCCGTCGATCGTCCGGCGCACCGCGGGCCGCGGCGCGACCGGGCCGCCGCCGGGTCGTCCGGACCTGTTCCTGCTCGACACGATGGGTGAGCTGCGGAAGGCCTACGCGCTTGCGGACGTCGTCATCGTCGGGCGCAGCTTCAGGGGCGAGGGATTCGGGGGCCTGGGCGGCTCGGACATGATCGAGCCGTGTGCCCTCGGCCGGCCCGTGATCGTCGGCCCGGAAGTGTCGAACTTCGCCGACGTGGTCGCGGCGCTGCGGGCGGGCGGTGCGATCGAGGTGACGAACGATCCCGGACCGGCGGCGGCGGCGCTGCTGGCGGATGGCCGGCGCGCGGCGGAGCTGGGCCGCCGGGCGCGCGAGGTCGTCGTTGCCCGCCAGGGCGCCACCCGTCGATACGCAGAAATCCTCATGGAAACGCTCGGGAAGAATCTTTGATGTCTTGATTTGCGATCGGCCCCGGTCCACAATCAAAAACCTGAAATCGCCGATTCCCCTTATGTCGACACAGATACGAAAGGATGTTCTCGGCAAGGCGCGCAGCGTCGTGATCAAGGTCGGCTCGCAGCTGATGACGTCGATCTCGACGGGCGGCAGCGATCTCGACATCGATTACCTGCGCGACATGGCCCGGCAGATCGTCGAGCTTCGCGCTCGGCGCGTCCAGGTCACGCTGGTCTCGAGCGGCGCCATTGCCGCAGGGTGCGCGGAAATGGGGCTGGAGCGACGGCCGCGGGACGTCGCCGACCAGCAGGCGGTGGCGGCTGTCGGTCAGCGCCGCCTGATGACGCACCTGCACGACGCGTTTGCCCCGCACGGTCTGAAGGTCGCCCAGCTTCTTCTGACGCGCGGCGACTTCGACGACCGGGACCGGTTCCTGAACATCCGCAACTGCGTGGGGCACCTGCACCGGCGCGACTGCCTGCCGGTCATCAACGAGAACGACACGGTTGCGGTCGAGGAGCTTCGCTTCGGTGACAACGACCTGCTCGCCGCGCTGACCTGCAACGCGCTGCGGGCCGACGCGCTCGTGCTGCTGACGGTCGTCGACGGCCTGCTCGACGATCAGGGCAACACGGTCGACCCGGTCGAGGACATCGGCAGCGTCCTGGGCATGGCCCGCGCGCAGGTCAGCACGCTGGGCACCGGCGGCATGATCACGAAGCTCGAGGCGGCCCGGCTGGTCACCGAGGCCGGCGAGATCGCGGTCGTCGCGGACGGCCGCGTGCCGGACGTGCTGGCCAGGCTGTTCGCGGCGGAGCCGCTCGGCACGATCTTCGTGCCGGCCCGGCGCAAGCTGGACAGCCGCAGCCGATGGATCGGTCTGACCAAGCGCGCGGCCGGCACCGTGACCGTGGATGCGGGCGCCGCGGCGGCGCTGTCTCGACGAGGTAAGAGCCTGCTCGCGAGCGGCATTACGGGCACGACGGGCCAGTTCGAGCGCGGCGAGGTCGTTCTGATCCGCGACGACGCGGGTCGCGAGATTGCGCGCGGCCTGACCAATTACAACGCGGACGAACTTCGGCTGATCATGGGCAAACGCTCCAACCAGTTTCAGAAGGTCCTGCACCGGCCGGCGTATGACGAGGTGGTGCATCGGGACAATTTGGTGGTGGTGAGCAGGTAGGGCGAGCGGGGGGGGGGAAATCAGATCAAATATTAGTCATTGAGCCAGTCGTTATTCGTCATTTCGGAGTCACAAGCGGCTCATCAGCACGAAAACGTGTACAGCGTCGCGCGCTCGAGATGGAATCGAATCGACATCATTCTGCCGATGGTGCCCTGGGTGCGCGCCGTGCCGAGGAACTTTGCCGGGAGCATGCGCTTTGACTGCCAGCTCATGCGGTGGTCGAGTCGATCACCCTGGAACGGGTCCGATTCGCGCATCGTGAAGCCGGGGACCGGGCGCCCGTCGTGGTCGCGAAGCTCCGCGCGGATGGCGCCGCCGCGCGCGTCGGCGTTGATCCGAAGCTCCCGGCCCGCCCAGTACATCCGCTTCGTCTGCAGGACGCCGGTCCGTGCGATCGGCGCCATCCCGGCCCAGCGGTCGCGCCGCAGCTTCGCGAGGCCGAGCCCCGGCAGGTTCAATCGACCGTCAGGAAGCGGCGTGCCCCATTCGCCCACGCGTACGTACCGGGTCCGGCCCCCGCGTTGCTCGGGAAAGAACGAGCCGTTTCCCGTGATGCTGCCGTGGTACATGATGAAGATGTCGTCCCCGACCGCGACCGGGTTGTGGACGAACACGTTCATCTCGTCCCAGCTTCCCGGGGGCCCGGCGGGAATGAACGGCTCGCGCCCCGCCGTGCGCGACCAGACGCGGGCGTCGCGGCTGAAGACGAGTTGCGGCTCTTTCCGGCATCCTTCGTGCGGGCGGAAGTCGACCACGAGACCGGCGAATCCGCCCGGCACGCGCGAGGCCACCATGTGGTTGGACTGGCATCCCGGCGGGTCGTCGTCGTCCGGGGTCAGCGCCTCCTGCGGAAAGGGCATGTAGTCGAGGTCATCGCAGAAGCACACGCCCATCGTCCGGAACTTGCCGGCGGTGCGGGCCTGGGCGAACACGATCCACTTGTTCAGGTGGGGGTCGAACCCCTGCACGAAGACGTTGTCCGTGCAGATGGCATTGCTCATGAGCATCCGGCGGCGGCGCTTCCAGACGAAGCCGTCGGGCGAGTCGTAGACGTAGAACCCGCAAACGATCGGGATGTCGCTCGCGCGTTTCCGGTCAGCCTGGTAGCCCCCGTCACGCAGCCAGTACATCGGCGTCGCGCCGCGCGGTGCGCGAAAACGCGCCATGCCCATGGCGAGGTAGCCCCGCTCGTCCGGCGCCGGATCCTTGAACACGCTGGTCAGTGGTCCGGAGCCGCCGTAAGGCGGGAAGCGCACGAGGTTGTTCCGCCGTGATCCTTTCCAGCTCACGACGCCCAGGTTCGGTTTCTTCCATTGGAGGCAGTCGCGCGACGTCGCGAACGCCGGTCGCGAGTTCCATCGCAGTTCCGGGTGCCGACTCGGATAGTCCGAGTCGTGCGCGTGGTACCAGAGCTTGAACCGCTGCGCCGGTGCGTCGTAGATCAGCCCGCTGTGGCTCCATACGAACAGCCCCTCGCACGGCCGGTCGGCGCGGATGACGGGATCGGGAACCTTCTCGACGGGGCCGTGCACGCGCCGCAAACGCTCGGCACGCTCGATGTGCAGATCGTCGAGGAGCACGTAGGTGGTCGGCGGATAGAAACCGCGCTCCACGTGCCGCCGCCGATCCCGCGCAGAGATCGAATCGTCGCTCATCACGCCACCATTACCAGAAGTGATACCGTCCCGCTCCCCGCTCCCCGCTCTCCGCTCCTTCCGCCCCTTCCGCCCCTTCCGCTCCTTCCGCTCCTTCCGCTCCTTCCGCCCCGTCCTCGCCCCTCACGCGTCGACGACGTGGTCCTTCGGGCCGTTCACGTTTGCCATCACGTGCCGCGTGTCCACGATCAGCGGCGCGTGGTCGGCGATCATCTGCCAGTCGCACGCCGAGTGGTCGGTGGCGATCAGGACGCAGTCGATCTTCTCCAGGGCATCGGCGGAGAGGTCGGTGCTCGTCATCTTCAGGTCGTGGTGGCGCATCGAGTGCGTCGCCTCGACGTGCGGGTCGTGATAGCAGACGTCGGCGCCGAGCGCCTGGAGCTTTTCGATCACGTCAAAGCTCGGGCTCTCGCGGATGTCGTCGACGTCGCGCTTGTAGGCGAGGCCGATGACCATGATCCGGGCGCCCCGCACGGCCTTGCCGCAATCGTTCAGGGCGCGGAGGGTGCGCTGAACCACGTAATCGGGCATGGAGCGATTCACTTCGCCGGCAAGCTCGATGAACCGTGCCGGCAGGCCCGCCTCCCGCGCCTTCCAGGCGAGGTAGTACGGGTCGATCGGGATGCAGTGGCCACCCAGGCCCGGGCCGGGATAGAACGCCTTGAATCCGAAGGGCTTGGTCGCTGCCGCCTCGATGACCTCCCAGACGTCGATGCCCAGCGCCGTCAGGAGAATCTTCATCTCGTTGACCATCGCGATATTGACGGCGCGGTAGATGTTTTCGAGCAGCTTGGCCGCCTCGGCCACCTCGGCGGTGCGGACCGGCACGACGTGCTCGATCGCGTGACGATACAGCGCGACGGCGTGCCGGCCGCTCTCGGGGTCGATGCCGCCGACGAGCTTGGGAATCGTGCGCGTCGAGTGATCGGCGCTTCCGGGATCCTCGCGCTCGGGGGAGAAGGCGAGCCAGAAGTCGCGGCCGCAGACCAACCCGTCGCGCTCGAACCGCGGCAGGAGCAGTTCGCGCGTGGTGCCCGGATAAGTCGTCGACTCGAGCACGATGAGCTGGCCGGCCCGCAGCGTCCTGGCGATCGCGTCGCTGGTCTGCTCGACGTAGCTCAGGTCCGGCTGGAGGTGACGGTCGAGCGGGGTGGGCAGGCAGATCAGCAGCGCGTCCGCCTCGCCGAGGCGGTCGAAGTCGTCGGTCACCTGACAGCGGCCGGTGTCACGCAGCCGGCGGACGAAGTCATGGCCGAGATGATTCAGGTAGTTCTCGCCGTGCTCGAACTGCCGGATCTTCTGCGGGTCGTTGTCGAACCCCAGCACCTGGAGTCCGGCCTCGCAGAACGCGCCGAGCAGGGGCAGGCCGACGTAGCCGAGGCCGATGATGCCAACGGTCGCCGAACCGTCTTCGAATCTGGATGGCGGCATGGGCGATGGAGTGTCAAGGGTCATGGAGCGGGTGTCAAGGGGTCGCGAACGCGCCCTCCGGGCGCAGATGATGTGAGGAGCCGGCCTGGGGCGGTCATGGCGGATACGGGCCCGGGCGGGTCGTGGTAGGGCCTCGGGGACGCCCGTATCATTAATATGCGTAAGCGCCGGCCCGCTCGAGCGACCGACGCGGCCCCCAGCCCCCGACGAGCAACCATGATGCCATCGAATCCGAATCGTTCAGCCGCGCGCCTGGTCCGGATCCTGGCGGCCGTGCTCGCCTTCAGCGCCGTCGTGCCTGTGCTGGCCGAAGAGAAGGCCGCCGAAGCCGCCGGCGGGGCGGCGGCGCCCGCGCGGGACGAGGTCAATGTCGAGGTGTCGGTGGCCGCGCTGCTCGGCAACCGGGGCCTGTTCGACGGATCCCTTTCCGATCCCGTCTGGACCGTCACCCCCAGGGCCGGCCGTCGGCTCATCCAGCTTCCGGTGCTGCCGCCGAAGCCCGGGGAGATGTCGGCGCCGGTCGAGCTTTCGGGCGACGTCCTGAAGGTCGGGCGGGCCCGGTTCGTGGGATGGCGTATCGAATCGTCACGGGACCAGAACGCCGGCGTCGCGCTGAACCTGAAGCCGGTGCCGGCCGACGCGCCGCGCATCGCGCGCCGACTCACGTTGACCCCCGACGGCACGGTGCGATGGTCGCTCGAGCGATCAATCCCCGGTGCCGAAGCGGCGAACAGCAGCAATCCCTACTCGTTGCGCCTGAACAGGAAGCTGCTGCAGGCGCAGCGCCCGAAGAGGCCGCCGACGATCAAGCGGCAGCCCGGCGCCGATCGGAAGGAGCATCGGCGCCAGGTGCGCGACGCGAGCGCCCAGTACAAGAAGCTGGCGGCGGAGTACAACAAGCTCCGGCGCGGGATCAAGAGCCTGGAGACGAAGTTCGAGGACGCCATGCCGCCGCTGCTCCTGGCGGTCTACGACGTCTCGGAAAACATGCGCGCGCTGTCGATCGCGAAAGCCCCGCCGCGACCATGGTCGATCCAGATCGAGCAGCTCGAGGTGCTGCGGACCGCCGGCCAGGCCTTCGGAGGTCAGCAGGGCGCCGGTTACTCGGCGCAGGCGCAGGAGATGCTGCGCGACGTCGGGCGCATGGTCGACCGCGACGCTCACCCCTACACGCTGCGCGCGGTCGCGTACGCCCTCGAGTCGGCGCCGATCGAACGGATGCGGCAGCGTGACGAGCTGTTCGCCGTGTTCAGTGCGATCATCGCATCGTCCGATTCAGAAGCCCGCATGATCGTCGTCTCGACGCTCGCGCGCCACGGCGCGCCGAGCAATGCGGTGCAGAGGCTCATGATGGCCGCGGCGAACGACGAGAACCCCACGATCAAGCTGATGGCGCTGCGCGGGTTCTTCAGTTCGGGGCAGCGACGCGCCCAGGAGCTCGACGGCCTGGTCCAGCAGGTACGCGACCTGCTCAACTCGATGGACACGCCGGAAGACGTGCTCGAGCAGCTGCTTCTGGAGGGATCCGACCAGTTCGTGGCCAACGCGCTGATCTCGGGGCTTTCGTTCGACGGGCTCAGCGGCCCCGGGCTCGATCGCGCGATCGTGTTCGTGATCCGCCGCGCCGGCACCGACGCGATCGCGACCGGATGGCTCGACCGGCAGCTGCTCGGCTCGAATCCCATCATCAGGAGCCGGACGCTGGAGGTGCTCGACGCCAGTCGCTCGGGGACGTCCTTCGTCGAGCCGCTGGTCACGGGGCTGTTCAACGCCTGGCTGGGGACGCCGGACCGGTCCGGCGCGGAGGCGCGCGTGCCGTCGGCCACCCTCTCGGGGCCCATACCGATTCAATCGTCGAGCCACGGCCTCTTCCCGGTGCTCAACGCGGGTGACCCGGAGACCCGGCAGCGGAGCTGGCACGTCCTTCGGCACTTCTATTTCGCCACGCCGCAGGACGCGCCGCGCCACATCAACCGGCAGGGCAACCAGGAGGCACGACCTGACGATCCGTACCAGGCGCTCGTTGCGGCGGCGCTCGGGCGCAGCACCTCGGCCCTGCAGGCGGCGGCGGCGGCCGAGTTCATGGCCCGCCAGGACGACCTGCCGCGTTCGTCTCTCGGCCTCGTTCAGTTGGCACTGAGCCACCAGTCCGACGCATCGGCGCGCGCCGTGCATTTGCTGCTCGGTTCCGGTCGCGATCTCGATCCCGCGGTGCGATCGCTGTCCGGCGACGACCGGCAGCAGTTCGCGGCGTCGTGTTACCGCGCGGTGAAGAAGCAGCCGCCGCTTGCCGCGGCGCTGTTGCGCCAGGACGTGACACAGCGGAACGACGTCCCGGTCATCGCGTGGTTTGCAGGCTCGGTGGCGCACGGGCACGTGCCCGAGCCCGACGAATGGGCGCCGGCCGCGGGCGGTGAGGATCGCCTGCTCGACCTGGTCAATCCGAACGACAAGTCGTTGGCGCTCGCGGCCGTGTCGGCGCTCGTCACGCGCGCCGGCGGCGACGAGCAGCAGGCGCGCGAGATCACCGACTACCTGCTCGGTCGTGAAGGGGTGTCCCGCGCCGACCTGCTCGACGAGTGGCGCGATCAGCGCCGCAAGGTCTTTCTCTCGCGTCTGACGGCCGCGGCGGGTCCCTACAAGCTCACCGTCAGGATCTACAGCGGTGACGATCAGACCACGAGCGCGTCGGCGCAGCCTCCGGGGTCGACGGGCGGCGCGCGGCCGCCCGCCGGAGTCGTGCCGCCCGGCGTCGGCGGCCCTGGGCCGTTCGGACCGGGACGGTTCGAACGCGGCGCGCGCGGCGCGCCGGTGAGAAAGTTCGAGCCTTCGGGCAAGCTTGAAATCGTGCAGGAAATCGGCACGGTCGTGCTGCAGGTCGAGGAGACGACCATCAGCTTCGGCACCCAGGCCTACAAGCTCAGCGTGCCCGACGAGCAGCTCGCAGTGCGCTTCGACGAGGCCTCCGATCTTCAGCCGCAGCTGAAGGGCGAGGCGACTGACCTTAAGGTCGATCAGGTCGAGTCCACCATCGACCTGCTTCCCGAGGCGAACGGCGTCTGGCGCGGCGGCGTGGAGCTTCCCGACGGCTGGCAGCTCGAGCTGATCATGCAGCCGATCCGGCAGAGCGGCGGCAAGTAGCACGCGACGGCGCACGTGCCCGGGTTGCCCTGCTTTCCCATCTTCTCCCGGTGGCGTTGAAGCGGCCTGCCTCGCCGTGGATCCTCGCTGCGGCTGGCTTTCATCTGCGCCTATAATGGTCACTTGCTCGGGAGATAGCGCTCACCTCGAAGTTCGAGCCCTGAACGTCACTTCCAGTCTGGAGATCGAATTGAGACATTCCATGCGCCGTCGTCGCCGATCGCGCAGGGCGTCGTGGCGCGGCCCTGTCGCGTCCGATTGCAGCGTCAACGGCCTCGAGCGGCTCGAGCCGCGCGTCTACCTGACGGCGGTCGCGATTGTGAGCCCGGCGGCGAACTCCGTGTCGGCACCGGCCGGGACGGACGTGCGCGCCGTTTTCGACCAGGACATCGACTTCGGCACCGGCACCGACTTGACGTTCGCCGTGCATGCGATGCAGACGGGCCGACTGATCGAGCCGGCGCACGGCAACACCGTGACCAACCTGGCCAACACCATCATTTTTGATCCTGACGACGATTTCAGGCCGGGGGAGATCGTGCAGGTTTCGGTCACCGGCGGCGTGCTCAGCGTCGGCGCGCCGGTTGCTCCCTACGTCTGGCAGTTTCGTGCCGGTACCACCGGCGGCGGTGGCGACTTCATCGACAGCGGCCAGGCCCTCGCGCCGCGCGACAGCACGGACGTCAGCCTGGGCGACGTAAGCGGTGACGGCAATCTCGATGCGATCGTCACGACCTTCGATCAGGGCGATCGCGTGTGGCTGGGCGACGGCGGCGGTCACTTCAGCGACACCGGTCAGGACCTGGGAAACCACCGCAGCTACGGCGTGAGCCTTGGCGATCTGGACAGTGACGGCGACCTCGACATCTTCGTCGCCAACGCGAACAACGAGCCCAACCGCGTGTGGCGCAACAATGGAAGCGGCGCCTTCACCGACAGCGGGCAGATCCTCGGAAATCATTACAGCTTCGGCGTGCGCCTCGGCGACGTGGACGGCGACGGCGACCTCGATGCGTTCACGGCCAACGCCTTCGGTCAGGGCAACCGGATGTGGCGCAACGACGGCAGCGCTGGTTTCACCGACAGCAATCAGAGCCTGGGCAGCGGCAACAGCCGCGGCGTGAGCCTGGGCGACGTGGACGGTGACGGCGACCTCGACGCCTTCGTGGCGAACGTCTCGGGCGGCAATCGCGTGTGGCGCAACGACGGCGTCGGCAATTTCACCGATACCGGACAGGATCTCGCCAGCCAGTCCAGCTACGGCGTGAGCCTTGGCGACCTGGACGGCGATGGTGACCTCGACGCCTTCGTCACCAACAGCGGTCCGAATCGGATCTGGCGAGGCGACGGCAGCGGCGGCTTCACCGACAGCGGTCAGCTTCTCGGCAATCATCTCAGCGGTCGCGTGAGTCTCGGCGACGTGGACGGCGACGGCGACCTCGACGCGTTCGTCGCGAACCGAGCTGACCAGCCGAACCGGATCTGGAACAACGACGGCAGCGGAACGTTCAGTGACAGCGGTCGCGGTCTCGGCGATCAATACACCCGGACCGTGAGTCTCGGTGACCTGGATGGCGACGGCGACCTCGATGCCTTCGCGGCCAACGACTTCGGACAGGCCGACCGCGTCTGGATCAATTCGGTCTTCGATTTCGGCGACGCGCCAGGGCCCTTTCCGACGCTGAGCGCCGATGACGGCGCGGGTCACGCGATCGTGAGCGGCGGCCCGCAGCTGCGCGGTGCGCCGGCGGCAGGGGTCGATGCCGAGACCGACGGGGCGCCATCGACGAACGCCGACGGCGACGATACGACCGGCGCGGCACCGGATGACGAGGACGGTGTGATCATCGGCACGCTTCGGGCCGGGCAGATCGGCGCGACCATCGACTTCAACGTGGTCGACGCGCCTGCCGGCGGGGCGCTGCTCGACGCCTGGATCGACTTCAACGGCGACGGCACCTGGGACGGCGCCGGCGAGCGCATCGCGACCGGCCACCCGGTCGGAAACGGCCTTGACGCGATCACGTTCAACGTGCCGTCGGATGCGATCGCCGGAACGCAGACCTTCGCGCGCTTCCGCATCAGCACCGACGGCGTCGACGGCCCGCGGGGCCTGGCGCGCGACGGGGAGGTCGAGGATCATGCGCTGACGATCGATCCCGGGTTCGCAGCCACCTCGTGGATCGACAGCGGTCAGCTACTCGGGAATCCCGAAGGCGTCGACGTGAGCCTTGGCGATCTGGACGGCGACGGCGACCTGGATGCGTTCGTCGCGAGCTTCGCGAACCAGCCGAACTTCGTCTGGCTCAATGACGGCGACGGAAACTTCGTGGATAACGGTCAGCGCCTCGGCGATCACAGCAGCCGGAGCGTGAGCCTGGGCGACGTGGACGGCGACGGTGACCTCGACGCGTTCGTCGCCAACAGCTACGCACCGGACCGCGTGTACCTCAACGACGGAGGCGGCAACTTCACCGACAGCGGTCAGGTGCTCGGGTACGGCGCGAGCTACGACGCAAGGCTGGGCGATCTGGATGGTGATGGCGATCTCGACGTGTTCGTCGCCAACGCCTTCGGGGAGGGCGGTTCGAACGGCGTCTGGCTGAATGACGGAGGCGGCAACTTCGTCGACAGCGGTCAGTTCCTCGACTCCGGCGGCGCCGTGCGTCTCGGCGACGTGGACGGCGACGGTGACCTCGACGCCTTCGTCGTGAATCCGGCGTCGAATACGGTCTGGCTCAACGACGGAGATGGCAGCTTTGCCGACAGCGGCCAGGCGCTGTCGGCTTATGGCACGTACGCTAGTCGCGACGTCGGTCTTGCCGACCTGGATGGCGACGGGAACCTCGACGCGTTCGTCGTGGATTTCAATCCGAGCGGGGGCAATCGCGTCTGGAGCGGCGACGGCAGCGGCAACTTCACCGACAGCGGACAGCGCCTGGGCGATCGCAGCAGCCAGGGCGTGAGCCTGGGCGACGTGGACGGCGACGGCGATCTCGACGCGTTCGTGTCGAACGGGGAGACCAATGTGGTGTGGCGCAACGACGGCAGCGGCGCGTTCTCCGAAGCGCAGAGGCTGGGCGATCACTTCACTTACGCCGCGAGCCTTGGCGACCTCGATGGAGACGGAGACCTCGACGCTTTCGTCGCGAACGGCCTCCTGCACGATAACCGCGTCTGGCTCAACGAGGACCTGGACTACGGCGACGCACCGACGCCTTTTCCGACGCTGATCGCCGACAACGGTGCGGGTCACGCGATCGTGAGCGGGGGCCCGCAGCTTGGCACGTCCTCGACGATCGACGACGAGGCTGACGGCCAGCCCGAGGCGAACGCGACGGGCGACGATACCAGCGGCGCCGCGCCGGACGACGAGGACGGCGTGGTCATCGGCACGCTCCGGGCCGGGCAGCTTGGCGCGACGATCGACGTCACCGTGGTCGATGGGCCGGCGCGCCTCGACGCGTGGATCGATTTCAACGGCGACGGCACGTGGGACGGCGCCGGCGAGCGCATTGCGACCGGCCAACCGGTCGGCAGCGGCCTGAACCCGATCACGTTCGATGTTCCGCCGGACGCGATCGCCGGAGCCCAGACCTTCGCGCGCTTCCGCATCAGCACCGACGGCGTCGACGGCCCGCGGGGCCTGGCGCGCGACGGGGAGGTCGAGGATCATGCGCTGACGATCGAGTCCGGCGGCGGCAGCGCCAACCATGTGTTCATCGACAGCGGCCAGGTGTTGGGCGATCACGAAGGCGTCAGCGTGAGCCTCGGCGACCTGGACGGTGACGGCGATCTGGACGCGTTCGTCGCGAGCTTCGCCGCCGAGCCGAACCTGGTGTGGCGCAATGACGGAGGTGGCAACTTCTCCGACACGGGTCAGCGCCTCGGCGCATACAGCAGCAAGAGCGTGAGCCTCGGCGACGTGGACGGCGACGGCGATCTCGACGCGTTCGTGACCAACAGCGGCTACGCGCCGGACCGCGTGTACCACAACGACGGCAGCGGCAACTTTACCGATACCGGTCAGGCACTTGGGTACGGCGCAAGCTACGGCGCGCAGCTCGGCGACCTGGACGGTGATGGCGATCTCGATGCGTTTGTGGTCGCGAACAACGGCGATCCCGATCGCGTGTGGACGAACGACGGCAGCGGCAACTTCAGTGACAGCGGCCAGGACCTTGGCGCCGACAACGGCACGGCCGTGCGCCTCGGCGACGTGGACGGCGACGGCGATCTCGACGCCTTCGTGGCGAACATCTCCACGCAAAGGGTCTGGCGCAACGACGGCGGTGGCACTTCGTCGAAAGCGGCCAGGCGCTCGATTCGTACGACAGTCGGGATGTCCGTCTCGGTGACCTGGACGGCGACGGCGACCTCGACGCGTTCGTCGGCAACGCCCTGCAGGGCAACCGGATCTGGCTGAACGACGCGAGCGGCGGGTTCTCCGAAGGCCAGGCCCTGGGCGATCACAACAGCTACGGCGTGAGCCTCGGCGACCTGGACGGGGACGGAGATCTCGACGCGTTCGTCACGAACAGCAACCAGGGCAACCGCGTCTGGCTCAACGAGGCCCCGCCGCGGGTCACCGATGTCCTGGTCGCGGGCACTTCCTGGACGGCGTCGTTCCTCGATGCGCTCGAGCCGGAAGGCGCCGGAGGTACGCGCGGTCATTCGATTCCCGATGGGCCCGCGCAACTCGTCCCGCTCCCGTGGAGCGGTGTCAACGAGCTCATCCTGCGCTTCAGCAAGCCGGTGGTCATCGCGCAGGACGACCTGGTCCTTCGCGGAACGCTCGGTCCCAACGGGTTCGTCGATGACGAAACGCGTTACGTGTTCAGCGACTTCAGGACCGAGACGGGGCCGGCCGGTGGGTTCCAGGCGGTCTGGACGATTCCAGGCGCGTTCGCGCACGATCACCTGCTGCTGTCCCTGGCCGGTGTGAGCACGGTCGTTGATCTGTTCGGACTGCCCGTGGACGGAGAGTGGACGGACCAGTCGAGCGCGTTCCCCTCGGGTGACGGCGCGGCCGGCGGCGATTTCGCCTTCGGATTCGAAGTGGCGCCGGCCGACGTCGACGGTGATGGCGCGTCGTCGATCTTCGACATCAGGCCGCTGCGCGATGCGCAGGGGTCGGATGCCGGTCAGCCGGGTTACTTGATCGTTGCCGATCTCAACGGCGACGGGACGGTGAACGATCAGGATGCGAACGCGCTGCGCGCGACGCTCGGTCGCGCGCTGCCCGATGCCTCGCCGCCGCAGCGCGCATCGGGGCAGGGGGGCAGCTTCGACTACACGATCACCGGCAACGACAGGGTGGTGACGACGCCGCAGACCGGGGTCGCGACCGGGTCGATGGACATCGTCCTGGACACGGACAACGGAGCGCCGCTCGATCTCTATAACTACTCGTTCCGCACCCGGATCGACGGCCCGGGCGCGGGGACGAACGTGCTGCTCACGGGTGGCGGCGAGGCCGTCAACGCGCCGGCTGCGACGATACCGGGCCTGCTGAACGCCAGTGGCAGCCTGGATCGCCTGCCGCGCGAGTACTACCACGCGACCGCCAACTTCACGACGACGCCGATTACGATGGACGACGGGGCCGGCCTGATGCGCGTGGCGTACCTGGTTCAGCCCGGCGCCCTCGGCGTATACACGCTCGACATCGTCACGGGACGGGTCATCGACACGGAGCTGATCGCGTCCTTCGAGAACGAGGTAGTGGGGTTCGCCGTCGACGCACCGCGCCTGATCGTCACGATCCCTGGTGATCTCAACGGGGACTTCACCATTGGCGCATCGGATCTGCAGATCATCCTGTCACGATTCACGCAGACGGTACCAGCGGGCGACCTGTCGCAGGGCGATGCGAGCGGTCCGGGCGGCGTGCCGGACGGCGTCGTGGGCGCCTCGGATCTCCAGGTGGTGCTCGCCAACTTCACCAACTCGGTGACGCCGCCGACGGCGCGCGCGGGCGCGCAGGGCGGCGCCATCGACGCGCTCGATGTCGCAAGCTGGCAGGGCTGGTCGTCGTCGGGAATGCGCGATGCCGTTTCCAGTCGCGCGCCGGTCGACACGGACGACGCCAACGACCGTATCAGCGCCTGGATGAGCCGGCTCGCGAACCGCGTCCTGTCCCCGTAGCCGAAGCGTGGGCAATTCGGCTACGCAACCGCATGCTATACTTGAGGTCGTTCACGTTGAAGGGACGAGCGCAGTCACATTTCAAACCGCGGAGATCACGTTGAAAGGCGATCATCAACTCAGTCGTCGCGAGCGGCGTACGTGGCCGCGCCGGACGCGCTCAGCCTCATCCCTCCTCGAGCGGCTCGAACCGCGGATCCTTCTGACTTCGGTCGCCTGCGTACCCGTGGGTGTCAGCGCGATGGGAGCGTCCTTCACGGCCCACGTCGGCCAACCGGACCTGGTCATCGACGCGGCCGACATCACAATCGATCCGGCGGCGCCGGTCCAGGGCCAGGTCCTGACCCTCTCCGCAGGGGTACGCAACATCGGCGAGATCGACGCGCTTTCCTTCAAGGTGCGCGCCTACGACGGTGATCCGGATGCCGGCGGCACGCCGATCGTCGAGTGGACGCTGAGCGGCCTGGCGGTTGGCGCGCCGACCGTCGTCCTTGACTACGACGCCTGGACGCCTCCCGGCACGGGGGACTTCGACGTGCACGTGGTCGTCGACGTCGACGACGAGGTGAACGAGCTCGTCGAGGACAACAACCGCGCCTTTGCGATCGTCAACGTCGCGCCGGCGCCCGATGTCAGCGTCACGACTTCGGATATCAGCATCGATCCGGAATTCCCCGGGCTGAACGAAATCTTCGATATCAACGTTCGCGTGCGCAACCTCGGTGATGCCGACGCGAGCAACGTCGTCGTTCGCCTGTTCGACGGCGATCCGGATGCGGGTGGCACCCAGATCGGGATCGGCCCGCAAATCGCCGCGCTGCCGGCGGGCGGCAGCGAGGTCGTCAGCGTCCCTTACGTGCGCGCGCTCGACGGTCAGTTCAAACTGCACGTTCGAGTTGATCCCGATGATGTCATCACCGAGATCAGCGAGACGAACAACAGCGCCGTGCGCACCGTGCTGGTCTCCGATTCGGTGATCATCCAGCCGTCCGACCCCTACGTCGCGACCATCAGCGACGATTCTCGCCTGTACTTCGCCGGCAGCAACGGCGACGGGACGTTCGGGTCTCTGCAGTTCTCCGAGGACTTCGGGACCAACAGCCGTGGCGTCGCGATCGCCGATTTCAGCGGCGACGGCGACTTCGACCTCGTCACCGGCTACGGCGGCACCAACCCGACGATTCATCTCTACTACCTCGAACGGAGCGGCTCGACGTTCGAAACGCCGATCTATCTCGGCCCGGTCGGCGACGGTACGAGTTCCGCGGGCGCGTATCCGGAGGACATGGCGGCCGGGGACTTCAACAACGACGGCGACATGGACTTCGTCGTCGGCGGCGACAGCGCCAATGCCTGGTACTTTCAGAACACCGGTTCGATCGAAACCGTGCCGGAGAACTTCTTCGCCTCGGACTTCGAGACGGGCATCGAAGGCTGGGGCGGCGCCCAGACGCGCACCAGCTTCGAGCGCGTCGACACGACGTCGAGCAGCGGCGCCTGGTCGATGCGCGTATTCGCGACCGGCACGCCGACCTCTCTATCGATGGACATCAACCCGTCGAACTGGTTCCTGTCACGCGGATCCACGGTGCGCTTCGACTATCGCATTCCACCCGGTGTGCCGGCGGGCCTGCTGTTTAACGTCTCGGGCCGTGGCTGGATCTGGCTCGGCGGCGCGCCCGCTGCGGATTCCGGCACCTTCTCCGAGTCGCCGCATGCCGTCGCCCTGGTCGACGACGACACCTGGCGCAGCGTCGAGATCGACGTCCATCAGGCGATCCGCGCCCTCTGGCCCGATGCTTCCCAGGTCACCGAGTTCGAATGGTGGACGGACAACAACGGGCAGGCGGGCGACCAGTTCTGGTTCGACGACTTTCGCATCACGCGCCCGCGCATGACTTCCGGTTTCGACGTCACGCTGCTGCCCGACACCGGCGGCAACAGCCGCGGTGTGGACGTGGCCGACGTCAACGGCGACGGCAACCTGGATTTCGCCCGCGCGCGCACCGCCAACGGATACATCTACCTCTACACCGGCGACGGCGAGGGCGGATTCACGCCATCGGCGATGCAGGTCGCTGATCCGGGCAACGATCCGTACGGTGTCTTGCTCGGGGACTTCGATGGCGACCACATCGCCGATCTCATCGGAAACAGTTCGAGCAGCGGGAATCCGAGACTGTTCCCGGGCAACGGCGACGGCACGTTCCAGGACGGCGTCTACGTGGGCTCGCTCGACACCAACAATTTCACCTCGCTGGCGAAGTACGACTTCGACAACGATGGCAACCTCGATGCCGTCGCCTCGACGTACACCTCGCGCCAGTTCTGGTATTACCCGGGCGTCGGCGACGGGACGTTCGGGGCGCGCACGCTGATCGGATCGACCACGAGCCCGGCCGCCAACATCCTCGCGGCCGCGGCGCCGGTGGGCCGCGTGTCGGGCCAGCCGTTCGCGATCGCGACTGCCGACGCGACCACGGTAGACGAGAACGTCACGGTCAATTTCGACGGCAGCGACTCGTTTGACGACGGCGACATCGTCCATTTCGAATGGGACTTCGGTGACGGCGCCACGGCGACCGGCCCGACTGTGGCGCATGTGTTCCCGGTGGCGGGCCGGTACACGGTCGTGCTCACGGTGGAGGACGACGACGGGCTGCGGGATCGCGTCGCCGTGCGCGTGATCGTGAATGGCGATTCGCCGCGTGTCGCACGGGTTCTTGTCGGGAGCACGTCGTGGACTGCAGCGTTTCTGAGCCAGCTCGAACCGATCGGTACGGGCGGGACGCGCGGCTACGCGATCCCGGCCGGCTCCGGCGCCCAGCTCGACCCGCTGCCGTGGGCTGAAGTGGACCAGGTCATGCTGCGCTTCGACGGTCAGGTCGACGTGCTTCAATCGGACCTGGGCCTGCGCGGCACGCTCGGGCCCGACGGAGTCGTGGATGCAAACGTGGATTACAGCTTCAGCAGCTTCACGACCGAGACGGCGCCGGACGGCACGTTCCAGGCAGTCTGGATGCTGTCATCGGCGATCGCGAATGATCGACTGCTGCTGACGCTCAACGACGAGGACGTGACCGCGAGGGCCAACAACCTTGCCCTTGACGGCGAATGGAACGACGGAGTGAGCGCGTTCCCTTCGGGTGACGGAAACGAGGGCGGCGACTTCGCGTTTCGTTTCGATGTGGCGCCGGCCGACGTCGACCAGGACGGCGCCGCGACGATCTTCGACATCAAGCCGATGCGCGAGGCGCTGGGGGCGGCGGCCGCCGACCCCATGTACTCGATCTTCGCGGACCTGAACGGCGATGCGACGGTGAATGATCAGGACAAGGTGCCCCTGCGCGACAACCTGGGGCGCGTGCTGCCGTCGTCAGCGCCGCTGGGGTCCACTGGCGCCGGGCCTCCCCAGATCGGGATTACCGGCGCCGATCGCGTGGTGACCACGCCTTCAGGGGCGCCGGCCGGCGGGTCTGTCGACATCGTCTTCGACTCCGACAACGGCAGCTCGCGAAACCTTCTGAACTATTCGGTCCGGGTGCGTCTCGAAGGATTCGGCGCCGGCACCGACGTCGCGCTCACCGGCGGCGGGGCGGCTGCGACGAGTCCGGCAACGTCCGCGCCGGATCCGCTCAACGCGACGGGGAACGTGGACCTGCTTCCGACGGAGTACTACCACGCGACGGTCAACTTCACGGAAACGCCGTTTACCGTCGACGATCTCGACGGCCTGATAAGCGTCGATTACGAGGTGCAGCCCGGCGCGCTGGGCATCTATACGTTCGACATCGTAGGTGCCGAGAAGCACGACACGGCTCTGATCGCGACGACACTCAACGACTCGCCCTCGTTCGCGGTCGCCGATCCGCGCCTGATCGTCACGATCCCCGGTGACCTGAACGGTGATTTCACCGTCGGCTCCGCGGATTTGCAGACGATCCTGGCCAACTTCACGCAGACGGTCGCGGCGGGTGACCTGTCGCAAGGTGACACGTCCGGGCCGGGCGGCGCGCCCGACGGCGTCGTCGGATCCGACGACCTGCAGGTCGTGCTCGCCAACTTCACCAACTCGGTGACGCCGCCGGCGGCGCGTGCGGCGGCACAGGGCGACTCGGTCGAAGCGCTGGAAGTGTCGTTCTGGAATGGGTGGATGGAATCGCGCCTGCGGGACGCGGCCTCGAGCAGCGCGCCACGCGACACGGACCATCTCGAAGACCGCATCAGCGCCTGGATCAACCGGCGCATGGACCGCGTCTTCAAGCCGTAGTTTCACCGCCTCAGCGACGAGAGCCGGCGCCCGGCGCGGCCTCAGGGGAGCCAAGCCATCCAGTAAAGGGAGTTTGTGCTCCTTTTAGGGGGTATTTACCCCATACCTCGTGGTATACTCCCTCCTCGCCGTGCACCTCGCCTGCGGCCCGACGGGCTTCGGTGAGGAGAGAGCCAAGCAGCAGATCTGACACCGGAGGTACCGTTGAGTAGTCCCCACCGGTCCGATCGTCGCAGGCGGCGCTCGCGTCGTCATGCGTATCATCCGGCATCCACGTTTCTCGAGCGGCTCGAACCCCGCGTCTACCTGACGTCCGTGACGGACGTCACGCCGACCGCCAACGATCCCGACGCGCCGGTCGACACCAACGTGTCGGCTTCGTTCGACCAGAACGTCGACGCCGGCTCGGTGAACGATCGCACGTTCGCCGTGCACGCCATGCGGACGGGACAGCTTACGGTGCCGGGCGTCGAGACGGCGGGTCTGCAGGTCAGCTTCAATCCCACCAGCGACTTCAAGGCGGGTGAGATCGCGCTGGTGACCGCGACGAGCGGCATCCTGAGCTCGGGCGTGCCGGTGAGGCCTGAAGTCTGGCAATTCCGGGCGGCGGTCAGCGCAAGCTCGCCGGGCCTGTTCCGGGACACCGGGCAGAGCCTGGGCAGCGAGATCAGCAGCGACGTGAGCCTGGGAGATCTCGACGGTGACGGCGACGTCGACGCGTTCGAGACCCGTCGCACGGGGCCGAATCAGGTCTGGCTGAACGACGGCAGCGCCGGTTTCACGACCGGGCAGGCATTCGGGGATCACTTCAGCGAGGAGGTCAGCCTCGGCGACCTCGACGGCGACGGCGACCTCGACGCGTTCGTCGCCAACATCAACGAAGGCAACCGGATCTGGCTGAACGACGGCAACGCCTCGTTTTCGAGCAACGGCCAGGCCCTGGGCACCTCCTCCAGCCAGGGGCTGAGCCTGGGTGACGTCGACGGCGACGGCGACCTGGATGCGCTCGTCGCCAATCAGAACGGCCAGTCGGGCCGGATCTGGCTGAACGACGGGGCCGCCGGTTTCAGCTCCGGTGCCGGGTTCGGGGCCGTGGCCGGCATCGACGCGGCCCTGGGCGACATGGATGGCGACGGCGACCTCGACGTGGTCCTTGCCAACAAGTTCTTCGGCGGGGTCAGCGTGTTCCACAACGACGGCGCCGGCAACTTCACGAGCGTCGCCAGCTTCCAGGGCAGCTCCAATACGGAGGCGATCGAGCTGGGTGACGTGGACGGCGACGGCGACCTCGACGTGTTCGTCATGAACCAGAACCGGTACCGGACGAGCCGGGTCTGGCTGAACGATGGCGGCAGCTTCACGCAGATCAGCCCGTACCTCGGCTTCCTGACCGATGGCGAGGAGGACCTGAGCTTCGGCGACGTGGACGGTGACGGCGATCTCGACGTGTTCTTCGCCAACAACGGGGGCAACTACCTCTGGAAGAACGACGGCAGCGGTCAATTCAGCTCCGCCGGCAGGTACGGGAGCGATTCCACCCGTGGCGTCGACCTGGGCGACCTCGACGGTGACGGCGATCTCGACGCGTTCTTCGTCAACAGCGGAGCGAACCGCGTGTGGCTGAACCGGCCCTCCGTCGATCTGACCGTGACCAAGACCGACGGCACGGCGCAGGTGACGGAGGGCACGCTCGTCGGCTACACGATCGTCGTCACCAACCAGGGTCCGTCCGACGCGATCGGCGCCTCGATCACCGACCTGTTTCCGCCCGAGCTCACGAACGTGTCCTGGACGGCCGAATTGACCGCGGGCAACACGATGACGCCGTCGAGCGGCAGCGGCGACATCATCGCGACGGCTGACCTGCAGAGCGGCGCGTCGATCCAGATCACGGTGTCTGCGACGGTGACCGGGACGTCCGCATCGCGGGTCATCAACAACACGGTGACGGTCGCGCACCCGGAGGACATCGATCCGGGCAACAACCGCGCCACCGACGCCGACCTGATCGTCCTTCCCGGCAGCGCCGCGTCGCCCGGGTTCTTCCGGCCCAACGGCGACATCCTGGGGGCGTTTCGCAGTGAAGGCGCGGCGCTCGGGGACGTGGACGGCGACGGCGATCTCGACGCGTTCGTCGCCAACTTCAACGAGCCGGACGCGATCTGGCTCAACGACGGCGGCCGCTTCACCCAGGGCGGCGCCGCGGGCGCCGGCGCCGGCACGAGCGTGCGCTTCGGCGACTTCGACGGCAACGGCACGCTCGACGCGTTCGTCGGCAACGGCCTCAACGACGCCGACCAGGTCTGGCTGGGCGACGGCAGCGGCAACTTCTCCGCGGGCGCGTCGCTGGGCAACTCGAACACCCGGGGCGTGAGTCTGGGTGACGTGGACGGGGACGGCGACGTGGACGCCTTCACCGCCAACTACGGTCAGCCGAACCGGATCTGGCTGGGTGACGGCAGCGGCAACTTCACCGAAAGCGGCCACGCGCTGGGCGGCTCGGCGAGCCGCGACGCGAGCCTGGGCGACGTGGACGGGGATGGCGACCTCGATGCGATCGTGGCCAACGGCGCCGGTCAGCCCAACCAGGTGTGGCTGAACGACGGACTCGGCAGCTTCCGCGCGGGCGCCGCGATCGGCAGCTCGTCCAGCTTCGGCGTCCGGCTCGGCGATCTCGACGGCGACGGTGATCTCGATGCGTTCGTCGCCAACTACGCGGGTCAGCCGAACCGTGCTTGGCGCAACGACGGCGACGGCAACTTCACCGCGATCAGCGGCGGACTCGGCTCTTCCTTCAGTCGCGCGGTCGACCTGGGCGACGTCGATGGCGACGGCGATCTCGACGCGTTCGTGGCGAACGGGATCGACCAGCCGAACCGCGTGTGGCTGAATGACTCGAGCGGCAACTTCACGATCAGCGTCAGCAGCCTCGGCACTTCGACCGGTACGAGCGTCACCCTGGGCGACGTGGACGGCGACGGTGATCTCGACGCGTTCGTCGCCAACGGACGCTTCGTCGTCGACCAGGCCAACGTGGTCTGGCTGAACCAGCCCGCGGCGGATCTTTCGATCACCAAGTCATCGGGCACGGCGCAGGTCGTCGAAGGCGCCGACGTGACCTACACGATCGTCGTCACCAACCACGGTCCGGCCGACGTCTTCGATGCGACGGTCACCGATGTCTTTCCCAACGAGCTTTCGAACGTGTCGTGGACCGCGGCGCTCGCGCCGGGCAGCACCGGCATCCTGCCCGTCGGCGGGGTGAACGACATCAATGCCGCGATCGAGCTTACGAGCGGTTCGTCGGCCATCTTCACGGTCACGGCGACGCTGATCGGGTCGCTCACCGCCGGCCAGCCGGCGGCGCGCATCCTGACCAACGTCGCGGAGGTCACCTACGTTGACGAGGCCGACGGCTCGAACAACCGCAGCGCGGACGGTGACATCATCTTTCCCGCCGTGAGCAATCCCAAGCCGGCGCTGCTCTTCGACAGCGGCCAGAGCCTGGGCGATCACCGAAGCTACGGCGTCAACCTGGGCGACCTCGACGGTGACGGCGACCTGGATGCGTTCGTCGCCAACGGGCGCGACGACGCCGAGGGCGATCGGGTCTGGCTGGGCGACGGCAGCGGCCACTTCGACGACAGCGGCCAGGCGCTGGGCGTGCACGGCAGCCTCGGCGCGAGCCTCGGTGACGTGGACGGCGACGGCGACCTGGACGCGTTCGTCACGACCCGCCGCCTGGGGACGCCGGGCAACCGGATCTGGCTGAACGACGGCAGCGCCAACTTCACCGACAGCGGCCAGGGCCTAGGCGACCACGAAAGCTACAGCGTGAGCCTGGGCGACGTGGACGGTGACGGCGACCTGGATGCGTTCGTGGCCAACTACAACGAAGGCAACCGCGTCTGGCTGGGCGACGGCAGCGGCCACTTCGACGACAGCGGCCAGAGTCTCGGCGACCACAGCACGCTCGGCGTAGCGCTGGGCGACGTCGACGGGGACGGCGACCTCGACAGCGTCGTCACGAACTACGCCCTGGGTGATCCGAATCGGGTCTGGCTGAACGACGGTGCCGGCCGTTTCTCGGAAAGCGGCCAGGCGCTCGGCCACGAGTACGGCTTCGACGCGAGCCTGGGCGATCTGAACGGCGACGGCCGTCTCGACGCGTTCATCGCCGGCCGTCGCCGTCCCAACCTCGTGTGGATCGGCGACGGCAGCGGCCACTTCACGGACAGCGGCCAGGCTCTCGGCGACCACGCGAGCGTCGATTCGAGCCTTGGTGATCTCGACGGCGACGGCGACCTGGACGTCTTCGTCGCGAACATGACCGACGGCGGGGACGGGGCCGATCGGGTGTGGCTGAACGACGGCAGCGGCAACTTCGCCGGCAGCGTGCAGGCGCTGGCCGATCATGCGAGCCGCAGCGTGGGCCTGGGCGACGTGGACGGCGACGGCGACCTGGACGCATTCGTCGCATCGCGCCTCGGCCAGGGCAACCGCGTATGGCTGAACGCGTTTCCCGCCGACCTGTCGATCACCAAGTCGTCCGCCGTGACGCAGGTCGTCGAGGGCGGTCCGATCGCGTACACGATCGTCGTGACGAACCAGGGGCCGGCGGTCGTGACGGGCGCCGCCGTCACGGACTCGTTCGACGGGCTGACCGGCGTCTCATGGTCCGTCGCGGTATCGGGAGGCGGCACGGTCGACCCGGTCAACGGAAACGGCGCGCTCGGCGCTACGGTCGACCTTGCCGTCGGCGAGCACGCGACCTTCTCGGTGACGGGCACGGTGGTCGGATCGTTGACCGCGGACGAGGCGGCTGATCGGATCCTGTCGGGCGCGGCACGGGTCGCGTACGCCCAGGAGACCAATACGTCGGATAACCGTGCCGCGGACGGCGACGTCGTCGTGCTGGTCGCGAGCAGCACCACGCCCGGGCGGTTCGAAGCCGCGCAGGACGTGGCCGTCGGCGTGGACAGCCGCGACCTGAGCCTCGGGGACGTCGATGGCGACGGCGATCTCGACGCGATCACGGTCGACGGCGGCGGTTCGAGCCGCCTTCTGCTGAGTGACGGCGGCGGCAGCTTCACCGACAGTGGTCAGGCCTTCGGCAGCAATGACACGTCCGGGGTCAGCCTTGGTGACGTCGACGGCGACGGCGCCCTCGATGCGCTCTTCGCGAATGCCGGCGCCGGCGCCGGCGAGGGCAACCGCCTGTGGCTTGGCGACGGCAGTGGCAACTTTACGGACAGCGGGCAGAGCCTGGGGAACCACGCCAGCCTGGCGGTGCGCCTCGGCGACGTGGACGGCGACGGCGATCTGGACGCCTTCGTCGCCAACTTCAGCCAGGGCAACCGCGTCTGGCTCGGTGACGGCAGCGGCCTCTTCGCGGACAGCGGCCAGAGCCTGGGGAATCGGATCAGCGAGGACGTGGCGCTCGGGGATGTCGACGGGGACGGCGATCTGGACGCTTTCGTCGCGAACGATGTGAGTGACCTGGTGTGGTTCAACGACGGCAGCGGCTCGTTCAGCGCCGGCCCGGACGTCGGCGACCATGTCAGCGTCGCGGTCAGCCTCGGCGACGTCGACGGCGACGGTGACCTGGACGGCGTCGTCGCCAGCCAGGCCGGCAACCGGCTCTGGCTCAACACGAACGGCACGTTCTCGGACAGCGGCCAGATCCTCGGAAACGCCGACGAGGGCGTCGAGGGACGCGCTCGATCCATCGCGCTCGCCGACGTGGATGGCGACGGCGATCTCGACGTCGGCGTCTTCGTCACTTCCGCCGAGGGCAGTCCGTCGTCGAACCGGATCTGGCGCAACGACGGCTCGGGTGCCTTTGCCGACAGCGGTCAGATGCTGGGCGGCGGCTACACCGTCGACGGCGCCTTCGGCGACGTGGACGGCGACGGTGACCTCGATGCGTTCGCGGTCAACGATTCAGGCACCGCCCGTGTCTGGCTCAACCGGCTCTCGACCGACCTTTCGATCGCCAAGACGGCGGGTGCGGTGCAGGTCACGGCGGGCGACGCGGTGACCTGGACGATCGTCGTGGCCAACCTGGGGCCGTCGGAAGTGGTCGGCGCGACGGTGCGCGACACGTTCCCGTCGCGCATCGAGAACGTGCATCTGACCGGCATCGCGCTGAGCGGCGGCGCCACGTCGTCGTTGACGACCGGCCCGCTCGCGTTCCTGCTGGACTCGGTCGATCTTGAGGTCGGCGCCTCGGTGACGTACACGCTCACGGGCACGGTCGCGCCGATGGGCACGCCCGGTCTGCCGGCCGACGCCGTCCTCGCGAATGCGGCCACCGTGATGGCGCCGGCCGATCGAATCGAGTTCGACCTGGCCGACAACACGGCCCGGGACAGCGACGTCATCGTGCTGCCGGCGACCGGCGGCAGCGGTGTTCTCCAGGACACGGGCCAGGCGCTGGGGACCGCAGACAGCTACGGCGTCGCCCTGGGTGACCTGAACGGCGACGGGGCGCTCGACGCGTTCGTCGCGAATGTCGGTGCCAATCGCGTCTGGTTCAACGACGGCAGCGCGAACCTCTCCGACAGCGGCCAGGCCTTGGGCAGTCATCCCAGTCGACGCGCTCGCCTGGCCGATCTGGACGGCGACGGCGATCTGGACGCCGTGGTCGCCAACGAGAATCAGCTCACCCGGGTCTGGCGCAACGACGGCAGCGGCGGCTTCACGGACAGCGGCCAGGGCCTCGGGGCCGGGGCGGCCCGCGATGTCGCCCTGGGTGATCTCGACGTCGACGGAGACGTCGACGTGCTCGTCGTCAACCGCGCCAGCCAGTCCGACCGGGTGTGGCTGAACGACGGCGCCGGATCCTTCATCGATAGCGGGCAGGTGCTTGGCAGTCACCGAGGCACCAGCGCCCGCCTCGGCGACCTCGACGGCGACGGCGATCTCGACGCGTTCGTCACCAACATCTTCGAGCCGAACCGGGTCTGGCTCAACGCGGGCGACGGGAACCTGGTCGACAGCGGACAGGTTCTTGGCAACTCGAGCAGCTGGGCCGGGCGGCTCGGCGACCTGGACGACGACGGCGACCTCGACGCGGTCGTGGCGAACGACGGCGGCAATCGCTTCTGGCGCAATGACGGCAGCGGCCACTTCACCGACAGCGGGCAACTGCTGGGGAACACGAATCCCGGCGCGGAAGGCGCGCCGCGCGGCGTCGCGCTGGCCGATCTCGACGGAGACGGCGACCTCGACGCGGGATTCTTCGTCGACACCGCGGAATCCGACGGTTCGACGGTTCGCATCTGGCTGAACGACGGATCCGGCGACTTCTCCGATTCAGGGCAGCTCATCGGCAGCAGCAGGGGATACGGCGGGGCGTTCGGGGACCTCGACCACGACGGCGATCTCGACGCGTTCGTGGCGAACCGCGGCCCGAACCAGGCCTGGCTGAACCCGATCTCCGCCGATCTCTCAATCACCAAGACGTCAGGCGTCACGGAGGTCCCGGCGGGCGGCGCCGTCACCTACACGATCGTCGTGAGCAACGCCGGGCCGAGTGACGCGATCGGCGCGACCGTCACCGACGCGCTGCCTGCGCGCCTTCAGAACGTGCAGCTGACGAACATCGTCGAGAGCGGCGGCGCATTCACGCTCCGCACGATCGGTTCCCTGTCCGGAACGTTCGTCGACTCGGTCGATCTGCCTGCTTCCTCGTCGATCACGTACACGATCGCGGGAACGGTCGCGCCGGCGGGCACGCCCGGCCTCTCGGTCGACGAGATCGTTTCGAATCCGGCGACGATCCAGGGGCCCGTGACGACGATCGACCTCGACCCGTCGGACAACGCCGCGCACGACAGCGACCTGGTCCTGCTTGCGGCGACCGGTGGGAACGGGCTGTTCGTCGGCGGCGCCGTGCTCGGCGATCACCTGAGCGTCGGCATGGCGCTCGGTGACCTCGACGGTGACGGGGATCTGGATGCGTTCGAGACCAACGGATCCGTCGAGGGCAACCGGATCTGGCTGGGCGACGGCAGCGGCGGCTTCTCCGACAGCCTCCAGTCACTCGGAAGCACGGACAGTCGCGCTGTCGGCCTGGGTGACGTGGACGGCGATGGGGACCTGGACGCGGTGGTCGCGAACTACAACAGCGGCAACCGGCTGTGGCGCAACGACGGCAGCGGCGGATTCACCGATGTCGGCGTGGACGTCGGGAGCGGCCGCAGCCGGGGCGTGTCGCTCGGCGATGTCGACGGTGACGGCGACCCTGATGCCGTGTTCGCCAATTCGGCGGGCGAGGCCGACGAGCTGTGGTTGAACGACGGCAGCGGAGGGTTCGCGCTCGGTCAAACGATTGGGAGCAGCTCGAGCTTCGCCATCGATCTCGGCGATCTCGATGGAGACGGTGATCTCGACGCGGTCGTCGCGAGCGCCGGCATCAACGTCGTTCTGGTCAACGACGGCCAGGGGCGCTTCAATGATTCCGGACAGGCACTTGGTGATCACGCCAGCTTCGACGTGCGTCTCGGTGACCTCGACGGCGATGGGGCGCTCGACGCGTTCACGGCCAACGGCGGCGGCAACCGCGTCTGGATCAACGATGCCGGCGGGAACTTCGCCGACGGCGGCCAGCCCCTTGGCGATCATTCGAGTCGCGGCGCCGCGCTCGGCGACGTGGATGGCGACGGTGACCTCGACGCGTTCGTCGCCAACGCGGCGGGCGAGCCGGGCCGCGTGTGGCTGAACGACGCGAGCGGTGGATTCAGCGCAGGCGCCGCGGCGCTTGGCGATCATGGCAGCGAGGCGGTCGCCCTGGGTGACCTGGACGGCGACGGCGATCTCGACGCGATCGTGGCCAACCTCGGATTCCCGAGCCAGGGCAGCCGCGTCTGGCTGAACGCGTCCGCCGACCTCTCGATCACGAAGACGTCCGGTGTCGTCCAGGTGGCCGAGGGCAACGCGATCACGTACACGATCGTCGTGACGAACGCCGGACCGGACGCCGTGGTCGGCGCGACCGTGACCGACGTGATCCCGTCACGGCTCGAAAGCGTCGACCTGAGCACGATCATGGAGAGCGGCGGCGCGGTGTCGTCGTTGGCGACCGGTCCGATCGCGGGCGCCCTGGCCGACACGGTCGACCTCCCGGCCGGCGCTTCGGTCACGTACACGGTCACCGCGACGGTCACGCTCGTGTCGACGCCGAGCCAGCCGGTCGAGGCCATCGTCACCAATCCCGCGACGGTCACCGGCCCTGCGAACCCTCCCGATCCGGATTCGTCGAACAACGCGGCGCACGACAGCGACGGGATCGTGCAGGCGCCCGCCGGCGGCCGCGGCGTCTTCACGAACACCGGCCAGGAGCTCGCCGACCATCGCTCCACGGGGGTGAGCCTCGGCGATCTGGACGGCGACGGGGACCTGGACGCCTTCGTGGTGAACACGAACGGGGCGCCGAACCGAGTGTGGCGCAACGACGGCAGCGGCAACTTCGTCGACAGCGGACAGGAGGTGGGTGCCCTGCAGAGCACCGACGTGCAGTTGGCCGATCTCGACGGCGACGGTCATCTGGATGCGTTCGTCACGAACCGGTCCGAGCCGAATCGCGTGTGGCTCAACAATGGATTCGGCGGTTTCCCGGCCAGCACCGATCTCTCGGGGAGTCACGCGAGCACTGCCGTGCAGTTGGGCGACCTCGACGGCGACGGTGACGTCGACGCGTTCGTCACCAACTTCGGCGAGCCCAACCGCATCTGGCGCAACGACGGCGACGGCAACTTCGCCGACGCGGGTCAGACGTTGGTCTCAAACAGCAATGACGTGGCGCTCGGTGACGCGGACGGGGACGGCGACCTGGACGCGTTCGTGGCCAACGGCTTCCAGGGCAATCGGGTGTGGTTGAACGACGCGGGCATCTTCTCTGACAGCGGGCAGAGCCTGGGAAACCACGCCAGCGAGAAGGTGAGTCTCGGCGACGTGGACGGTGACGGCGATCTCGACGCGGTGGTCGCGAACTACGAGCATGGCAATCGCCTCTGGCTGGGCGACGGCGCCGGCGGATTCGCCGACAGCGGCCAGGTGCTCGGCAACGCATCGGGGACGGGGAGCGGCGCCGCTCAGGCCGTCGACCTGGCGGATCTGAACGGCGACGGCCATCTCGACATCGGTTTCTTCGTCGATACGGGCGAGACTTCCTCGATCGGTCCCAACCGCGTCTGGCTGAACGACGGCAGCGGCCGTTTCACGGACAACGGGCAACGGCTCGGCGTAGCGATGAGCTTCGACGGCGCGTTCGGCGATCTCGACGGCGACGGCGACCTCGACGCGTTCGTGGTCAACGACGGCGCGAACGAGGTCTGGCGCGGCGCGAAGTCCGCCGACCTGTCGATCACGAAGTCGTCGGGCGTCACGCAGGTAACCGAAGGCGGAGCGATCACTTACACGATTGCCGTGTCGAACGCCGGACCTGACGAGGCCATCGGCGCGATGGTGAGGGATACGTTGCCCGCGGGGATCGGCAATGTGATGCTCACGGCCATCGTGCCTGGCGCCGGCGCGAGCTCGTCGCTGGCCGTCGGGCCGCTCGCCGGAGCGCTCGCCGACACTGTCGACCTGCCCGTGGGCGGTTCGATCATCTACACCGTCACTGCCACGGTCGATGCACCCGGCACCCCGAACGGCGCGACCGAGCAAATCCTGACCAACGCCGCGACGGTCGTCGTACCGGCGAACCTCGTCGATCAGGATTCGTCGGACAACACGTCTCAGGACAGCGATGTCGTCGTGCCTGCAGGTCCGGGCGGAAGCGGCGTCCTCGACGACGGCGGAGCAATCGCCACCGGCGCATACGGCGAGGACGTGAGTCTCGGGGACCTCGATGGCGACGGCGATCTCGACGCCTTCTTCGCCAACTTCGGTGGAGCGAGCCAGGTCTGGATCAACGACGGGTCGGCCGTGCTCGCCGACAGCGGACAGAGTCTCGGGACGGTCGACAGCAGGGGCGTGAGCCTGGGCGATCTCGACGGGGACGGTGATCTCGACGCGTTCGTCGCGGTCTACTCGGAGGCCAACCGGATCTGGCGGAACGACGGCAGCGGCAACTTCACCGACAGCGGTCAGAGCCTGGGTGTCCACCGCAGCGCCGCCGCGGCGCTGGGCGACCTCGACGCCGACGGCGATCTCGATGCCTTCGTGGCCAACGGCGGCATCCTGCATGCTCAGGCCAACGACGTCTGGCTCAACGACGGCAGCGGCAACTTCACCGATTCCGGGCAGCAGCTGGCGAACAACACGACGCGCGACGTCAGCCTCGGCGACCTGGACGGCGACGGCGACCTCGATGCGTTCACGGTCAACAGCGGCGGTCAGGGCAACCGTGTCTGGATGGGCGATGGTCGCGGCGGCTTCACCGATAGTGGACAGTTCGTCGGCATGCTTCCCGGCTTTGGCGTGAGCCTCAACGATCTTGACGGCGACGGCGACCTGGATGCCTTCCTGGCCAACGGCGGCGAGAACGAGGTCTGGTTCAATGATGGTGGCGGCGTCTTCGTCGACAGCGGGCAGAACCTGTCACTCCAGACGAGCAGTGACGTGAGCGTCGGCGACGTGGACGGCGACGGGGATCTTGACGCCTTCGTTTCCAGCGGGTTCTTCGGAGGCGAGGTCAACCGATTGTGGCTGGGTGACGGCAGCGGCAACTTC
>NYZC01000333.1 GCA_002686995.1 Phycisphaeraceae bacterium | reverse complement strand
GCTGTTGACGCGGCGGTAAACGGTACCATCGGCGTAATCGGGGGACCGATTATTGGTGGTGCTGTAGGCGGTCTCATCAAGAGATTGGTTGTTAGCAAGTGGGCGATCCGAGTGTTTGGTGCCAATAGGATTCGATATCTATTGGCACCTGCATTGAATGTTGTCGGGATTGGTGTGTCGCGTGCGGTGTTCGCGACAACAGCATTTGTACTTCATCATGAACTAAAGAGATCAGAAGATGATCCGCCACTTACTCGAAATGAGATCCTGAGCATCCTAATAGCTAATATCGTAATTCAGAGTGGGTTTTCTGGTTTGGAGAAGGGGGGCGCGAGATCGCTAGCATCGAGAATGTCTGGATGGATTCGCGAGCGAAACAACGCATTCTGGAATCACATCAATAGCCATGTAGGTAAAAACGTCGGAGGCACTTATATCGACTTCAGTGATGATGTAATCAACTCCGCTCACCAGCTTGACTCAATATACATCTTAATGGCTGAGGCGCCGCTTGGCGACGTTCAAGCCGGAATCCTCACGTCGATTACAAACAAGGTGTTCGACTTCGCCGTGTCCTTGGGCGCGAAGGATTAGTATGATGGAAGTCTGTTCTCGGAAAAACGACAGTCAAATGGAATCGGAATCTTGGCGATTGTTTTATCGAATCTACCGTGCACTCTGCTATGTAGGAATAGTGCTTCTAATCGACATGCATTGGCTGGTCGCAATGGGTGTCCTTAGTAAGGTGCTTCAGTGGCCACCTCTTGTGTGGGATCTCAGTTTCGGCGTTCTTGTGGCAGTCAACCTGTATTTCATCGTGATTGCAATGTCCGCAGTGATGAGAAACATTCCTATCATTAAGAATGACGGAAAGCGGAGGCAGATTCGGAAGCGTAGTCTTCGATTTGGGTTGGCGAGCTGGCGCATGATTGTCACTGCGGCGAGTGCAGCAGGTATTATGATTGTTCCGGTATTTATTCTGGCTATTGGCGCGGTGTTTTATGAGATATCACACGCGCCTCCAATGGTAAGGCAACTCGCACAGGTCTTGTTCTGGAGCTGGTGTAGTATTTGTGCCATTCTAGCGGTGTGCTGTTTAATGGGAATGGTCATCTACCTACCATCCTATAAGAGAGAAGATTCAGTTGGAGAAGAGGATGGGGTAATTGAATGTCGGCCGTAGCCGTCTGCGAGAATAGATGAGGCAGTCTAGACGAAACATCCAGAGATGACTTCTTAGTGCTCTCTTCCCAATCCACCCTCACCTTCCTCGCCGCCTCGATCCTTCTCGCCCTCGCTCCGGGACCCGACAACATCTTCGTCCTCACTCAATCCGCACTGCACGGAAGAAATGCCGGTCTCGTGGTTACGCTCGGCCTCTGTACGGGGCTGCTCGCGCACAGCGCGGCAGTGGCACTGGGGATCGCGGCGATTGTTCAGGCTTCCGTTATTGCGTTCACGACCATCAAGTACGTTGGCGCTGCCTATCTTCTCTACCTGGCCTGGCAGGCAATTCGGGCCAGGGCGACCGAGCCAAGTGCTGAGTCGGGCAGTAATGCAGGTGCCGAAGGGCTGTATTGGCGCGGGATCATCATGAACGTGACGAATCCGAAGGTGTCGATCTTCTTTCTCGCGTTTCTCCCGCAGTTCGTGGATCCCGCCAGGGGGTACGTCATCGTGCAGATCTTGCTCCTCGGTGGGCTGTTCATCGTCGCAACGGTGGTCGTGTTCGGCAGTGTGGCCCTGCTGGCGGGTTCGATCAGCGATTGGTTCACCCGTTCCGAGCGCGTGCAGGTGATCCTCAACCGGATCGCGGCCGTCGTCTTCATCGGCCTCGCGCTGAAGCTCGTCACATCACCTCGGTGAGTGGTCCGACCGTACGGCGCCCGCCCGAAACAGGAAATAGCGATCGGCTTATGTTAGTCTGGCCACGGTCCCCGGCCGGAGATCAATTGGGTCTAACCGGTCGGGCGCGGATTCATAGCCACGAAAAAGGAACGAAGAATTCGTTGGTGCCGTCGACGAATCCGCCGATCAACTGTCGGTTCGCGAAGTCGGGATCGTATGTTTCCGCTTTTCATGGCTTTTCGTGGCTTTTCGTGGTGTCTTGTGGCTATTCCGCGGGCGGAGCACCGGTTACGCCAGATCAATTGGGAAATCCCCGTTTTGACCCGGTGGCGCCCCTTCAAAGGCAGACAGTACGGTCCAACGCGCTCCATTGAGAGGACAGCCTCGATGAAACAACGACCCACGCAATCGATCGCGGCGATGGGCCTGCTCGTGTCCGTCGCGATCAGCGGTTCGGTAAACGCTCAGGATCAGTCGGGCCGCGGCATGCGCTGGGTTCGCTCGCACCCCTTCTACCTCAGCGCTTTGAGCAGTTGGGCCGACGGCAAACTCTGGCAGGCCGATCAATACCGACAAGCCGGCTTCAACACCCTGCTGGCCTGGGATCCCCATGACGCCCTGTTCCAGCGATCCGCCGACGCAGGCTTGCCGTTCCATTGAGCCACTCGTTGGGCCGGCAATCGTCGACAAAGACAGTAACCCCACCGAGTTGTACTACCACTGCGCCCGCGCGAACCTCGAGGTCGCGCATCTGGGCCGAACCCTGCGATTCCTCGAGAGCACCGGCGTCGCGTTCATCGCGGGTCGGCACGACAACGACGGCCAGGTGGCCGACAACCCCACGCCTTCGCGCATGCGCAACTGGCAAGACCTCGACATGCTCCCCACCCAACTGCGCGACATCGCACTTGCCGATCAGGGCAGATGGAAAGATGCAATGATCGGCACGTTCAAAGACGACCACGGCCAGGAGTATTTCATGGTTGTGAATCTCTGGCACCATCACGATCTGTCGGCCGCGCAGTGCGCGCAGACCATCACGCTCACGTTCACCCCCGGCGTGAAACAGGTCACACGCCTTTCGCGTGAAACCGGGCGCGCCGAGCAACTCGTCGTCAGGGACAGCACGCTCAAAATCACGCTCCCCGGCGGGACGGGCGATCTGTTCAAGTTCGGAGACGGCCCCTTCCCTGGCCTGGAGCGCGTCACCGCACGGCCCTGATTCGACCTCGCGTCTCTTTATTGCACTAGAGCTAGCTCGCCCCCACCGGGCCATAGTCCTCGATCCAGTCCTTGATGCGCTGCAGCCGGTGCAGGTTCGCGTCCGGCGGCACATCGTCCGACACCCCGAGGATCAGGTGCTCCGCATCGCCGATCTCCGCGAACAGCTCATCCATGTGCCGCTCGAATCCGCGCTCGTCCGTCGCCTGGTCGAGCAGGATCACGCAGGGAATCCCGCCCCAGACCGTCGTGGACCTGCCCATTCCCTTGCGAATCTGCGCCAGCGTGCATGAGCTCATCGGGCTCGGGCACACCGACTCGGCGACGTCGAATCTGCATTCGGGATAGAGATCGAGCAGGCCTTTGTTCTCACCGTCGGTATGTGTGAGCAGGTACTTGCCCTCAGCCTGCACGCGCAGGCTCGCGCGTCTCAGCCACGGCACGACCTGTTCGCGGAAGAAGGGTGGCCAGGTCGTGTCCCGGTCATAGTTCGCGCCCCAGTAGATGACTTCGGCCTTGCACTGCAGAACGGCCTCGAGCATGGCTTCAAACAGTGGATCCATGCGCGCGGCCAGGGCCTCCAGGTCGGTGCGGTCCTCCGCATAGCAGAGGAAGAAGCGCTCCATCGCCATGACGTCGTGCAGCAGCAGGTGAATCGGCGAGGCCGCGAGCGGGCCGCTGGCGATGGCCAGGCCGCGCTCGCCCACGCGCTCGTGAAATGCCGCGTACCGCTCCGGCGTCGGGACGACCTCCATGTGCTCGAACACGATCGCGACCGGGTCGAAGTCCTCCGGCTCCTCGATCGGGTACTTCTCGACGTAGGGCAGCGAGATACCCTCCGCGGCCATCTCGTTCGTCATGCGCAGACGCATCGTCACTTCCCCCGCGGGCGTCTCGATCCGGGTGTCGTGCCGGCCGCCCTCGGATTCGTAGGTCATGGACAGGTCGCGAAGCTCGACGCGGTAGGGGTAGTCCGGATGGTTGTCAATCCCCAGGGCGCGCAGGGCGAGATCGCCGGGGTCGCGCGGCCGCGTGTACTCGGCGCGCACCGCGTGGCACGCCACGCCCAGCTCGTCGGCGATCTGCGGCGTGCTCGCTTCTGCGAGCGCATGGCCGTTCTCGCCGCGCGCGCGGTGGGCGATGGCCCAGAGATCCAGGCGCGGAGCCCAAGGGATGCGGTCGGTGGGGCGACCGGCAATGGCGGCCAGCATGCGTTCACGATGCGTCATCGGCAGCACCTCGTTCGGGCTGCCTTCATCATGTCACCAGGACGGCGCACGTGAATCAGGGATTCCCTGATTCCTCTGTCCGGTGGACGCCGCGCGTCTTCACGCGGCTGCCGACCGGGATCGGTGCATGAGCAGGATCAGGGCGAACATGGCCCATGCGATCAGGCACGTCGGCTCGGGGATCAGCATGACGCCGTCGACGACGGGGCCGCCGGTGCGCCGTCGGTTCGATCCGCCCTCCGGGTCGGCCAGGACGAGCAGATCCCACGTCCCGCCGGCCGATTCGGCCAGCGTGATCCGGGCGATCGCGAATATGCCCGGCGCTCCGGTCGAGTCGAACCAGGTCTTGTTGATGGCGCTGGCGTCGAAGCTCCCGGTCTCGCCCCAGGCGGACTCGAGCGCGCCGAAGTCGCCGGCGTCGACCCTGCCGTTGCCCGTGATGTCGCCGTGGGTGCCGGGATCGACGAACAACCCGTAATTGAGGATCAGCACGTGCAGATCGTCGAGGCCGACGCGGCCGTCACCGTTGATGTCGGAAGGCCCCGGCGTGCCGGGGTGACCGGTGAGATCGGGGGCGCCGCCCATGGAGCCGATCCCTTCGCCGAGCACGCCGGTGCTCATGTACGTGTCGAACTCGAGCGTGGGAAACGAGGAAAAATGGTCGGGAGAAGGCGACTGGCCGATCGACGACCCCACCAGGTCCTGGTAGATCCCGTCGGGCTGATCGAGACTGATGATCAGCTCCGCGCCGAACCACGCCGTGTCCGACTCGATGACGATGTCCTGCGTGACGTACCCCGAAGCCAGCGGTGGCGCGTTGGCCCGGAGGTTCTCCTCCGGCGGGTGGATGATGATCGTGCCCCAGGCGCACTCGAGGGGAATGAGCATCCATGCCAGGGTGGCGCCCAGGAGAAGCCATCGCCGGCCGAGCACGGTGAAACGAGGTCGCGTCGCGCCTTGATCGTTCCGGTGACTGATCATGATCGTGCTCCTTGGATTCGGGATTCGATCGGCTTCCACGACGCCGGTCGGTGCCGTGAGGCGATCGCGACGAACAGGACGATCAGCACGAACAGGGTCAGTGACGTCGGCTCGGGGATCCGCATGACGCCGTCGACGACGGGGCCGCCGAGGTTCGCCCGCACCAGGCCGCCCTGGTCCTCGGCCATCACCAGGAATTCCCACGTGCCCTGCGCCGTGTCGGCCAGCGTCACCCGGGCCAGGGACAGGGGGCCCGTGCCGCCGACGCCCGATCGGATCCAGGCGGCGTTGATCGAGGTCGCGTCGAAGGCGCCCGGATCGTCCCAGTCGATTCTGAAGATTGCGAGGTCGGTCGCGGTGACCGTCCCGTCTCCGTCGATGTCGCCGTCGGTGCCCGGTGGCACGGTCATCAGGAAGTTCTGGATGAGAATGTACATGTCGTTCATGCCCACGATGCCGTCGCCGTTGATGTCCGAAGGGCCCGGGATCCCCGGGTTCCCGGTCAGGTCGTTGGCGCCGCCGATGATGCTGACGGCCTCGCCGAGCGTGCCGGTGCTCATGTACGTATCGAACTCGAGCGTCGGGAACACGACGAAGAACGCGGGGTCGGGCGACTGGCCCGTGGCCTGGCCCTGCGCGTCCCGATAGATCTGGTCCGGCTGATCGAGGGTCACGATCAGCTGGGCGCCGAACCAGGCAGTGTCGGTGTCGACGACGAGGTCCTGCGTCACGAAACCGGGACCGAGCGGCGGTTCGTTGGGCACGACGTTGGCGTCAGGCGGCTGAATGATGATGGTCGCCGGTGCGGCGGCGGCCGCCAGAAGCACGATGATCGAAGCGATGAAGGTTCGAGCGTTCATGATGGCGCTCCTTCGAGTCAAAGTGAGAATGAGAATGGGTCACGATCGCCGACGGGGTGTGCCATAGGCGCTCTCCTGGTCCAAAAGCATTCATGACGTGCGCGAGGCGGCGCGCGGTGCGGATCGGAAGCCGATCCCTGGATATGTCGCGATGCGGTGACATCGCCCGGGCCCTTGTCCCGGTCTCGCCACAGATATAATAAGACTAAACTATCTTTAGATCAAGGCGGGGGAGGTGGAACCCGTTCCCGTTCCCGTACCCGTCCCCGAGCGGCCTCGGGCCCGGGCACAAGCAGCGGATCCGGGCTCACCCCGATCGCGGTTTCTCCCGGTACCCCTTCTTCAGCTTCTGCTGGATCGCCTTGCGCATCGCCTCCTCGGCGACGGGCGGATTCCTGAACGACTTCGTGCGCGACTGGCCCTTCGATCCGAGGCGGCCGAAACGGACCGTGTATGCGCTGCCGCTCAGCGTGATCTGCCAGTACTTGCTCGACTTGTCGTCACTGAGCTCGAAGTATCGGGTGTCGGCGCTCGATGGCTCGCCTTCCTGAACCTCGGCCTGGCCGTCTGCCGCGCCCGCCGCTTCGGGTTCGGCATGCGTCTGCTCTGCCTCTGCCTCTGCCTCTGCATCCTTCTCCTTCTCTTCCTCGTCCACGGCCTGCGCCGCCTCTTCGTAAATGCGCTCGAGGTCGGCTTCGAGCTGTGCCGTGTCGACATGTCCTTCCTCTTCCGCGCCCGCGATCCGCGCCTCGAGGCGCTGCAGCACCGCATCGGGATCCATGAACCACTCCTTCGAGAGAACGTGCGTGACGCGCCACCCGAAATGGCGCAGCAGGCGCGGCTTCATCATGTCCCGCTCGAGCAGGTCCGACTGCTCGTAGTACGATCGCGAGTCGACGAGGATGCCGAGGTCGTAGCGGCTGTCGGTGCCCGATCGGACGGCAAGGTCGCAGCGGAAATGGGACATGCCGACGTTCAGGTCGACGGCGTGACCGCGGTCCCGCAGCGCCTGCGCGATGGCCCGTGCGACGGGGCTTTCCTTCGGCGCCGACGTCGCGTCGTCCTCGCGCCATACGGCGAGCTCGCCGAGCACGCGTCGGGCCGTCGCGGCGTCGCCGCGCGAGCTCGCGTCGGCGTAGTGCAGGTAGCTCTTCAGGCAGCTCGCCCCGTCGTTGTACTCGTTGGTGATGTCGGTGTGACGGATCGAGCTCACGATCGCCATGTGGTGCTTGGCGCGCGAGAACGCGACGTTGAGACGCTTCTCGCCGCCGCTCTGGTTGATCGGGCCGAAGTTCATGAGCATCCGGCCGTCCGGGTTGTGCCCGTAGCAGATGCTCATGATGACGATGTCGCGCTCGTCGCCCTGGATGTTCTCGAGGTTCTTGACGAGCAGGCCGATGAACTGGCCGTCCTCCTCGCGCTCGATCTCGGTCTCCAGGCGGTCGCGAAAGAGGTTGTCGCTGCGGCCGAGCCGTTCGAGGGCCGACTCGATCTCACCCTGCTGCGCCTCGGAGAACGCGACGATGCCGATGCTCATGCCGGTGTCGCCCATCAGAAGCTCGTGCACGAGGTGCGCGATGTAGTCGGCTTCCATCCGGTTGCGGCGCTTGTGGTACACGCCCTCGTCCATGAAGTGGAAGCTGATCGGCCGCGATCGCAGCGCCGCGACGTGGCCGCGCCCCGCGTCGGCGGTGGTCGCGCGGATCTCGTTCTGCTCGGCGACGGCGAACTGCTCCTCGGGCACCGTCAGCAGCCTTCCCTGGTAGAAGGCCCAGTTCGAGAAGCTGATGAGCGATTCCGAGCGGCTGCGGTAATGCCAGCCCAGGAGCTGCGAGGAAAGGTTGCGCGCGGCGTGATTGAGGAAGCTGTTGCCGGCGAGATCGTAGTCGACGACCTCGCCGTCCTCCTCGATGCGGACCGACTCCTCGTCCTCGCTCTGCTTGGCGCTGAAGAAGTTGGTGGGCGGAAGCTGCATCTCGTCGCCGACGACGATGGCCTGGCGGGCGCGGAAGATGGACGGGACCGCCTCCTCCAGCGTGATCTGGCTGGCCTCGTCGAAGATCACGACGTCGTAGGACTCGCCGTCGAGCGGCAGCGCGTCCGAGACGCTGAGCGGGCTCATCAGCCAGACCGGCTTGAGCACCTGCACGACCATGCCGGTGTCGCCCGCGACAAGGTCGCGCACCGACCGGTACCGCATCGACTTGGCGAACTCGTGCTCGAGCTCGCGTCGGCCGCGATTGAAGCGCTTCTTGAAGGTCTTCTGCTCCGACGTGAGCTCGGCCGCCGTCAGCGAGCAGGTCCGGATGCACTCCAGGAACTGGCGGCGCACCGCGTCATGGACGACGCGGGCGTTGCCTTCGAGCCATCCCTCGTAAAGGACCTCGAGCCGTTGCACGTGTCGGCGGCGCGCGGCGGACGTGAATCGGCTCAGCTCGCGCCGCGTCCGGCAGATCTCGTCCGCCGTGGCGCCGGCCATCGCTGCCTCGATCTGCGCGACCGTCAGCGGCAGGTCGCCGAGAGCCTGCCGCAGGGATTCCGGCAGCTCGACGAGATGGGTCAGGCAGGACAGGTACTCCGGAAGCTCGTCCAGCGCGGCGTGCGTCTCGTCGAGATCAACCTCTAGCTGCGGCAGCGAAGGCTCCCCGAATCCGTCGAGGCAGGATTCCAGGGCGCTCGTGATCGTCTCGTATTCTCCGCGCGCGGCCGCCATCCTGAGGACGCGCTCGTCGGCGCGACTGGACTGCACCAGGTCGCGATGAAACGCCTGGAGCGGCGCCTCGGCCTGCCGGATGTGCCGGTTGACGGCGTGGACGCTGCGAATCACGCGATCCAGATCGTCATCAAGCTCGAGATCTTGGGCGATGGTCCGGGCGGTCTCACGAACCGTTGTCTCTTCCTCGTATTCCTCGCGCAACGCGGTCAGCACACGCACCCACGAAGGACGGACCGCGTGTGCCGCGAAATCGTATCGTTTCCGGATCACCCCGCGCAGGCGCCACCAGTCGGGCTTGAGCAGGCGAAGCCAGTCGCGCTCGAACGCCCGCGCCTGCTCCAGCGCGATCTCGATCTCGTCCGGCGGAATCCGTTCCCGCCAGTTCGCGGTGGCCTTCTGTTTCTCGTCGAGTGCTCCGAGGCTCCGTTCGTAGTCCTCGATGCGCGACGCATACCGCCGTCCCGCCTCACCCAGGTCGTTCAGGATGTTGCACAGGTTCCGCTGAGCCAGCTCGTGGATGCGGCCGACGTAGCCCATCAGCGCCGCCGCACCGTCCAGGTTCGGCCAGAGCGCCTCGTCGATCGACTGGTCGCGCAGCATCCCGATGAGGCGCTGCAGCGCCTGCCGGGCGGTGTCGAGATGGGTCGTAAGCAACTCGAGCGGCCGCTCCGCGTGACGCACGTCGGGATGCAGTCGCCGCAGCGGGTGGCGGGAGAAGATCCCGTCTGTCTGGATGTCGCGGATGATGTCGTCGACCGCGCTCAGTCGGGACCGGTGCTCGACCCACGTGCGATAGGGCGGCAGGCGCTCTTGCTCGATCGGTGTCAGGGTCGGTCGTCGATTGGCGAGATGAATCGCGCGATCGAGCACGTCGCGCGTCGAAGCGCCGGCCTGGTCGGGTGCTTCGAGCATCGCGTCGTTGAACCGCTCCAGCGGCTGAAGCTCGTCGCGGATGATTCGGATGAGGCGCTTCCGGGCGCCGGTGTGGCCGCGACCCCTTGCGCTCTCGTCCAGAAACGTCTCGTAGGTCTGCTTCAGATCCATGACGAACGACTTCTTGTCGGCCTGGGAGTCATGAATCAGGCAGCAGAGCGCGTGCAGGCCCAGTTGGCGCAGGCGGTGGTAGACCACGTCGATCGCGGCGCGCTTCTCGCAGACGAACAGCACGCGCTTGCCGCGCATCACGTAGTCGGCGATCAGGTTCGTGATCGTCTGCGACTTTCCGGTGCCCGGCGGACCCTGGATGATGTAGCTCTCTCCCGACTGGGCGCGGGCCACGGCACCAGCCTGCGTCGGATCGCACGGGACGACGTGGATGCGCTCCTCGAGCGGCGGCGCCGCGGCTTCCGGCGACGGATCGGGGCGCGGGCTGAGCGAGAACGACGCATCGAACGCGGGGTTGGTCCGGCCGTCGCGCAACAGGTCGGCGTAGTCCCGGACGAGCGTCATCTTCCGGTAGCGGAAGTTGCCGAGTGTGACGCGGCACAGGTCGTACTCCCATGCGAACGGGTTGCCGTTGTCGTCTTCGCGTAATGCGTAGAACTGTCGCTGTCGGCTCGCGATCGGCGCGGCTTCGGGCGCGACGTGCGTGCGCGGCCGCGGCCGCTGCTCGACGATCGCGGCGAGTTGGGTCCGGCCCGGCCGCACCATGGCGTTGAAAAGCTGAAGCCCGAGCGGGTGGTAGTTGGCCGGATCGTAGCTGTAGTCGATGTCGTGGAAGCGTCGGACGCCGCGCCCGCTGAGCCGAGCGCGCCGGCAGTATCGGTCGAGACGGCGCCGCGCCTGGTCGTGGATCAGGTCGATGCGCGGCCGGTCGATCTTCGCCAGCGTGACGCCGGGCTCGCTCGCCTGGATCTGTGCGACGAGATCGGCGTGCAATTCGTCGAGACGATCGTCCGTGAGGGTGACGGTCTCGGGCAGGTCGATGTCGTAAAGCTGCTTGAACAGGTGGCGCAGGACGGGGTTGATCTCGGCCTCGTCGCTCAGCGGCTCCAGGAACCAGGTGTCGCGGACGCCTTTCTTCTTCTGCAGGCGGACCGGCAGCAGCACGAGCGGTGAGTCATACGCCTCGGGCGGCTCCTCCTTCAGGTTCGCCCAGCGCAGGAAACAGACGGCAAGACGCATCTGCTCGAACCCGAATTCGGCGTAGTCGCGCCGGGACTCGGCGCGGATTCGGTCCATGGTGCCGGGCAGGTAGAGCACCTCTCGGAAATCCAGATACTTGCTGAGCGACACCGCCTTGCCCGCGATCACTTCGTTGCGAAACGTGCCGTGCCAGGTGAGGACCTGGTCGGGACGGATGTGCTCGATGTCGAACGAGAGCGGAACCGACGCGTTCGTCAGGTTGAGCGTCTGCATCGTCGGCCGGAAGTGCAGGAGGCGGTTGCGGCGCGAGATCTCGAAGAGCCGCTCCTGAAGACGCGTCAGGATGATCCGCTGCTTGGCGAGCCCGTCGCGGCGCTCGAAGTCCTCGACGCGGGCAAGCTCGAGATCGAGGTCGACCTCCTGGTCACGATGGTTCTCCAGGGTGCGCAGCACGGCGGCGAGATCCTGGGGGCGCCGGTGCCGGCTCAGCTCGGTCATCGCGACGATGGCCCTGGCGACGACCGGGTGCAGGCGAGGGTTGAGTGCGAACAGGTTGCCGCGATGCGCTACGAACGTACGGAGATCGTCGACGTCGCCCAGGTTCAGGCCGCAGGCGAGACTCGCGAGGATCATCCCGGCGCTGAAGACGTCGACGAGCGGATCGTGATGGTCGAGACGGTGCTCCCAGGCGACGAAGCCCGGAAGGTAGACCGGTCGTGCGATGTCGTCGTCGGGCGCGCCGATCGCGAGATCGGTGACCGCGACCTCGCCCTCCTCGACGCGTGTCTTTCGACGATGTTCGCGCACGACTTCGATGGCGCCGCCTCGCGCCCGATCGAGCTTCCGGATTCGCCGCAGTTGCGAGACCGGGCTCACGCGGTGCGCGTTCTCGTACCAGATGCTGACGCCGTCGACGTGCAGCCGATCGATGCCGTACAGCGGCGCGCACAGGCCGCTGGCGTGCGTCTCGACGACCTGGCGAAGCAGGGGCAGTCCGCTGGCGAGCACGTCCTCCGTGGAGAAGCTGCCGTCCTGCAGGCGCTCGGCAAGGAATTCCTGGAAGCTGCTCATGCCGCCGGCTCCGTGCCCGCCGCGGCGACCAGCTGCTCCGCGTTCTTCTGAATCTGCTCGATCTGACTTTTTCGGAGGTTCAGCTCCTTCGCCGCGCGCTCGCCAAGCTCGGTGTCCAGATTGATCGACCGCGCGAGCAGGATCGCGGCGGCGAGCGGGCCCTCCTCGAGGTCGCGGTCTGCTGCGACGAAGTCGAGCAGCACGTAGCAGAAGTACGTCTTCAGGGAATCGTCGAAGTCGGCAATCACCTGGAGCTCGGCGGCATCGGCACCAGGTGCGGGGCTCCAGTCGCTGAAGTAGCTGCGCGCGTGGGCGAGCATCGATTCGGACTGCATCCATTTCGGCGCAAGAAGGATTTCGATGAGGCGCCGGGTCAGTTCCGCCACGCGTCGCTGGCCGAGCAGGTCGAGCGGGACGAGGGCGCGCCGTCCCTCGATCATCCTTTCGATCCCGGCCGAAGCGTCCTCTCGCGATTCGTGATGCAGGCGCAGGGCGCGGCAGCGGATGAAGCACTCCGGGTGTGAGATACCTTCGGTGCTGACTTCGCTCTGAGCGAAGATCTCGTCAGCCTGGGCGAGGTAGCGCTCGCTGCTGACGTCGGACAGGCCGGTCTCGACCTTGACCAGCATGGCGACGGTCGCACTGAGATCGCCGGCGACGTGCAGGGCGCCGCGGTCACAGAAGATTTCGCTGTACAGGTCGAACAGGCGCGCGCTCTCCAGGTGCGCGGGCTCGGCCTGCTCGTCGAGCGCCATCGCGTTCAGAACCTTCGACGTCGTGAGGTAGCGGCCGTCCCGGCCGTGCCAGAGCAGGAAGTGCGTCAGCTCGTGACCGATCAGCGCCTTCTTTTCGCTCGCGGTCAGGGTCGAGAGAATCGTGCCCTGCAGCACCACGTGCACCTCGGCGTCGACGTAGGCCAGGGAGGCGTTCGTAGCGCCGCCGGCGTCCTGCGACTGGTAGAAGGTGACGGGGCAGGCGAGCGAGAGCGCGGCGGCGGCTTCGTCGGCCTGGGCGTAGAGCTCGCCCTGGTCGGCGCGGTCGAGACGATAGGTCGTCTTGAGCAGATCGAGATGCACGGCCTCGGCGTGCTCGCGCTTCGCCTCGTGCGATGCGAACCACTCCAGCAGCTCGGACTCGTGCGCTACGAGATAGTCGTGCATCGCATCGAGGTAGGGCGGCGGATGCGGCAGGACTGTAGCGGGCTCGCAATTCATGACCAGGCGTTGAGAATAATCGCGACGAGCCGAAGAGTCTAAGAGTCGGGGAGTCGGGGAGTCGGGGGCGCGAATGACCTGTGGATCGCTTCCGAAGGCCCGTGCCTCGATCGGGAAGTGGTTTCGCAGTCGCGGGAGGCGTCGCGGGGCGCCTCCCGGCAGCGCGTCGTCGATCCTCGACGCTCCGACATTTCAAACTGGTCAGGGCAGGTTGCCCAGCTCCGGATCGCCCCCGTACATCAACGACGCGTCCGTGATTTCGCGGCCGCGATCCGCCGGTGATCCCGCGGCCGGGAGAATGTCGATGCCGCCGGCGTCGTCGTGGACACTGACGCGCAGCCCCCAGATCGCTTCGCTGCGGGCGTCGGCCGGCGCATGGCCGCCGGTGTGCAGGTAGACAAGGTAGACCGTGCCGTCGGGCAGGAGCATCGGATGGCAGTACCCGTACACGCCCGGATCGACGCTGTAGCCGTACACGACGCCGGCGTCGCTGCCGGGGCCGTGCCAGGTGCGTCCGCCGTCGGGGCTGAGCAGCACGTGGATGCCGCCTTCCTTCAAATAGGATCCGTGAAAGAGTGCGAGCACGCCGTTGGGGGCCATGACCAGGTGCGGATCGTAGATCCCCCAGCCGGTCGAGGCGGTGTGCTCCCAGCTCAGCCCACCGTCCTGCGAATAGCAGAAGTCGCCTTCGCGCCGGATGGCCATCGTGAGCACCTGGTCCGCGACTTCGACGATCGTCGGTTCCGACAGGTGGCGATCGGCCTTGATGGTCGCCGCAAGCTCGAAGGTGCGGGCATGGTCGCGCGAGCGCATGACGCCGATGCAGTCATGCGGTTGATCAGGGTCGAAAGCGCCGCGCGTCGCCCAGACGACCGTGCCGTCTCGAAGCGTGATCGCGGGCCCGTTGCCGAACCCCGCGTGCGGCGGCGAGCCCGGCAGGCCTATCGGCTCGGACCAGCTTTCCCCGCCGTCACGGGAGAGCATGTAACGGGCGACGGAGCAGTGTGGAAACCGCGACGAGAAGAACGTGCACATCAGCGAGCCGTCGGCAAGCTCGAGAATGCCGGGGTGCCGATCGTCACTGTCGGTGTCGACGAGGGTCGTCGGTTTCGACCAGGTCAGACCTTCGTCGTCGCTGTGCATGATGTGCGCACGGCCGCCGCGCGGAGCGTACATGTCAGGCAGGCCCAGCGCGTGCCAGGCCTCGAACCTTGCACGACATTCGGGATCGCGCCGAATCTCCTCGGTCCAGGGAAGCGTCGCGTGCCACAGGCCGGACGTGAAGGTCAGCAGCCAGCGGCCGGCGCGCGTCCGCGCGATGCCGGCCCACCCGACGAAGCCGTTGTAACCCTCGTACTCTTCAGGCTGATTGACCCACGGGCCGACGATCATGCGACGGCACGCGTAGTGCCGGTCGCCGGTCGTATCCACTCCGATGCTTCGTGAAGAGACCTGGGACATTGGTTACCCCGAGATTGTAGGACATCGCGATCGAAGTCCAGGAGTCGGAGAGTCGGAACGCTCGGGAGGCGCGCCGCCGTCGTTGCGTGGTTTGCAGGAGCACCGCCCTCAAACGCTGTTTCTCCGAAAAGCCCTAGCCGTATACCTCCGACGACGGCACCTTCGTCATGGTCTTGCGAAGCCATTCCACTTGCGAGAGGGGATAGACGGTGAAGGGTTCGTCGAGGTTCACGATGCCCAGGAGCTGGCTGCAGATGCCGCTTTCGTCGCGGGCGCTCTGCAGGCCGTACCACGGCGGTCGGACGTCGACGCCGATCAAGTGAAACGGGAGATAGGGCAGTGTCTTCAGCGGTCGGCGACAGACGTAGAGGCGCTTGATGCGGGGCACCAGGGCGGCGGCTTCCTGCATCCGGACGATCTCGCGGTCGTCGAGGTTGTGCGTCATCAGCCGGGTGTCCGGCGACAGCGCGTTGAGCTCGACATGCAGCTCCTCGAGCTTCAGGTTGACCTGCTCGAGACGCTCGTGGCAGCGCACGGCCGCGTCATGGTGGCCTGCGTCCCGATGGAACAGGTACATCTGCTCCGCGGCCTGCGGCGCGAACCAGGGATGACACGAAGCCGCCGCTCGCTCGAGGTAGGGAAGGCTCTCCTCATCGTCGCGGCGCGCCAGGTGCTCGCCGAGGACGTAGTTCGCCCGCGGATGGTGCTCGTCCCGTTCGATGACCTGCTTCAGGAAGGGCACGGCCTGCTCGATGCCGTGCACGTCGTTCTGCATCGCCGCGTAGCGCATCAGGTCCTGGACCCTCGTGTCGGGTCCGGGCTCTCTCTCCTTCTCGAGCTCTCGACGCGCGGCCTGGATCGCGTTGTGCTCATTGGCCCAGTTGTCCGCCATCTCGCCGACGATACCCCGGTCCATGCTGCTGACCAGGTGATCCCGAACGAGCGAGGGATAGCGCTCGTCGAGCACGCTTTGGTTCGGGACGCGCGGCATCGGGAGGTCACCGATGCCCGTCTGGTCGAGATCGATCTCCGGCGCCGGCCATTGAAGTCGCTTCAGGCGATCGCGCAGACACGGGTGCGTGTCCTCCTCGTCGGTCTGGTGCGCGAGCGAACGTCGCATGGCGCTCTTGCCAGTCGCATCGACGGTGCCGTCGGTGATCCGTCGGATCAGGTCGGACAGCGCGTTGCTGGGTGGCGTGACGACCTGCCGCGCCTGCTCCATCAATGTCGGCCAGTAGTCGCGATCGATGTAGGACTGGACGATCGTCGTGCGAAGCAGCGCGTCGCCGACGACGCGGTTGCCCGTGAGACGCGCCGCGGCATGGTCCGCCGCGTACTCCGTGCGGCGACCCACGACGACGAGATACGCCGACAGCTTCCGGATGTACCAGTTGGCGAACCTCACCGTGAGAAAGGGAGGGCGCGTCGTGAGCGCGAGTGACCACCGCTGATGCGCGATCTTGAGCAGTTCGTCGATCCTGCTGCCTGCGCCGGTCGTGTGTCCGAACTCGTGGGTCAGAATCGCCAGGCACTGGTCCGTGCTGACTCCCGCGAGCAGTGGCAGGCCCACGATCAGCGTATGCGTCGTTCGGCCGAGCAGGCCCAGCCAGGGTCGGAGATTCAGGCCCGCGGTGCCGGAGGCGTCCAGGAAGATCCTGCGCTGTCGCGGGCCGCCCGCCTCCTTCCGCGCTTCCTCGATCAGGTCGAAGAACGTCGGGGCGTGATGCCGACGCACGAGCAGTCCTGACGGCGCGGGCAGCCGCCTGACCGCACCGCGAAGGAAGGCGATCAGCACCCACGCCGCTGCGAGCATCACGGCGAACCACAACGCGCTGTTCCTGCTCGGGCCCAGGGATCGATAGGCTCCGGTCGCGATCAGACCAAACAGCGTGGCCAGGATGCCGAAGATGAGCAGGTAGCCGAGGAGGCCGACGATCAGCGCCTTGAGCTTGTGCCGTCGCGGCCGTGACTTCGCTTCCTCTTCGATCCGCTCGATCATGCGCCGAAACGCGCGCTTCGCGCTGGACGCCGGCATGTCGCCGGCGCCACCGCTGGGTTCGTTCAGAATCGGTTGCGTCGGTCCCGACCTGACGGGCGCCTGGCCGCATTGCGGGCACTTCCCGTCGGCCGACGGCTCGGCCTTCGATCCACAGGCAGGGCAGCGGTCAGGCATCGGGGGTCCAATCCCGCCGGAAGGATCCATCTGCGCACCACCGGTACAAGGGAGCAGTCGCGCGATGGATTCGCCGTCACGCGCGCCTTCGACTTTCGACCTTCCGACTCTTCGACTCGTCACAATCCGACGAACGGTCCCGGCGAGATCCTGAACAGGTCGCCCGTGCCACCCGGTAGCGTGATCGTCAGGCCGTTCTCGGGATCCACGTCAAGCTGCTCGACTTCGCCGTCGCTGCGGCGGACGCGCTGCACCCGCTTGACGGTTGGATCGAAGTGGATCACGAACGTCATCTCGCGCTCCTCGGCCCGCGCAGTGAGGCTGTGCAGGAGGTTGCTGAGCATGAAGTAACGAGCGCCGTCGTCATCGCGAAAGTGACCGAGCAGACCGCCGTGGTAAGGCGCGTCAACGAGGTAGGTCGGCTCGTCCTCCGGCTGGTGGGGCGGTACCGTCGGCGCTTCGACGGTGATATTCGTGATGATCGGCTCGGGGTGGGTGTACTTGTCGAACGCGAGCACGCCCTGCGGCACGACCGAGCCGTTCGTTGCCTTGACGAAGCGGACAGTCGTGCTGGTCAGGAACCGAATCGGTCCGGCGATGTTGCGCAGTTCACGGTTGGCCTTCACCGCGTCGTCGAACAGGACCGACTTCTTCTCGCCGCGGATCAGCAGGCCCTCGGTGAAGCTGCCGTCATAGGTGAAGTACGCGAGCCCCGTGAAACCCATCGTCAGCGCGCTGAACAACTGCATGCGGTTGTCGCTGTCGCTCGGCAGTCGACGGTTCTTCACGATGTACGCCTGCACCCACAGCCAGTAGGGGATGCCCGCCGCCAGCGACTTCTCGCGCACGACCTGCAGGTTCCAGAGGAACAGGTTGGCCGGGCCGCCCTGGCTCTGGAACGGGTAGATGTCCACCATCATGATGTCCGGCTTGATGACCCGGATGAAGTCTTCGATGTATGTCTCGTAGTCGTACGCGCCGCCCGATGGGAGGCCGGCATAGTTCCACGGTTTGTCGCCGAACGGTAGCGCATTGGACATGGCGACCAGGTCGGGGTGATGCTTCCTGAACCAGGCGACGAGGCGCCCGGTATCCGGCATGCCCGACAGGTTCGGCTCATCGTTGAAGATAAAGCCTTCGCACCCCTTGTAATCCGCCATCCACGCGGCGATCTTCTGCTCGAACTTGTCGTCGGGGCCCTTGCGCGCCGTGATGTGACCGATCCAGGGCAGGTTGGACGCCACGATGCTCTTCATCAGCCCCTCTTCCTGCTTCCAGGGCACGGCAAGGTCGCTGATGGCGCGGCGATACTGCTCCGCGTCGAAGTTGCCGAACTGAAGCAGCCCGGTCAGAGCGTATGGATGCGCGCGCACCCATCGCTTGCCGAAGTCGGCGGGACGATCCGCGATCGCGGTTCCGGTGATCGTGACGATCACGAGTGTCGACACAAGAAGCAGGCGTGTCATCATGGTGTTCCCATCAGCCGTTCCCAAAACAGGCGGCGACGGGAAAGGATACCATTTCCGGACGCGCCGGTCGGTCGCAGAGTCAACGCGAATCGTTCCGGCGCGAGCGCGGCGACGCCCTGGCCGTCTCGGTTTCCGGAACGATGCGATCCTTGATCTGGGTGCTGTAGTGAACGAGACGATTCTCGAGCGTCAGGCCTTCGCCGACGAGACGCGCGCCGTTGGTCAGCAGCAGGTCGCCGGTTCCGCCTGAACCTGCCCACCAGGCGGTCGTCACCGTGACACTGAGACCGACCCGGTACCCCTGAGCAGAGATTGCGCGACGCGCCGCGGCGTCGCCCATTGGTCTGCTACGTCACGATAGCGCCGTCAGTTCCACCGTGCCAGAAACTTTTCGCTCGCACCGCGGATCATCGCTCGGCCAGGGTCTCGACCAGCGCGGCGAGGTTCTCATCCGGCACCTGCGGCATGATGACGTTGGAGCAGCCGACGATCAGCTTGCCGGTTTCTCGGGCCTCCGCCAGGCAGAGCCGCACCTCGGCCCGCACGTCGTCGATGCTGCCGCGGTGGAGCGTCCAGCTGGAAATGCCGCCGAGCATCGCCAGGTTCGGATGCTCGGCGTGCACGGCGGAGGCGCTCATGCCCGCTCGCCGATCGAACTCGTAATGCCCGTCGATTTCCGAGCCGCCATAGAGATCGGCGGCCACGGGCCGGACGTCGCCGTCGCTGCCGAACAGGTGAAAGGCGCCCGCGTCATGACACGCCTTCGAGATGCGCCGCAGGCGCGGAAGCATGATCCGGTGAAACAGGTCGGGCGAATACATCGGGCCGCCGTCGATCGCGAAATCCCCGCCGCCGAAAATGAGGTGGGCGCCCATGTCGACCAGGACGGGGATGTTCTTCAGGGCACGTTCGACCTGGGCGTCGAGACAGCGCTCGACGAGGTCGGGGCGCTCGAGCAGGGCCTCCATCCATACTGCGTCGTCCATCGGCACGGCAAGTCCTGCACCCGTGGCTCGGACCGCGCGCTCGTCGGCCACCGCGTCCAGCGCGTGCCCGATGTCGGCGAAGGTCGCGGCCGTGGGAGCGTAGTCGGCCGCAGACTGTTCGAGTCGCGAGACGAAGGTGGCCAGGTCTCCGACCGTGAGCAGCGGCCGCGGCGCGGCGTCGATCGTGTAGAACAGCTCGGTCTCGGGGTTGAGCCGTTTCACCTCCCATGCCGGGTCACCGCGCGGATCGATCGGGGCGCCGCCTCCGGGCACGTACGCTTCGGGAGGTCCCTCGTAGCGAAACGTGTACTCGTCGAGGCGCGCGACGGGCGTGCGCGATTCCCGCCAGTAACCCGGACGGACGAGATCCTGGTCCATGGCGATCGCGATATCGATGGCGTCGTGGGCGGTGCGCTCGGCGAACGCGGCGAGAGCGTCCGGACCTTCCCATCGCGCCACGGACTCGCGCCACTGGTTCACGCCGCCGCCGACGCATGCTTCCCGGCCCAGGAGCTTCGTCGCGACCCTGCTGGATATGCCGATATGGTGAACGGGTACGCGGTCCTGCGCTTGCCCGGTGAACACGGCCTCGATGCGCTCTCGCGGGGTCACGGCGGGGATCATTAGATTCTTCCTGATCGTGGCGGCTCAGCCGCGTTAGGGTCATTCGTTAGGGTCATTCGTTAGGGTCATTCGTTAGGGTCATTGTAGATCCGCGAGGTAGATCGGCGACCGAGCCGCGGGACGATGAATTGCCTTACAGTCGACCAGAGATCACGTCACGCCGGAACGAGGAGCACGCATGCAGCGCCACGCCTTCATGATCAAGATCAAGCCGGATCACATCGATGCCTACCTGGCCGACCATTCGGCACTCCCGCCGGAGCTTACGGCCGACATCAAGGCCGCCGGCATCAGCAACAGCAGCGTATGGATGGGGCCGGACGGCATCGTGTTCGGATACTTCGAGTGCGAGGACTGGGAGGCCACCCGGGCGAAGCTTGCCGAATCGAAAGCGAATGACGCCTGGCAGACCCGCATGCACGAGCACCAGGAGCCGCCACCGTCGGCCGTCGACAACATGTGGATCCACATGCTCGAAATGGCGTGCCTGGTGGAGTAGACGGAAGCGCGGTCTGGCCGGAGTAGGCATCGGCCTGAACATCATCGGACCGCGAAAGGCCCCGCCCGGCCATCCCGTGCGGGGCCGCCTGCCGCGCGTTCGCCGCGCCTACAATGAATGAAGGACCGGGTGCTGACCCGGTCGAAGGAAAAAGAACGTCACGAGCATGGCCGCCCGCTTCGCGAGAACGAGGACCCTCTGCGCCCGGATTGCAGGCCTGATCGGGGCGGTGCCTTCGATGACGGCGATCGTCTTCGCTGGCCTCGCCGTTGTCGCGCCGGCCGGCACGGCAGGATCGCCCAACATCATCCGTATCGTCGTCGACGATCAGAGCTGGATCGGCACCTCGGTGCTGATGGATCCCGCCAACCCGCGGTCGGGCAGCGACTACTTCCAGACGCCGAACCTGCAGTCGCTCGCCGACGAGGGCATGCGCTTCAGCTCCGCCTACGTCTCTCCGATCTGCCGTCCGACGCAGATGGCGCTGCATACCGGCAAGAGCTGGACGCAGCTTCAGATCACGCACAACGGCAACCAGACGAACGCGTCGGGCTACGGCCGGGCGTTGACGCGCCCGTGGGTGCGCGACGGTAACCGCGCGGATCTGTCGGCGGCGCAGGTCGTCAAGGAGGCCGACCCGGCCTACCGGACGGCCCATTTCGGCAAGTACGGCACCGCCTCCATCCTCGGCAACTGGGGCTTCGACGCGCTGAGCAACACCCGCACGTTGCCCGCGGCCGAGGATCCGAAGCTCATGTTCTCCTTCGCCGAGCAGGCGAACCAGTTCATCCAGGACAGCGTCGACGCCGACCGGCCTTTCTACGTCGAGTTTCACCACAACGCCGTCAAGGGTCCCGCGGTCGCGCTGCCCGAGACGATCCAGAAGTACAACGACCTGCCGCGCGGACAGATGCATCGCGATCACGAATTCGCGGCGATGACCGAGAACCTCGACACCAGCGTCGGCATGGTGCTCGACAGGATTCGCGACCTCGGCGTCGACGATGAAACCTACGTCATCTACACCTCGGATAACGGTGGCCGTTGGCTTTCGAGCCCCTGGGGCGGCAATCCGCGCAACGTCCCGCTCTTCGGCGGCAAGGACATGCTCTGGGAGGGCGGCATCCGCGTGCCGATGATCGTCAAGGGGCCCGGCATCGCACCCGGAACCGTGAGCGACGTGCCGGTCATCGCCATGGATGTCTTCACGACGATTGCGGACATGGCGGGCTCGCCGTACGACATGCACGACGGCATCGAGGGCACGAGCCTGATGCCGATCCTTGAGAACGGCGGAGATCTGCCTGACGGGATGACGTCGCTTTCGAGGCAGCATGCGGAGGACGGGGCGATCTACTTTCACTACACCAATCAACCGCATCTTTCGTCCGCGGTGATCGACGGGGCCTACAAGCTCGTGAAGACCTACGGCGTGCCCGGGCCGGACGCGCGAAACCTTCACCTGTTCCACATCGGCGCGAACCCGCACGAAAGCGAACGCCTCGACGATTCGAGCAACCTCGCCGACGAAATGCCGGATCTGACCGCGCAGCTGCACCAGAAGCTGAACGACTGGCTCGAAGCGGTCGACGCTTCGCTGCCTTACGACGTGAGGGATCCGGCCGTGCTGACCTGGAACGCGGATCACCTCGGTCCGCAGGATGACGTCGAGCTGGACATCCTCCGAGCCAGCCTCGGGACGACCCGGCAGCGCAGCGATCTCAACGCGGACGGCATCGTCGATGAGCGCGACCTTGAGATGGCGCTGGCCAGGCATCCGAAGACGTGGCGCGCCGTCGAAAACGTCGACTACAAGGATCGCGAGCTCTGGACGTTCCCCGAAGACGACGCGTCGCGTCCCGCGCACGTCGCGATTGATCCGCACCAGCCGGGGCTGCCGCGTCACGCGCTGCGGTTCGACGGTGACGATCGCGCCGAGCGCATCTTCTTCAACGTCGCCGACCCTGCCGGCGTCGTGGGGCTCGACGGCGATCACTCGGCGACCGTCGAGGCCTGGGTTCGGCTGGACCGCCTCGACCGCCCGCACCTGGTGTTCGAGTCCGGGAGCAGTGATGCCGGTATTTCGATGGCGGTGGGCGACGAGGACGGCGACGGTGACGCGACCGACCTTCGGTTTCGCGTGCGCGACGCGGAAGGACAGGCGCTCACCGTATCGGCGAGCCTTGACCTTTTCGCCGACCCGACGCAGGACTTCGTGCATGTCGTCGGCGTTTTCAGCGACGACGACTCGGATCGATTCGCGGAGCTCTACGTGAACGGCGCCCTGCGCGGGCGCGCGCAGGGCGCGACAGGTTCCGCCGAGCAGATCAAGTGGGACCGGTTCGACAGGGCGGGGCTCGGAGGCCGCGGCGGCGACGGCGTCGGAGGCAGTGCGGGCGATTCGATCCCGCTTCCCGCCGACGCGGCGCTGGACGGCGACGTGGCGCTGTTGCGCTTCTATAACCACGCGATCGATCCGGGAACGATCGCGCAGCATTACGGCGAGCAGCTTGATCCGATCGGCGTGGGCGTGGTCGGCATGTCCGGCATGCTCACGGTGCCCGCCGATCGGCCGAATGACTTGAGCGAAGGGGCCTTCGAGCGCGACGACTCGGTCTTCGTGATGCTCGAGCGACGCGATCGACTGAGCCGGCAGAGCCAGGTAGACATCGTTCCCGAGCCGGACGCCAGGTACGATGACGCGACCAACCTGGCGGTGACGGCAGGGGCGCTGCCGGCCGACACGCCGGTCTCGGTCTATCTCGTTCAGTTCGATCCGGTCGGTGATCCAGCTTCACCGGCGTCCTATATCGGGCGGGTCACGTTCGAGGAGCCGATCATCGGTGTCATCGTCGACGAAGCGTTGCTGGCGCAGACCGATGGGCAGCTTGGGTCCTTCGGACGATACGCGACGGCACTGCGAGGCCGGGCGCTTTCCGGCGACAGTTTCATCCGGCTGTCACGGGACCTGAGAATGCTGACCGTCAGCGGAGGCGTCGTCGGCGCCGAAGTGATGCAGATTCGCGTTCTGACGCACTACGTGCCCGAGCCGTCTGCGCTCGTGACGTTCGTGGCGGTCACCGCGCTGCTGGCGCGACGCGGCAGATCCAGGCATGCGCGCTCCTCTTCGCACGGATCTCCCGGAACCCGCCGGTGTCCATCCGTGGCGCTCTCCGGTCCGCAACCCCGATCTCACGCGTCCTTTCGTCTCACCAGCACGACCAGCGGCAGTTGATGGGACACGGCGCGGTCGCACCGAACCAGCCATCGCCCTCGACTGCGATGCGTGCTGAGACCGGCGTTCGCGCGCCAGCGGCCGTGCGGGTCGAGCACGTGGATGCGGTCGACGCCGCGGCTCGCGCGACCGTCGAGGTCGAAAGTGACCTCGCCCCAGTCATCCAGCGACAGGTTGAACATCCCGAGCACGATGTGCCGATCGCAATCCTTGCGAAAGGCCAGTGGCCAGGCGCCGTCGCCATGCACGACAAGTGGAAGATCATTGCCGGCGAGCCATTGCATCGCATGCTGCATCTGCCTGACGCGGAGCGGTCGGCAATACGGTTGAGCACTGATGCTGCCTACGTCGTACGCCTGCACGACGACGCGCCCGCGGTGCCGATTCTCGTACGCGAACATGCAGGGCAGGTGTCGTTTCCGATCCGGATCGACGAACCAGCTGATGACTCGGGCGCTGCGAACCGGCTCGATCGCACTGACGCGCGGCTCGGCGCCGCCGCCGATCGTCGTGGTCAGGTAGGTATTCGGTGCGCCGCCGAATTCTTCGTGTTCGAATGCCTCGGCGCCGAGCGGGCCGAGGTCGTAGATCGGACGCGGTGACGCGATCGATCGAATGCCCGTATCCCGTCCGAAGCCGCGTTCGACAAGAATGCCGGCGGATACCGCGTCGATCAGAACACCGTGCCGCAGCACCGACCGAATCTCGTCGTCGCTCATCGCCGCAACGGTCTGGCCGCACAGGCTCACGACCGATTCATCGTCGCAGGTCGTCGGAATACCAAGGGCTTCGAGTGCTTCGACGTGCGGTCCGTGGTCGGGTGCGAGACGATCGTAGTCGTCTCCCTTCTGCAGTCGCATGACGTGCGCGGCGCGTTCGTGGTGCAGCAGGCGCACGCCGCGATAACGACCGGGCTGCTGGCAGACCGCGGCGAGCGCTTCGAGAAACGGCTTGCGGTCGGCAAGCATCCGGCCGAACTGCGGCTCGGCCTCCATCGGCACGCCGCTGTGTTCGAAGAGGTTCATCGTCACCCCGTGGCTTCCGTACGCGAACGAGACGGCCATCTTGAGAAATGTGAACGTCGCGCTGTTGGACCACGGGCCGAAGGTGAAGTTCTCGACTTCGGATTGCTCGATCGTGTCGGGCGGCATGACATGCCGCGTGCCCTTGATCGAGGCATGGCTGTACTGGAGACCGCGCAGCGACCCTTCCGAGTAGTTGCCCAGCGGCGCCCGGCTGTAGAGCGGTCGTCCGTCGGCGAGCGCCTCGGCAAAGGGTCTCCAGCGCCGACCTTCGACGCAGTGATGATGGTAGCCGCTGGACATCAGCCCGAGACTTATCTCGGGGTCGACCTCGTGCACGGTGCGCGCCAGGAATCGGGCGACGTCGATCATGATCTCCCCGAGCATGTCGAGCCACGCGGTGCGCCACGGATGAGGCTTTCCTGGCTTGAGTATCGCCGCGACGAGATCGGTCCGCGAGACGCGACGCCCGACGTGCTGCGAGAAGCGCCGCAGATGCTGAGGGCAGAAGCAACCGAAGCGGACAGGGGCGTGGTTGAACGTGCGAATGTCGTCCTCGACCCAGATCACGCGCGGACCCGTTTCGGCGTAGAGGCGCCAGGTCGCGGCGATGTGCTGGCGCCACGGCTTCGAGAGCGAGCAGGCGCACGACTTCGCCCGGGTGCCGTCGTGGCCGACCACCATCTGCGCTCCGGGGATCGTCGAGCGCGAATCGCGCCCACGGTCGCCGTGACCGTGGGTGATCCAGGGGTTGATCGAATACACGATGCCGAGCCGATCCATTGCTTCCTTCACGCGAAAGAGACTGTTCTGGTAGCCTTGAACAAGCTCGATCGGCGGCTGCCCGTGGGAGAACTCCTCGACGTCCACCTTCACGATGACCTCGTCGACGCGATAGCGCGGCAGGACCCTGACCAGTTCGGCCAGATTCTCGTCGAAGCGCCACGGCGGGAGCGTGCGCCGCAACGCATACCAGGCGCGTGGGTGATTCATGCCGGGCATGGTATCGTGATCATGCAGGCGATGGACACCGAGTCCAGGAAAGAAGCAAATGTCCAACTGGAATACCGTCCTCGAACTTGACAGTGAACGGCGCGTCACCGGCGGCGATCCGCAGGCGCTGTGTGACGCGGTGTCGCGCGGCGGCGATCTTCGGATCATGACGCAGTTCATCTACAACGAGCACATCGATCCGAAGTCGTCGGACGACAGCGCCGTCAACGAGGTGAGCGACTTCCGCGTGACTTACGTGATCGACGGAAGATGGGTCGCGGGCATCATGAACCTTCGGATGCCGATCGCGAACGAGTCCGACTTCGGACCGCGGCCGTCGATGTCGTACTTCATGTACAACCAGGACGGCCAGCAGGCGATCGCGCGGTTGCATCTGGATGGGGAGACGCCTGCCGATCACAGCGTGATCGCGGCCGAAGCGTTCGATTCGATGCCCAAGAATCACATCCAGGCGCACCTCGACGCCGACACCAACGCGCCGATCGTGAATTTCATCTGGGATTTCGAGGTGTACCGGTTCATCGTGTGCGACAACTGGGAGGAAGTCTACGCCCACACCGCGGACGGGCAGACGGTGCGCGGATCGCTGCAGGCCTTGCGCGAGGCGTTCCTGGAGGGACGCGAGATCAAGGTCGGTCTGCGCGGAATCTGCCGCGATCTCGCTGAACCGGGGACCCCGGCCCCGGACCACGAGATGTTCGTGCACACGGGGCCGGGCTACGACTGGGTGAGCCAGGGACTGTTCAGCGCGGGCGCCCAGCCGACCGTCCGCGTGCGGCCGACGATCCCGATGGTGTACGCCAGCGGTGGCTGGGACTTCGGGTGGCTGATGCCCCGCACCGACGGCCATGTGAGTCGCTGGCTGGGCAATCCATACACGCTTCAATTCACCAAGAGCGAGGATCGCTGCGACATCCGCTGGTTCGTGCGATGACGACGTGGCCGGCCCTCTGTGCCCATGAAGAGTGCGGAGAGTTCATGCACCACGAACCCAGGAAACCAGCATGATCTGGACCTCTTACTACCCGGAAGTTGCCGAGATATTCGAAGGCCCGATGGCGCCCTGGCCGTGCGAATCGATTCATACCGATTTCGCTTCGAGCCAGCCGGTCATCGTTTCCAGCGCCGACGGCACGCTTCTCACGAATGCCGAGGACACGCTCCTCCACTCGACCGATGGCGGTCGTACCTGGTCGGTGAAGTGTCGCGTGCCCGTCGACGGCGCCATCCCGGAGGGTCGCCACCTCAAGTCGGTGACGCATGACGGCGTGGGCGTCACCACGGCCGGCACGCTGCTGGTCCATTTCACGATTCAGCACAACGACGGTCGCGACCATGCGGACTGGCAGGACGAAAGCCACCAGGCCTGGATGTACGTAATGCGCTCGGAGGACGACGGGCGCACCTGGTCGCCGCGCATCCGTGTCCACCCGCCGTCGCCGTACAACTGTGTGGGCACGGGCCGCGCCCGGTTCGCGCGCCTTGACGACGGTTCGATCGCGGTGCCGATGGAGACGTGGCAGCAGTCGACGCCGGACCATCTCATGCCTCAGTCCGAGTGGTACTTCCGGTCGTTGATGTATCGCTCGGCGGACGAAGGCAAAACATGGCAGGCGATCGGCAACCTCGGAAACTACACGTGTGAATCCGATGTTCTTTCGCTGCCGTCAGGAGGGCTCCTGGCAGCGACGCGCTTTCAGCGCGTGAAGCTTCCGGCCGATCCGCCGGATCTCGCTTCGCCGATGGACATGAGCAACAAGGTCGGCGGACACAGCGTATTCAAGCAGACAGCAATCATGAAGTCCGACGACGGAGGCGTGACGTGGAGCGCGCCGATGCTGGTCACGGGCTGGCTGCAGCAGACCGGATGCCTGATCCGCCTGTCCGACGGCATGGTGATTCTTGCGTTCGGACACAAGACGGAGGTGGACGGCAAGCGATTCGGCCAACGCGTCATGGTGAGTCTTGACGAGGGCGAGACGTGGAGTCGGACGGTGTACGAGCTTCACCACGGTGGGCTCTACGCCAATTCGGTCGTGCTGCCCGACGACACGATCGTGACGGTGCATGACGGGCGCAACACGGATCACGTAAAGCTTTCGGTGCTGCGCTGGAAGCCGCCGTCACGCGAGGAAGTGTCGAAGGGAGGGTTCTTCGCGCCGCGTTCGGTGGCGACGGGATAGGAGCCGCCCTGCGTGGGATGGGAGAAATCCACGCACTTCGTTCGCGTCACGTCAGCGACGCTGCGCATTCCCGTGCGTCAGCAGGAAGCGCACCTTGGGCCACAGCAGATCCTTCAGATACGTCGTCGGCGTCGGTCCGTAGCCGTAGGAGATGCGCACGAGGCCCGCGCCCGAGCAGGCGGGCAGGAAGCCCTCGGCGGCCGCGCGCAAAGCCGGCGGCAGCGGTTGGGACATGTCCACGATCGTCGCGGCGTCCGCGGTCGTGAAGCGTGGGTTCTGGTACTGCTCGGCCTTGTAGAATCCCGAGCCGCCGCGGACGCGCACCACGATCACGTGGTGTCCGGGCGACAGGCCGTCGCCGATCCGCACGTACGGCACCTCCTTCTCCCGATAGAGACCGAGACCGGACGGCATCGCCGTGGCCACCGACCTGCCGTCGATCCAGACGTCCCAGGTTCCCTGCATCGACTCGAAGTGCAGCGCCAGCGGTGCTCCGCCGGCGTCGGCCAGGTTGAAGCTCGTGCCGTACCAGCCGGGTCCGAGGCCGCCCCCCTTGTCGTAGTCCGCCGCCGGGATGATCGGGATCCGCACCTCCTGCCAATTGCCGAAATCGGTCGTGGCGCTGAAGTCTTCCGAGTCGTCGGCGCCCTCCTCGAACTGCCGGTGCCACCACTGTTGCGGAAGCGACATCACCTTGCCGTGCCGCCCGAAAGCCTGGATGAGCATCAGGCGCCATATCGGCAGCCTGAACTCGGCGATGCGCCGTGCCTGCTCCGGCAGCTCCGCCATCTCGGACGCGCGGGTGAGAATCCGATCGGCCTCGACGACGAACGCGTCATCCTTGAAGCTGCCGTGCCGGTTCAGCGGCAGGTTCGCCCGCTGGAATGAGTCGTGCAGCAGATCGACGTACTGCATGATCTGCGCGCCGGCCCGGAGGCCGTAGTAGAGGCGGCAGAACTCCTCGGCCAGCCTCCGGTAGTCCTGGTCCGGTCGCCACTGGAGCTGCGCCATCATGTAGTTGCGCAGGTAGCGCATCTCGGTGCCGTCACTGGTCGGCTGCTGTGGCATGTAGCCCTGCGCGCCGTTCTCGGCGTAGAGCTGGATGTTGCGTGCCACGGTCCAGAGCGAGGGAAACGGCGCCAGCAGATCGTGGAAGCCCTGCGTGTAGTCCCAGACGAAGATGCGCCCGGTGGCACGGCGCCAGCCTTGCAGGTTGTTCCAGTGCTTCGGCTGCTCGTCCAGCGGCCGTCCGAGGTCCTGGCCGATCGGCGCGAACCAGATCGCCACGTTCGGCTCGGCCACCGCTTTCTGCGGCGGGTACTCCGATCGGTGATACGCCAGCGTCTCCACGTAGATCTGCGGATGGTCGCGGCCGACCACGCGGGCGATCGCGTTCACGAAGCGGATGAGCTGTCCGGTGAACTGCGCTCCTTCTTCCGCGTCAGCGGCGGCGCAGCGGGGACACTTACAGCCGGTCGAGCCGGTGTCGTTCTGGCTGACTTGAATGATGCTGCGAATGCCCGGGTCGTCCGGCGCTCCCTCCGCCCAGTCCAGGACCTTGCGCGTCGCGACGCGCAGGGTTTCCGGATGGCTCAGGCACAGCTCGCGCGGCGTGCGCTTGCCGTTGATCAGGGCGAACATCTCGCGGTTCTCGTCGAAGTGCGGGCTGGGCGGCACGAGGTAATGGAAAGTGTGCACGGTGTGACCGACGCGCCTCACGTGTCCGTATCCCTGCGCGATGCTGTTGATGCGGCTGCGCCCCGTCCACTCGCCATAGCCGCGCCGCTGGTTGTTCGGCGGGAAATGGGCGCGATACTCGAACGGCGGATCGTAGACCCGCGCGCGAACCGGTACGTGCAGCACGGCTCGGCGCGGAACGTGGTTGGCCTCCGGCGCCAGGAAGCGCACACCCAGGTCCTGCTCCAGGAAGTCGTAGACCCCGTAGAGCGTCCCTCGGGGAATCTGGCCGCCCATGATGTAGAGGCTCCTGTCCTCGGGGAGGATGACGAAGCCTTCCCAGGCGCTCGGCTGCAGCGCTTCCGGCACGTCGGCCAGCGCCTTGCGGTTCGTCGGGCCGAGGACGATCTCGTGCTCCGCCTTCGGCGTGTCATCCCGCCGGACGGCGAACTTGGCGCGGGTCATGCGTTCGAGGAAATACGACAGCTCCTCGGCGGCCTTGACGATCTGCGGCGCCGCGTCGGCGGCGATCACGATCGAATGGTTCGTCGTGCCATCCCGGGCGAGGACGAGGGTCTCGTCCGATGCCGACGCGACGGCGCGAGCGGGAGCGAGGGCGGCGATGCAGGCGAGCAGGATCCGGATGCAGAGGGTGGAAGATGACACGCGCATGGTGTTGCGGTTCCTTTGACCGACCGGCTCTGACGACTAGCTGGTGATGATCAAAACTCGATTGGCGGTGTTCACCGAGTGCCTTCCCCGTGCGTCACACCCTGTCCCATCGCTTCGACCAGGAACGCGTTCAGCAGTGAACCCGCGGCCCACGGAAAGTATCCCACCCATACCGCGCCGTCGCCGACATAGCTCTGGTAGTAGTCATACGTGTGATAGAACTGCTCTGTCACGTATCCGACCTTGCCCCAGCCGTACTCCGCCTCGGTGCGGTTGTAGGCCTGGCGCGCCCACGCCAGTGAGTCGGCAAGGCGCCGGCGCAGGTACGAATCGTCGCGCTGACCGAGGAAGTAGAGCAGATCCTCGAGCACCTCGCCGCCCATCGCGTCGAGGTGGACGTTCTGCGTGCTGGTGACTTTCGACCCGCAGCTCGACCAGTCGCACGGCGCGTGCCGATGACGCGTGTTGTGTCCCAGGCGATAGGTAAAGGCATAGTGCAGCACGTGCCCGATCCGGTCGAGCACCTCCTCACCACCCTCCTGTCGATGAAGTTCGACCAGCGCGCGGACGAGGGCATAGCTTGATCCGCTGTCGACAGCGCCGGCGCAGTCCATGTCGGTGCCGACCCATTCAAGGCGGGTGAACTCGTTCCAGTAATGCTCGATGGCCCTGATCGCCGCGTCGCGGGCGTTCGGATTCGTAGCGCGCGCGTGCATCAGGAGCAGGGGCGCGACCAGGAAGCATCCGCCGAATGTCTCGTACGTCGTCGGCGCGCCGTGCTCGGGATCGAAGCCGCCAGGGAAACGTCCGTCGTCGCGCTGATGCGTCACCATGCGCGCGAGCACCTCCTGGGCGGTGTCGGCCCACGCCGGCCGCCCGTCCGTGTCGCTGGCGAGCTTCATGAGCAGGTAGCAGGCATGGCCGTTCACCAGGGCGGCCTGCCCGATGCCGGGCCACCACGTATTCGGCTTCCACTTGCCGTGGTGCACGGTGTCGAGGAACAGGCCGTTGTCGGGACTGACCGACTCGGCGATCGCGCGATCGATCATGTCGGTCATCCGGTCGACCCACGCCTGCTCGTCCAGCCACTGCGCGACGCGCCGCAGCGGTCGGGCGATCTGCAGCACGCCGGCCCAGGCCAGGAGCGTCACTGAGTCGCAGATGCCGTCCGGCGTCATGAACATGTGGAAGTAGTTCATTTCCGGATCGATGCCGTCCTCGACCAGCGCGCCGGCGACGTCGCGCATCGCGATTTCGAGGTCCGCGCCAGGGCGCGGCGGTTCGTGGATGCGGTCGTACCAGGCAGCGATGAATGGTTCGTATGCGAACAGGTCGTCGGCAAGACTTGCGTGGAAGCCGATGCGGCACGACATCCCGGTCGCTGTGTCGCGCGTCAGCGGCTCGAACACCCGACCCGAGCGGAACTGGTGGGACGTGAAGCGGCCGGGCCAATCCAGTGCCCCGATCGTGATCGATATGGAATCACCATGTTCGGCGCTGGTCCAGAGGCCCAGCCCGTTGTAGACCCAGTTGCCCGAGGGCGCTTGCGAGGCCTCCTCGATGCCGAGCGCGACGAAACGACCGTCGAAGTTGGCGCTGACGGAAGGCACGCTGCCATGGTCGGCCCGGAAGTGCCAGCTGTGCGAGAAGAATCGTTTGACGCGATTGCCGCGCCAGGTCAGCTTGGGATCGCTGCCCGTTTCGAGCGGGTGGTCGCCGATGACGCCTCGATCCGCGTTGTTCGTGCCGTAGAGCGTGCCGGGCACCATGAAGTAAGGACGCGTGCGATTGCGCAGGTTTGCACGGATCACGATGATGAACGGCTCGTCGACGTCGCACGATTCGATCGTGCAGACGCCGGCGCGGAACGGGCCGGAGCGCGGATCGAGCGTCACGAGAAGCGTGCATCCCGATTCGAAGGCGACTCGAAAACCGTTGTCGGTCACTCGGGACGGTGACGCCATCTCGCCAAACGGAATATCACGAAGCTGCGCGGCCGGCTTGGCGCGCATCAGCTCGAACTGCAGGTTCGCGCCGTCTGCAAGAAGATCCAAGGCTACCTCTTCAACCCGATCACCATCCCCGCGGCGCCGGCGGCGCTCGAGGGCAGCATGCCCGAGATGAAACCGCGGAAGCTGCTGACCTGGTCGAGCAGCCATCCCGAAATGTTATCGAAGTGTCCTTTCATGGCCTGCCAGTCGACGTCCACCACGCCGGCGTACTGGAGCCCGAAGATCGCGAGCAGCACGACGCCCGCGACGAGCATCGTGATCTTGAAGAACGTGCGCACGGCGTACGCGATGCAGAAGCCCACGAAGAAGCTGAAGCCCATCCTGAAGATGAACGGCGACCAGATGCTGCCCTCCTCGGGCTCACCGTCATCGGCGGATTCGTCCGTTGTCACCTCGGCGGCGAACCCGTGCGGCATCGGCAGTGCAGGATTGCGGTTCGAAGCGGGCGCGGCGCCCCCATCCGAGAGGAGCGTTCCCGCCAGCGTCGCGGCGCCGCCGACGACCATCATCGCGACGGAGCCGATGAGCAGCCCCTTTTTCCAGCCGGGCAGCGCCAGCCGAACGGGTTTGTCCGTCGCGGCGTCTTTCATGGAGATCATTCTAGTCATTAAGCTATTAGTCATTAAGCCAATCGTTATTGTTCATTTCGGACGCGCGCCGGACACCGAGTCCGAATTGAAGAATAACGATGGGCTAATGACGAATAGCTTGATTTTTCCCCTCCGCCCTCGCCCCTGGACCGCCGTCTTCAGACCGGTTAGCATGCCCACATGGGCGAGACCTTCCAGAACGAGAATATTCCTTCTCTCCTGAAGGACCTGCAGGCGCGGATTTTAACGATCCGCGACTCTCTTTAACTGCGACCAGAAGCAGTCCGAGCTCCAGCAGCTTGAAGCGAAGATGAACGCGCCGGAATTCTGGGACGATCCCAAGAAGGCGAACGACACCGTCGCGCAGCTCAAGGCGATCAAAGCTCAGATCGAGCCGGTCGAGCAGGCCGGCGAGGCCATCGAGGAGGCCGCGCTGCTGTGGGAGATGGCCGAAGAGGCCGACGACCAGGACACGCGGGCCGAGGTCGACCAGTCGATCGCCGCGCTGCGGACCGACATCGATCGCGTCGAGTCGATGTCGCTGCTGTCGGGCAAGTACGACGCGCGCAACTGTTACCTTTCCATCTACTCGCGCGAGGGCGGGACCGAAGCCCAGGACTGGACCGAGATGCTGATGCGCATGTACCTGCGCTGCTGCGACCAGATGCGCTGGAAGGCCACTGAAGTCGACAAGACGATCGGCGAGGAGGCCGGACTCAAGGACGTCACGCTCTACATCAAGGGTCCGATGGTGTACGGATACCTCTCGGCGGAGCGCGGCACGCACCGGCTCGCGCGGGTGTCGCCGTTCAACGCGCAGGGCAAGCGGCAGACGAGCTTCGCCGCGGTCGAGGTCGTGCCCGAGTTCGACGACGACGGTGAGCTCGAAATCGACGATAACGACCTGGAGATCACGCCGTTCGCACGCTCGTCGGGGCCCGGTGGCCAGAACGTCAACAAGCTGGCGACCGCGGTCCGACTCGTGCACAAGCCGACGTCGATCATGATCGTCTGCTCGGTCGAGCGCAAGCTCGAGCAGAACAAGAAGCGCGCGATCTCCATTCTCCGCGGCCGTCTCGAGCTTCTCGAGGAGCAGAAGCGCCAGGCCGAGCTTACCGCGGCGACCGGCGGCAAGCTCGACATGGGTTGGGGCACGCAGATCCGCAGCTACGTCATCTATGACAACCGCGTGAAGGACCACCGGACGAGCTTCGAGATGGGCAATCCGCAGCGCGTCCTGGACGGCGACGTGATGGGGTTCATCGACGCGGAGCTGAAGCGAAGGGCGAAGGCCGGGAGCGGGTAAGGGCATCCGAATCCGGTCCGATTTGGCGTAACAAGACAATCGTATGGCCCGCGAAGCTTCACAAGGCTGCCTGCCTTCGGTACTTCGATTCCTGGGAATCAATCAGGCGTCAGGAGAAGCGGCCGGTCTTCTTCCCTACCTGCGAAAGGACTATCTTCTGACGAAGGCGGAGCGTTCTTTCTTTCATGCACTTTTTGATGTGGCTGGTGGTCGGTTTCATGTCTTTGCGATGGTTCGCCTTGCCGACCTGGTGTACATTCCTCGCGGAACCGAGCGTCGGCAGTCTTATTTCAACAGAATTCGATCGAAGCATGTCGACTTTGTTCTTTGTGAACTTGAATCGATCCGACCGATGTTGGCGATTGAATTGGATGACGCGTCACATTCACGTCGAGATCGCAAGGAACGAGACGTTTTCGTCGAAGAGGCGCTAAGGGTTGCTGGACTCCCTCTCCTGAGGATTCCGGTTCGTCGCGATTACTCTCCGCACGGTCTCGAGCGGCAAATCCGTGAATCGATGGGCGCCACCGGCGCGGACGATGTGCTCCCGTCCTGATACGCCACAGCATGCCAGCTTCCGTTTGACACGTCATTAGTCTGATCGTTACCTTCCTTTCAATTGGGCAAGTCGTGTTAACGCACGGCGAACGATCGGCGAGATGCGGGACGCGATCAACTGATTGCGATCGGTGGTCCGGCAGGATTCCAGGTGGCCGGGCATGCGCGCCGGTTGCGGCGTCATCGCATCTCCATCCAGGTTTCCCATCTGAAAGGATTCACGATGCGCTGCTGGAAGGACCCCCTGTCTCTGTTCATCGCCGTCGTCGTCGCCGGTTCCGCGTTCGGCCAGACGCTCGACCCCGGTTTCTCGTTCTCGCCTTATGCCACGGTGCCGGCGCCGCCGATGCAGCTTTCGTTCAATGCTGCAGGCGAGCTTTTCGTCGCGAAGAGCGGTCCGAACAGCTTCATTCGTCGCATCGGACCGGGCGGCGCGCCGGTCGAGACGTTCGGGCCGCTGTTTCCCACGGAACCCATCTCGGTGCAGGTCGACCGCGTCGGCGCGTTCTCGGGAACCCCCGGCAGCGTGATTGCCGGCGGACGCGCGTACATATCGCGGATCGACGGCGCGACGGCGACCAACCTTGTCACGTACTCCGAAAAGGCGGACGGCATGGCCTTCGACAACAACGGTCGCTTGCTGTTCGCGGATTCGTCCCAGGCGCCGAACGGCGTTTACGAGGTCGTCGGAGCCGCAGCGCCCTATACGGTGAATCAACTGATCGTGAGCGGAGCGAATCGCAGGTCACACAAGATCGCCGTCGACGGGCAGAACCGGTTCTACACGGCGTATACGAACGGTACGATCGGGTACTACGAGGCTGACGGGACGGAAATCTCCTATCCGTTCGTGACGCTGGATGACGTTCCGGCCGTTCCCAGCCCGGCCATCGGGCCCGGCGGCATCTGGGGGAACGATCTCTACGTGGCCACCAACCCGACGGGCACGATCGTTCGCATCGACGCGCAGGGAAACAAGACGACGATCGGCTCGGGCTTCGAGCCGCTGACGAGCATTGCGTTCGGACCGGACGGCGCCTTGTACGTCGGGCAGCGAGACTCGGGGACCATTCTGCGCATCGTGCCCGAGCCCGGAGCGCTGGCGGCGCTGCTTGCGGGATGGGTGCCGCTGATTGTCCGCAGGCACGGTGGGAGGCTGGCTCGCGGTCCGGTCGAGGGGGAGGAATTCAATCCCGTTTGACACGCATTTCGCGGAGATTCGATTCGTGTGCGCTCGCGACCGGAAAGACCACCTTTCCGGGTAATCCCAAAGCCTGGGGGGACTTCGTGCCGATAACCCTGTAGCGCGGTCGGTGCATCTATCGATCGCCGGGAGTCGAATGGCGCGCTCGCCGGGGTGACGATGGCGGATCAGACCGAGGACATTCAGGCCGACGCAGCCTCCTGGTCGCAGGTCTGGCATCTGCCGACGCTGCTTGCCGGTGTCTTGATGCTCGTCGGGGGCATCTGGCTCTCGCTGCCCGAGCCGCAGGAGAACGATTTCCCGGGCGTGCTGAAATCCGCCGAGGCGGCGCTGGCGGCATCCGACTTCGACCGCGCGAAGGCCGAGCTGGACAAGATCACCGAGCATATCGCCGAGGCCTCGATGACCGAGCAGGCGCAGCACTGGATGGCGCGTGCCGACCTGATCTACCTGCGGCAGCGCCACATGGGCGTGGATCTCGACGTCAACCACAAGAACGCGCTCGACTATTACGTGAGGGCGAAGGAGCTGGGCGCGAAGCCGGACGCGGATCAGCTCGAGCGGCTGGCGATGACCTACATCGGGCTCCACCGATTCGACGACGCGGTTGGAATCGTGGAGCGCATGGAAGAGGAGCCGCGGTCGCGACGTTACGGCCTGGTTAGGACGATCATCGAGCGCCGGCGGGAGAAGTCGGCGCTGCCGCCCGACGCGCTGATGGAGCTTCTGACCCGCTACGACGACGAGCTGCGATTCGAGGCCGAGGCCGCCGCGCGGCGTGGCAGCGAGATCTGGTCGGCGATCGAGTGGGCGGAGCTGCGGATCACCGGCGAGGAGATCGTCCTCGCGATCGACCAGCTCAACCGGAAGATCCAGCGCCTCGCGACGGAGGGCGGCCATGACGATCTCGCCCGGTTGTTCCTGCTGCTGGCCCAGGCGCATCAGCGCAAGGGCGACTTCGGCGAAGCACGCGACTATTTCGAGAAGACCAGCCGGATCCTCGAGCCGACCGACGGCCTCAACGCCGAGGTGCTCGTCGGCCTCGGCCAGCTTGACCTGTCGGGGTCCGACGATGTCGAGTCGGCACGGTCCACGTTCAACCGCGTGGTCACGGAGTTCCCCGGGGCGCCGGTGACGATCGAAGCGCTGATGGGCATGGGCGACTGCGAGGCCAAGCTCGGCTGGCACGTCGATTCGATCGATCACCTCGGGCAGGCGGCGCGCGGTCTCGTCGAGTCGGGGTGGCCCGAGGATCCCCGGCGCGCCGAACTGATGCGGATCGCGCGGTCGCACCACGCCCTGAACTTCGACAAGCGCGAATACGATCGGGCGCTGAGCTACCTGGTGCTGCTCGTGCCGCTGTACGCCGAGCTGCCCGCCGACCTGACGCTCCGGTTCGCCGTCACCCACGAGCAGATCGCCCGCGATCATCTGCGCAAGGCGGAATCGCTGAAGGACGGCTCGCGCAAGGGAGCGGGCGTCGCGTTTCAGGAGGCCGCGATCCAGTTCAGCAAGGCCGCGGAGTATTACCTCGAGCACGCCGAGGTCGTCACCATCGGCGACGACCAGGCGCACGGTCACAGCCTGTGGCAGGCCGCGGTCTGCTATGACGACGCCGAGCTGTGGGCGAAGTCCATCGACGCCTACGCCCAGTTCGTCAGCACCCGCGCGTCCGATCCGCGCCACCCGCGGGCCGTCTATCGCCTGGGCCGGGCGTTCCAGGCCGACCAGCAGTACGGGCCCGCGATCACGGAGTTCCAGAAGGTCATCGACGCCGAGCCGCAGTCGCAGGTCGCGATCGAGAGCATTCTGCCGCTCGTCCAGTGCCTGGTCGAGCTTGGCGAGCACGACAAGGCGAAGGACCGTCTCGCGGCGGTCCTCTCCGATCACCCGACCATCACCCCGGACAGTGAGCAGTACCGGCTCGCCCTGGTCGAGGCCGGACGCCTGCATTTCCGGCTTGGCGAGTACGCGGACGCGATCGCGCGCTTCGCCACCGCGGTGACCCGCTTCGTTCCCGAGGATCCGGACGGGTCCGCCCGCGACGCGGCGGCCCTGCTGTTCCATCTCGCCGATTCCTACCAGCGCTCGGTCGCCGGCATCGACGCGAAGCTGGAGGAGGTGCTGCCCCAGTCGCAGCAGAGGGTGCTGCAGCGCGAGCGGACCCAGCGGCTCCAGGAGGCCGGATCCTTATATAACCGCGTGATCGATCGGCTCGAAAAGCGGCCCGCGGAGTTGCTCACCGAGGTCGAATTGACGCACCTGCGCAACAGCTACTTCTACCGGGGCGACTGCGCGTTCCAGCTTCGGCAGTGGGACGAGGCGATCACGCTGTACGACCTCGCGGCCAAGCGCTGGGAGGGCCAGCCGGCGTCGCTGGTGGCCCTGGTCCAGATCGTCAACGCCCACGCCGAGCAGGGCAATTTCGAGCAGGCCCGACTGGCCAACGAGCGGGCCCGGTTCCATCTCAAGCGGATCCCCGACGAGGCGTTCGACGACGAGTCGCTGCCGATGAACCGTGATCACTGGCGCGACTGGCTGCGGTGGTCGAGCGAGCTTGACCTGTCGATGTCGAAGGCGGAGTGACAGGATCGGGGCTCCGAAGTCCCCCGTTCATAAGGAGGGGTGGGGGCATATCTCCTTGACGGATTCTCGTATCAATAGGATGCGCTGGGATGCGCTGGGATGCGCTGAACCTTCTGCGAATGATTGAGGACGTCGGGGACAAATAGCCGATAACTCCAGCGTCGTTCCCCGGGCCGATGGATCGAGCCCGGCGCGGATGCTCCGCTTGCGGAAGGGTCATGGATGACCGCATCGACCACCACCTCCTGCGACCTCGACATCGACCGGCTCATCGATCTCCTGCAGCGCCAGGACGCGCTCTTCGGCGATCTGTGCGCGAAAGGGCCCGAGCAGGCCGAACTGGCCAGCAAGGGCCGCGCCACCGAGCTGCTCGACCTGCTGAACCGGCGACAGGCGCTGATCGACCAGCTTCAGGAGATTCACGGCGAGCTCGATCCGTATCGGGCGCGCTGGAACGAGGTCGTGGCGCGCCTCGACGCCGGTCAGCGCGATCGGGTGGGTGCGCTGGTGCGTCGCGCTGAAGACCAGCTCCAGCGCATCATGAAGTCGGACGACGACGATTGCCACGTCCTGAAGGAGACCCAGGAGCGCACCGCTGCGGATATCGGCCACGTCAAGCAGGCCGGCGCCGCGCGGCAGGCCTACACGGCCTCGGCGGCCGCGCCGGCCAATCGTTTCACGAATCGCCAGGGATGAACGGAAGATGGTGGTGGACGTTGCAGGTTTGACGGAGACGATGATGGTCGGGCCGACCGAGAGCGCCGATCCGCGGCGCGTCACGGAGCTCGCCGGCATCATCAGCTCATACAACGAGGCCACGGAGAAGCTGCTGAAGAGCCACGAGGCGCTGGGCACCGAGGTGCTGCGGCTCCAGGACGAGCTGGCCAGCAGCGATGCGCAGCTTCAGCGCTCGCGGCGGCTCGCGGCGCTGGGCGCCATGGCCGCGGGCATCGCCCACGAGATTCGCAATCCGCTCGCGGCGATCCAGCTCTACGCAGGCATGCTGGTCGAGGATCTTGACGGCGCCGACGATTCGGATGCGGCCGTGCCGCCCGAGCGAATGCGCTCGGCCGCGACGAACGCCGAGAAGATTTGCGGCCTGGTGCGCGGTCTCAACGCGGTGGTCAGCGACGTCCTGAGCTTTTCTCGTGACATCCAGCCGCGTCCGGTGGACACCGATCTTCGGGCGGTGCTGCTCAAGGCCGCGGACGTGCACCGGCCGGCGATCGATGCCGCGGGGATCGATCTCAGGATCGAGGTGCCTTCCCCGACCCCGCGGGTCGCCGTCGATCCGGTCCTGATTCACCAGGCGCTGCTGAACCTGATCCGCAACGCCGTCGAGGCGATGGAGCCGGCGCCTTCACGGCCGGACGATGCCCGCGCCCTGACCCTTTCGGCGCGGACGGCCGCCGCGCGCCTGATCATCGCGGTGCGCGACACGGGTTCGGGCATCGCGACCGAGGACGTCGATCGAATTTTCAACCCGTTCTTCACGACCCGGAACACGGGGACGGGGCTCGGGCTGGCGATCGTTCATCGCATCGTCGACGCCCATGGCGGCGCGATCGCCGTCGCAAACGACGGCGGCGCCGTGTTCACGCTGAACCTGCCTCTGGCACCGCTTGCGGAGACCGGAGCCGGATCATGAGCGACAAGATCCTGGTGGTCGACGACAAGCAGATGATGCGCGACAGCGTGGGCAGCACGCTGCAGCGCGGCGGCTACCAGGTCGTCGCAGCCGGATCCGGCGACGCGGCGCTCGGACTGCTCGCGCGACACCGGCCCGCCGTCGTCCTGACGGATCTCAAGATGCCGGAGATGGACGGGCTCGAGCTGCTCACCCGACTGCGGACGGCGGACGAGAACGTGCCGGTGCTGATCATGACCGCCTACGGCACCGTGGACACGGCCGTCGAGGCGATGAAGGAGGGCGCTTTCGACTTCCTGCAGAAGCCGTTCGAGGGGGACCAGCTGCTCCTTGCCGTGCGCCGGGCGGTCGAGCACCGCCGGCTGCTCCAGGAGAACGTCGCGCTGCGCGGCAGCGAGCCGCAGCGCACGGGCGCCCCGATGCTGGTCGGCCGTTCCGACCCGATGCGCCAGCTTGCGCAGCAGATCCAGCAGATCGCGCACAGCCAGGGCACGGTGATGATCAGCGGAGAATCGGGCACGGGCAAGGAGGTCGTCGCGCGGACGATCCACGCCCACAGCCCGCGCCGCGACGCCGTGCTGATGTTCCTCAACTGTGCCGCGCTGTCCAGCAGCCTGCTCGAGAGCGAGCTGTTCGGGCACGAGCGCGGGGCGTTCACCGGCGCCGACGTGCTGAGGAAGGGCCGGTTCGAGCTCTCGGACGGGGGCACGATCCTGCTCGACGAGATCAGCGAGATCGAGCCGCCGCTGCAGGCGAAGCTGCTGCGCGTGCTCCAGGAGCAGCAGTTCGAGCGCGTCGGCTCGAGCATGACGATCCAGGTGGACGTGCGGGTGATCGCGACCACCAACCGCGACCTCGTGGAGTGCGTCGCCGACGGCTCCTTTCGCGAGGACCTGTACTACCGGTTGAACGTGCTGCCACTGCACCTGCCGCCGCTTCGAGACCGTATCGAGGACGTGCCTTTGCTCGCGGAGCACTTTCTGAGCCAGGTCTCGCTGCGCGAGCAGCGCGACGCGCCGGTGTTCGACGGCGAGGCCCTGGAACTACTCATGGGTTACCACTGGCCCGGCAACCTCCGGGAGCTGGGCAACATCTGCGAGCGCGCGAGCGTGCTCACGCGGGGCGGCGTCATTCGCGCCAGCATCGTGCAGCCCTGGCTCGCGGCGCGGCCCGACCCGTCGGCCGAAGGGGATGCCGCGGGCGCCGCGCGGCCGATCGCGCGGCTCGAGGACGTCGAGCGCGAGCAGATCCTCCGGACGCTCGACACGTTCAACGGCAATCGGCAGCGCACGGCCGAGGCGCTGGGCATCTGCGTGCGCACGCTCGGATTGAAGCTCAAGAAGTGGAAGCAGTCCAACCTGGTGGCACAGACCGTCTAGGGACGGCGGGGCGGGAGTCGGGATTCCGGGCGAGCGAATCACGTATGGCGAATTGCAGGTCAATGATCTCGAGCCGGCCAACCCGAAGGCCCCGTCGACCCCGGTTGATTCGTGCGCTCTTTCAGGTCGCGGACCGCGCAATTCTTGCGCATTGGCAAACCGCGTGCCTGGCGGCGTCGCGGTTTGGAGGGCGTCATCGGGTCGAATGCGCGATGGTCGTCGTTGGCGCGCCGATTGCTATTCGTCGCAGGCGGGTGAGGCGGCGGGATCCACGGTGAGGTTCGCATGATTCACGGCATGTTCGACTCCGGTGCGTTGCCGGCCGCCGAGCGGCTGGTGCAGTTCACGGCTCGCCGCCATCGGGTGCTGGCCGACGGGATCGCGAACCTCTCGACGCCGTTCTACAAGCCGCGCGACCTGGATCCGAAGGCGTTCCAGTCGGCGCTGGCGGACGCGATCGACCGGCGGCGGAAGACCGTCTCGCCGATCCGCGGCCCGCTCGAGATGCAGAACACCCGGCAGCTGCGATTCGAGCCGGACCGCATCGACGTCCGCCCGGACCCGGTTCACCGCAACATCCTCTTTCACGACCAGAACAACCGTGATCTCGAGCGACTGATGCAGCACCTGGCCGAGAACACGGTGAGTCACCAGGTGGGGATCGAGCTGGTCAAGAACCAGTTCGACATGATCGGACGAGCCATCGAGGAGCGTGCCTAGTCCATGTTCGGCGCCCTGGACATCTCGACCTCCGCCCTGGTCGCCCAGCGCCAGCGCCTGACGGCGATCTCGGCGAACGTCGCGCTCGGCAGCACCGTGGTCGACCCGAACGCGGACCCGGACGACTTCCGCCGGCGCGTCGCCATCTTCGCGCCGGGCGATCCGGTGTCGGGGAGCCGCGAAGGCGTCCACCTGAAGGAGATCCTGTACGACCAGGCGCCCTTCCGGAAGATCCACGACGAGGGGCACCCCTTCGCGGACGAGGACGGCTACGTGCAGGTGCCCAACATCGATCCGTCCATCGAGATGATCAACGCGGTGGAGGCGAGCCGCGCGTACGAGGCCAACATCACGGCCGCCGAGGCGACCAAGAGCATGCTGCAGACCAGCCTGAGACTGCTGGCGTGAAGTGAATTGCTGATGATTGAAATCTGATACTGGTTGATTTCTGATTTGTTCGAACGCGTGATGCGAGCGCGACGATGACCGACCCCCTGGGACTGATCGGCAACACGTTTCCGGTGCAGACGCCGCAGGCGCCGAAACCGCCGGGTCTCGACGGCGCGGCGCCGCAGGCCAGTTTCGCCGACGCGCTCAAGCAACAGATCGAGCACGTGAATCGTCTCCAGCAGGACGCGGAGACGGCGATCGGTGACCTGGTGGCAGGGCGGCGCGACGACGTGGACGGCGTGCTGATCGCCAAGCAGAAGGCGGACATGGCGTTCCGCATGCTGCTGCAGGTGAGAAACAAGCTGGTCGGCGCCTACGACGAGATCAAGCAGATGCGTGTGTGACCCAATCCTGTCCGGCACGGATCTCGCGGGAATCCGTTTCCCGTGCATCCGCGATCCCGGACGTTCGACGTGCACCGCCGACCCGGGCGGTGCCCGGTCCGGCTCGGTGACGCTCATTCAATGAACACACCGCGATTCCGTACCGAACTGGATTGGGTGTGACCCCACTCGGGACATGAGGTCCGATGGAGTTTCTCAAGAGATCCTGGCAGCAGGTGCACGACCAGGTGCGCCAGTGGCCGGCGAACGTCAAGTGGCTCATTGGCGTCTCGCTGATCTGCATGATCGCGCTGCTGCTGCTGGTGCTCACGTTCGCGGGATCGCCGTCCGAAGTGCCCATCGAGGGGTTCGCTTCCAACCGGCCGGGTGAGGTCGAGATGCGACTGCGTACCGCCGGCGTCAAGGTTCGCCTCCGCGACGGCCAGATCATGGTGCCTAGCGATCAGCGCTGGCTCGCGCTGCAGATCCTCGCGTCCAGCGACCTGATGTCCGACACCGCGTTCAAGACGTTCGACAAGCTCATCGAGGGGAGCCTCTGGCAGAGCAACCGCCAGTTCGCGGTGAAGGAGAAGTGGGCGCGCCAGGAGGTGCTTGCCCAGATCATCGCGACGTTCAGTGGCGTGCGTTCCGCCAATGTCGTTCTGGACATTCCCGATGGGGTGGGGTTCGGCCGCTCGCACGTTCGTCCGAGCGCGTCGGTCAACGTCATCATGGACGGTTCGCGACGGGTCGACCGGCGCATGGTCGAGGCCATCGCAGGCCTCGTGAGCAGCGCCGTCGCGAGCATGAAGATCCAGGACGTCGTGGTGATCGACGCGAACGAAGCCCGGCAGTTCACGGTGAAAGAGATGGGCGAGTTCGGGCCCGAGGACGCGCTCGCGGCCGTTCAGGAGAGCGAGCAGTACCACCAGGGCAAGATCTCCGAGCACCTGCACTACATCCGGGGCGTCATCGTCACGGTCAACGTGCAGATCGAGCCGGTCGGGGCGAAGACGGTCAGTGCCTACGAGTACGAGTCGACCGAGACGCTCAAGAGCCAGGATTCGACGACGAAGGAGCGGCGCAATCAGCGTCAGGACGGTGAGCCGGGCACGCGCTCGAACGTCGGGGCGAACATCGCGTCGACGGGGGGCGACCTCGACCTGGAGACCGAGGAGACCGAGCGCACCGAGTACGACGGCAAGCCGATGGTCCAGCAAAGCCAGACGCGCATGGTGGGTCAGACGACGAAGAAGATCAACGTCTCCATCAGCGTGCCGAGCAGCTTCATCCAGAGGAGCTTCGACGTCTCGAAGGGCGGTGCGGCCGACGCGGCCGGTGGCGACGTGCAGAATGCGCCGCCGGCACCGGACGGCGCGTTCGTCAAGGCGGAGCTGGCGAAGATCGAGCAGGGGATCCAGCCGATCATCGACACGCTCGACCACAAGGGCGACGTCAACGTCGGCGTCTTCAACGACGGGCCGATGCGCGAGGCGCTGGCCGCGCAGCTTGCCGGACCGGCGGGCTTCGTGGCGCGCTTCGGCGACTGGGTACGACCGGCGGGCCTCGGCCTGCTCGTGCTCACGGCCGTCGGGCTCATGCTCACGATGGTGCGCAAGGCGACGCACAATCCTTCGCTGCCGACCGCCCAGGAGCTCGCGGGCGTGCCGCCGATCCTGCCCGACGACGAGGACCTGATCGGCGAGGCCGAGGAGTCCGAAGCGGCGATGCCCGGACTGGAGCTGGACGAGGAAAGCGTCCGCGCCCGGCAGGTGGCCGAGCAGATCAGCGAGCTGATCAAGGAGAAGCCCGAGGAGGCCGCGATCCTGGTCGGCAAGTGGGTGGAGGTGGAGGAGTAGGTTGAGTTGTTCGATTCCTGATTCCTGATTCCTGATTCCTGGTGTTTGATTCGGTATGCCCCAACGTGACCAGCAACTCGTCTACGAGGATCTCAGCGGACTGACCAAGTCCGCGGTCCTGCTGCTCGCGATCGACGCGGAAGCCTCCACGCTCGTCCTCAAGCAGCTCGAGCCCAAGCGCGTCGAGGAGGTCACGCGCGAGCTCGCATCGCTCGGCTTCATCCCGGACAAGGTGCGCGACAGGGTGCTGGACGAGTTCTACGAGCTCGTGCTCGCGCAGAAATGGGCCAACGAAGGCGGTCTCGACTACGCACGGAAGCTCCTGGAGCAGTCGCTCGACCCGAAGATCGCCGAGCGGATTCTCCAGCAGATCAGCCAGCAGGTGCAGAAGGCCCCGTTCGCGTTTCTCCAGAAGGCCGAGACGCAGAACCTGCTGACCTTCATCCAGGACGAGCACCCGCAGACGATCGCGCTGATCGTCAGCCACATGGCCTATCACAAGGCAGCCGAGATCCTCAACGGCCTGGCCGTCCCGAAGCAGATCGAGGTCGTCAAGCGGGTCGCGAACATGGATCGGACGAACCCGGAGATCATCTCCGAGGTCGAGAAGGGCCTGGAAGCACGGCTCGCCAACCTGCTCGCCCAATCGTTCAAGAAGATCGGCGGCGTCGAGTCGGTGGCCGAGATGCTCAATCTCGTCGACCGCACGACGGAGAAGGGCATCATGGAGGGCCTGGAAGGCGAGGACCCGGACCTGGTCGAGCAGATCCGCCGGCTCATGTTCGTCTTCGAGGACGTGTTGCTCGTCGACGACAAGGGCATCCAGGCGGTCCTCAAGGAGGTCGACAACGACGAGCTGGCGCTGGCGCTCAAGACCGCGAGCGAGGACCTGCGCGACAAGGTGTTCCGCAACGTGTCCGAGCGCGCGGCGGGGCTCATCAAGGAGGAGATGGAGTTCATGGGGCCGGTGCGCGTCTCGGACGTCGAGACGGCGCAGCAGCGGATCGTCGACATCGTTCGCCGCCTCGAGGACGCGGGCGAGATCATTATCGCCGGGCGCGGCGGCGAGAAGGAGCTGATCGTATGAGCACGGGGGCACGCGCCGGTTCGGAGCGAGGCGCCTGATGCCAGTTCTGAAGCGCGCACAAGCCGAAGCCGCGACGCAAAGCGCGATCGTGCTGGACCTGGGCGACCTGCGGCGCGAGGCGGCGCGGATCGTCGCCGAGGCGCGGAGCACGGCGAAGCAGATCGTCGAGCAGGCGGAAGCCGACGCCGGGACGGTGCGCGCGCAGGCTCGCGGCGAGGGCGCGGCGCAGGGGCTCGAGGAGGGGCGGGCTCGCGGCCTCGAGGAGGGGCGCGGCCAGGGACGCGAGGAAGCGTTCGCGCAGCACTCGGGCGCGCTCGAGCAGCTGGCGTCGGCATGGGGGGAGGCGCTGAAGGGCTGGCAGACGCGCTGCGACGAGATCGCCGGAGGCGCGGAAGCATCGATCGTATCGTTCGCGCTGAAGCTGGGGCGCAAGATCGTGCATCGGACGATCGAGCTTGACGACACGATCGTCGTCGACCAGGTGCGCGCGGCGATCGGCCATGTGCTTTCGCCCTGCGACGTCGCCATTCGAATTCATCACGATGACCGGCCGCTCGTCGAGGCGGCGCTGCCGCAGCTGACCACGCTTGTCGACGGGGTCGAGCGCGTGCGTATGATCGATGATGACTCGATGTCGCGCGGAGGATGCCGGGTGACGCATGCGGAAGGGGAGGTCGACGCCGCGATCGAAACGCAGTGCGCACGGATCGCGACGCTGATTCAACCGGAAATGATCGAGCCCGCGCACGACGAGGCGGTGCCCGTCATGGCGACGGCCGCCGCGTCGGCACTGCCGGACGAGCCACCCGAGCCGGAGACCTCCTCATCGTGAGCCTGCTGGCCGAACCGATGGCGCGACTCGATCGCGCCGTCCCCGTGGCCCTTCGGGGCACCGTGCTCGAGGCGCGCGGGCTGGCGGTGCACGTCGTCGGTCTTCCCGTGCCGGTGGGCGCGACGATCACGATCGAAACCGCGTCCGGGGCGCGCCTGGCCGGAGAGGTCGTCGGCTTCGACGCCGACCGGACGATCGTGATGCCGATCGGCGCCACGGCGGGGGGGCGTCGCGGCGATGGCGTCGTCGCCGAGCAGTTCGCCCAGCGCGTCGGCGTCGGCGCCTCGATGCTCGGGCGCGTCCTCAACGGAGCGGGACAACCGATCGACCAGCGCGGGCCGATTCGCGACACCGTGCACCGCCCGCTGACGCCCGACCCGATCGATCCGCTCGACCGGCCGCTGATCGACGAGCCGCTTGCCACGGGCATCCGCGCTATCGACGCAATGGCGAGCGTCGGGCGCGGTCAGCGCCTGGGCGTGTTCGCCGAGCCCGGCGTCGGCAAGAGCGTGCTGCTCGGGATGATGGCGCGCGGCACGGCGGCCGACGTCAACGTGATCGCGCTGGTCGGCGAGCGGGGACGCGAGGTGAATGCGTTCATCGAGCGCGAGCTGACGCGGGAGGGGCTGGCCCGAAGCGTCGTCGTCTGCGCCGCCGGCGACGAGCCGGCCATCCTTCGGCTGCGCGCGGCGCTGCTGGCGACGACCATCGCCGAATGGTTTCGCGACCAGGGACAGGATGTCCTGCTGATCATGGATTCGGTGACGCGGTTCTGTCATGCGCAGCGGCAGATCGGCCTGGCCGCGGGCGAGCCACCGGCGACGCGCGGCTATCCGCCGAGCACGTTCGCGGTCCTCTCGCGACTGCTCGAGCGTTCGGGTCGGACGCGGCGCGGCTCGATCACCGGCTTCTACGCCGTGCTGACCGAAGGCGATCCGGAGGACGCCGGTGACGACCCCGTGACCGACGCGGTGCGCGGCATCCTCGACGGGCACATCCTGCTCGGCCGCCGCCTGGCGCAGCAGGGCCGCTGGCCGGCGATCGACGTCATCAACTCGATCAGCCGTGTGAGCGACGACGTGATCGACGCGGACCATCGCGCCGCGGCGCGGTTCATCCGCCAGATCATCAGCGCGCACCGCGAAGTCGAGGAGTTGGTGAACATCCAGGCGTACGTCAAGGGCGCGAACCCCGCGGCTGACACCGGCATCGACGGCGCGGAGGCCATCGGGACCCTGCTCCTGCAGGGCAGGAACGAATCGGACGTCTCGAACTTCACGAAGACGCGCGACCTGACGGTCGCGCTGGCGCGGCAGCTTGCCGAGCACATGGAGCAGCTCAGGCGGCAGGCGAGCGAGTAGGACGTGCTCAGTGTTCAGTGTTCAGTGTTCGGTTTCCAGGCAACGCGCCGTCTTGCGGCGGTTGCGGTGGCGCGCGATCGGAAACCGCTGGTGTGAGATGCGAGCCCGCGATCGACCCTGAACCTTAGGCCCCAGGCCCCAGGCCCCAGACCCTGATCCCTATGGCACGATTCAATTTCAGATACGACGCCGTCCTCCGCCAGCGACAGGCGGCGGAAAACGAATGCCAGCGCGACCTCGCCCGATCCCTCCGCGAGCGCATGGTGCTGCAGACCCAGCTGCGCTCCATGCATCAGTCCATCACGGACTCCAGGCATGCGCTCGCCGACGGTCTCGTCGGACGCGTCGCCATGGACCGCGTCGCCCACTTCGCGCGCAGCAGCGGCCAGTTCACCGTCCGCGCCCAGCAGTTCGTCATGAGGCTCGCGGCGCTCGAGAAGCAGATTCAGCAGGATCAGCATCGCCTCGCCGAAGTCACCCGCGCCCGCAAGGCGCTCGACGTCCTCCGCGACCGCGACGAATCCAAGTGGCGGCGCGGTCAACGACGACTCGAGGGCGCGCGGCTTGACGAGGCCGCGATTCAGCGGTTCGGCCGGGAAGGCGGATTGGAGCACGCATGATCAGGATGCTCTGGAACGTCTTCGCAGTGCTTCTGCTCATCCACGTCCTGGGCGCGGCCGGGCTCGCGGGCTGGCTGTACACCAGCGGACGCCTCGACGGCGATCGGCTTCAGGCGGCGGTCGCCGTGTTCGAAACGACGATCCAGGCGGAGCAGGAGGAGCAGGAGGAGCAGGAGAAGGCCGACGAGCTCGCGATTCGGACGCAGCAGGTGGCGGCCCGGCAGCAGTGGCTGACCAGCGTCAGTGACGGTCCGCGGCCGAACCGAGATCGGCTGAACGAGCGCGAGCAGGAGGAGCAGCTGTCGCGGCAGCAGACGGAACGATTCGAGCGCGACCGGCAGGCGCTGCTCGACGCGATGGCGAACTACCGGAAGCAGATCGAGGGGCTGCAGAAGCAGCTGGTCGCGCAGCGCCTGGAATTCGAGAGGCGCCTCGAGGAGCAGGCGAAGAAGAAGGATGACGAGGGTTTCCGCAAGGCAGTGCAGCTCTACGCGCAGAGCAAGCCGAAGCAGGTGAAGCAGATGTTCATGGACCTCGTGGCCCGGGGGCAGGTCGATCGCGTGATCGAATACCTGTCGGCCATTCCGCCGCGCCAGGCGGCCGCGGTGCTCAAGCAGTTCAAGCAGCCGGAGGAGGTGACGCTCGCCACGCGCCTCATCGAAGGGCTGCGAAGCGCTTCCGGCGGCGCCGGCGGCGGAGAAGCGGCCAACAAGGGAGTCAATTGATGTCAATCGATGCGGCAGCCGTTCTTCCCGCACGCGTTCCGCAGAATCGTTCCGCGTCGCGCGACGCTCAGGCGCCTCGGGACGAGCCCTTCGACGCCTCGCTCGATCGGGCGGGCCGGGACCTCGACGAAGATGCGCGGATCGAGACGCCGACCGACGCGGTCGAATCCGAGGATCATTCCGACGACGTGGAATCGTCCGAACGGACGGAGGGCGAGTCGGACACGGACGCGTCGGCCTCGGAAGGCCAGGTTGATGCGGAGCAGGGCGAAGCCGCTGCGTCGGCATCGGAGGAATCGGAGACGGCGACCTCGGGTGCCGCAGGCGTCGTCGCTGGCACGCCGGAGCCCGTCGCGCCGGCGACGACGACTTCCGAAGCCGAGACCACGCCGGCAGTGCAGGCGCAGGTCGAGAGCTCGAGCGGCCAGGGAGCCACCGGTGAGGATGCCGCCGCGGGCTCGGGCCGACAGCCGGGAGGGCAGAGCGCCGGGCAGGGGACCGCGCCGGGGCCGTCGACCGCGCTGCCGCTTGCCGGTACGGGATCCGAGTCGGCCTCGGCGTTGACTGCCGGCGGCGACCAGGTCGAAGGCGCCGGCGCCCGCGGAGTCGGGAATGCGGCGCCGACACCCGCCGCGGCGCCCGCGGCCGGCGGGCCGGAGGAGCAGACGAACGTGGCACGCGTCGTTCGCGCGCTGAACAACGCCGTTCAGCAGCAGGGCGGCATGATCACGATGCGGCTTCATCCGCCCGAACTGGGCGTCATGCGGATCGAGATGCAGATGAACGAGAACACGGTGCGCGTCGCGCTGCTGACCGAGCAGGAATCGGTACGCCATTTGCTACAACAACAGATCGGGCAGCTGCGCCAGGCACTGGAAGGCCAGGGGCTGCAGGTGGAGCGACTCAACGTGCAGACGTTCGAAGACGAATCAACGGCCACCAGGGACGATTCCGGGCGTGATCAGGAGACGCCCGACGGGCGCAGCCGGGGTGCGTTCGACCAGGAGGCCGATCCGCGTGATCAAGGCGACCGTCCGTCCGAGGCGCAGGAATTGCGCACGTTCGCGCAGCGATTGAACGAAGTGGCATAAGGAAACGCCGGATGTCAGCAGCCATCGGTTCCGCGAGCACCGCCCAGGCCGCGCCCGTGAACCAGTTCGCGCAGATGGAGTCGGCGGATTTCATCCGCGTGCTGGTCAGCCAGCTTTCCAACCAGGATCCGTTCGAGCCGCAGGACTCCGGCGCCATGCTCGAGCAGCTGAGCAGCCTGCGCAACATCGAGAGTCAGCTTTCGCTCCAGGAGAAGCTGGAGCAGATGCTCGTCCAGAACCAGATTTCGGTCGCCGGCGCGCTGATCGGCCGGCGCGTGACGGGTCTGGACGGCGCGGGCGCCCAGGTCGAGGGGCTGGTGTCGTCCGTCAGGGTGCAGAACGGCAAGGCCGTGCTCGGCCTCGCGGACGGTCGGACGATCGACATGAGCCGGGTGCTCACGATCGCGGCGGACGATGGATCGGAGGGAGAGTCGTAGGAGCGCTACGGATGAACAGCGATGGCGTCCGGTTTCCTGACCCATCCGTTTCCATCCGTGTTCATCCGTGGTTCGTGAAGGGGCGAGATGAGTGAACCGACACGCTGAGGAGACCCCTGTATGGGCCTGACTACCGCGCTGTATACGAGCCTGAGCGGCCTGGACGCCAACTCGCAGGCGATCACCGTCACCGGCAACAATATCGCCAACGTCAACACCACCGCCTACAAGAGCAGCCGGATCTCGTTCGAGACGCAGATCTCCGAGCTCATCTCGGGCGGATCGGGCCCCTCGGCCGAAGCGGGCGGCACGAATCCGATCCAGGTCGGCCTGGGCACGCGGATCGGGTCGGTGACGCGCAACTTCGAGAACGGCTCGCTCCAGACGACGGGCGTCAACACCGACCTGGCGGTCGAGGGCAACGGCTTCTTCGTGGTCGACCTGAACGGGACGAGCCATTACACGCGCGCCGGGAACTTCTCGCTCGACGCCGACTTCCGGCTGGTGAACAGCGACGGCGGCCTGGTGCAGGGTTACAGCGTCGACGAGAACTTCGACCTCATCGACGGCGTGCTGGGCAACATCCGGATCCCGCTGGGCACCCAGACGCTCGCGCAGAAGACCGAGACCATCAAGTTCTCGGGGGTGCTCAACTCCGGCGGCGATCCGGCGACCCAGGGCTCGCTGCATACGGCCGACGCCATCTACTCCGACGCCACGGCGACCGCGCCGGCGCTCGCGACCGATGCGCTGGACAGCCTGTTCGACGTTGACGGCAACATGCTCTTCGAGACCGGGGACATCGTCACCGTCACCGACGCCCGAAAGGGCGGCACGACGATCCCCACGAAGACCTTCGAAGTCGGTCCCGACAACACGACCGCGAGCGACGCCCACGGCACCTCGCTGCAGGAGATGATGGACTTCTTCCGGGACCTGCTCGGTATTGACACGGACGTCAACGGCGGGGTCAGCATCGACGTCGACGGCGTGCTGAACTTCGAGGGCAACATCGGCGAGGACAACAACCTGTCGCTCGACACCAGCAGTATCTTCGTGAACAAGGACACGCCGGACCAGACGAACCCCTTCATGATCGAGCGGAAGCACGACTCCGACGGCACGTCGGCGGCGACCACGGTGGTGGCGTTCGACAGCCTCGGCAACGAGCTCGTCCTGGGGATGAGCATCGTGTACGAAGACCGCAGCGACCTGGGCACGACCTGGCGCTTCATGCTTCAAAGCGAGGACGACAGCGACCTGAGCCCCGTGCTGGGAAACGGCAGCGCGGTGTTCGACACCAACGGTCGCCTGGTGACGCTGAACAACTCCTCGTTCACGATCGACCGCAACGACACCGGGGCGTTCACCCCCCAGATCTTCGAAGTCGAGTTCGACGATCCGGACAACGCGGTATCGGCGGTGAACGACGGCCAGGGCACCAGCCAGATCACCGCGTTCTTCCAGGACGGCTTCGCGGGCGGCACGCTCGACGACTTTACTTTCGATCCGAAGGTGGGCAACGGGGAGATCGTCGGGTTGTACTCGAACGGCACCACCAAGGTGCTGGGCCAGGTTCCGCTCGCCTCCTTCGTCAACCCGCTCGGTCTCCGGGAGGTCAGCGGCAACCTCTACCGCGAGACCCTCGCCAGCGGCATCGCGTCGGTCGTCAAGGCGAACACTGCCGGTACCGGCCGCGTCATCGGCGGGGCCCTCGAATTGGCGAACGTCGACCTGAGCCAGGAGTTCATCAACCTGATCACCGCCAGCACGGGCTTCACGGCCAACTCGCGGGTCTTCTCGACCAGCGAACGGCTGATCCAGGAGCTCCTGGCCACGATCCGCTAGCGACTCGTGACTCGTTATTCGTGACTCGCCATGATCACCGTGACGCGATTGAACGGTCAGCGCTTCGTCGTCAACGCCGAGCTCATCCGCACGGTCGAGGCCAATCCGGACACGACGCTGACATTGATCAACGGCGACCACATGATCGTGAAGGAGTCCATGGACGAGGTCGTCTCCCGCGCGATCGAATACGGCCGCATGCTGCGCAAGCTCCTTCCCCCGACGTAGGGAGGCGGGCGCCGGCTTCGCCGGCATGCGTGGTTGGGTGAATGGGTGAATGGGCGCTCACCCGGTGACCCATCCACGCATTGACCCACGCCGGCGAAGCCGGCGCCCATTTCCGTTAAACGAACTCAAGCCCCGCGACCGATAAATCGGAGACGGGTCGTTCTCAACCCACCTGAGGTGCGCGATGGATCTGGGCATTCTTCTTGGTTTCCTGGGGACCTGGGTCCTCATCGGCTGGGCGTTGCTGGCCAGCGGCGACGTGCTGATGTTCATTGACGTGCCGAGCATGATTCTCGTCGTCGGCGCTTCGGCCACGGTCATCATGTACGCGACGCCGATCCGCTACGTGAAGAGCGTCTTCGCCATCCTCAAGAAGATTTACTTCCACTCGAGTGACCCGGTCGAGAAGCTCATCGAGAACATGGTTCACTACGCGGAGATCGCGCGGCGGGACGGCATTCTCAGCCTCGAGAACACGACGAAGGACATCAAGGACGAGTTCATCGTCCGTGGCATCCAGATGGCGGTCGACGGCACCGATCCGGAGATGATCGAGCAGATCATGTCCAACGAGCTGGAAAACCTGGTCGAGCGTCACGAGATCGGCAAGGGGATCTTCGACTCCATCGGCAAGTACGCGCCTGCCTTCGGCATGATCGGCACGCTCGTCGGCCTCGTCATCATGCTTCAGAACATGTCCGATCCCGCCAAGATCGGCCCTGGCATGGCGGTCGCCCTCCTGACGACGATGTACGGCGCGCTGATCGCCAACGCGGTCGCGCTGCCGCTCGCCGATCGGCTGGGCCGGCGCTCGAGCGAGGAGGTGCTGACCAAGACGATCATCATCAAGGGGGTGATGGCGATTCAGAGCGGAGACAATCCGCGCATCGTGGAGCAGAAGCTGCGCACGTTCCTGCCTCCGGCGGTGCGCAGAGACCTGGAGGCGGCCAAGGCGGCATGACCGCACAGTCCGATAAGTCATGGCAGAAGAGTGCAAATGCCCGAAATGTCCGCCGGCAGGGGCTCCCGATTGGGTCATGACCTTCGGAGACATGATGTCTCTGCTGCTGACCTTCTTCATCCTGCTCCTTTCGCTGAGCGAGATCAAGAAGGAGGACGAGTTCCGCGCGATCGTGAAGGAGGTCAAGAAGGCCTTCGGCATGCACGGCGGCGGCGGCAAGGTGCCGACGAAGGACGACCCGGAGCTGAGCTTCATCGAGCGCATTCGCGCCCTGCAGCTGATCAGCCGGAAGGAGCCGCAAAAGTCCGATACCCCGACGCCCGGCATGGAGGGTCCGCAGGAGCGCGTGACCCACGTGCGACCGACCTGGACCCATATCGAGGGGGGGCGGGTCACCTTCGAGCCGGGATCTGCCGATCTCAATGAACAGATGCGCAAGCGGCTGGCGACGATGGCGAACCTGATACGTGGCTACAACTACAAGGTCCGAATCGGCGGCCACGCCGATACGGGCGAGTTCCGCGGCGACGACGCCCAGGAGCGCATGCTCGCGCTCAGCTACCAGCGGGCGCTGACGGTGCGCGGGTACCTGGTCGACGAGTGCGGCATCCGCGCCGTCCGGCTGAAGGTGGTCGCCAACGCCGACGCGGAGAAGCTCATCTGGGACGTCTACGACCCCGAGCAGCTGAAGACCAACCGTAGAGCCGAGGTGATGGTCAGCGACCGCCTCGTCGACGAGATGAGCCGGCCGGAATTGAATTCGTCCAACTGACGAAGGCCGCGAGGAACGAGCATGGCAGAACAGCAGAACCCCGAAGAGCAGGCGGCGCCGGCGAAGAAACGGCTGCCGATCAAGACGCTGATCATCGTCGCCGTCGTGCTCGTGATGGAGGTGGCGACGGTCGTCGTCGTGCTCCTCATCGGCCCGAAGCCCGCGCCGGTCAAGGCCGAACCCGTGGTGACGCCGGAGACGATCGCGGAGGAGACGCTCATCGAGGAGCTCATCGTCGAGGAGAAGTTCTCGAACCTCAAGACCGGGCAGACCCTCATCTACGACATGGAGATCTGGGTGACGGTCAAGCAGAAGCACCACGAGCAGGTCGCCGCCTCGATCGAGTCCATGAAGGCCCGGATCACGACCGACATCGCGGCGATCGTGAGCCGGGCGCAGCCGGCCCATTTCGCCGAGGCGGCGCTCGTGACGCTCACGCGACAGATCCGGGACGCGGTCGACCAGCGGGTCGGCCTCGATCCGGTCGAGGAGGTGTCACGGATCGACGAGGTGTTCATCAAGCGCTGTATGCCGTTCAAGGCCGATCAGTGATCGAGTAGAAGTTGGAGCCCTGAACATGTCCGAATCCGAGGACGTGCAGAAAATGGTCGACGACGCGATGTCGGACGTGCAGCAGTCTGTTGATGAAATCAGCGACGCCGCGACGCCGGCGGGGAGCGCGGACGGCGCCCCGGCGCCGTCGGACACCGCCGCGGTCTCGGATCCCGGCGGCATCCAGCTGCTCGGCGACGTCGATCTGAACGTGATGATCGAGCTGGGGCGCACCCGGATGATGGTCGAGGACGTGCTCAAGCTGGGTGAAGGCAGCGTCGTCGAGCTCGACAAGCTTGCCGGCGACCCGGTCGATATTTACGTGAACCACCGCCTCGTCGCGCGCGGCGAGGTGCTGGTGCTGAACGATAACTTCTGCATCCGCGTCAGCGAGATCGTGGAGGACCTGGAGCAGCAGGCGCAGGCGGCGGTCGAGGAGCCGACCGAAGTCGAAGCCTGAACCGGGCGCAGGATGCGCCCCGAGCCGACCGCCGCACGGCGGCCGCATGGCCAAGGATGGCCCGTTGCCCGAACGCATCATCATTATTGGTTCGTTTTGCGCCGCCGCGGCACTGACCCTGAGCGCGCAGGCGCAGCAGGCGGATCCCGCGACCGCAGATCGCCTTGAGCGCCTGGCACGCCAGCTCTCGACCGGCCCGCTGAGCATCGAGGAGTCGTTGCCGGCGCAGCCCGAGGCGCCCGTGACGCCGAGCGCGCCAGAATTGCCGACCTCGCCGGAACCGGTCAGGGAATCGGCGGGCGACGACGCGTCCGCGACGATCGACGCCCGGAGCGCCGCATCGGTGCCGCCACCAGCGACTGACGATGCGGGCACCCAGGCGCTCGATGTCGATGAGACGGCGGAGGGGTTGCCCGGGACCACCGCGGGAGGACGCTACGCGGACGATCAGCCGGTTCAGCGCCCCGCCGGGGCGGTCCAGCAAACGGGCGGTGACGGTCCCGCGACGTCCAGCTCATCGTGGCTCAGGACTATTGCGGCGCTGGGTCTGGTCATCGGTCTTATTCTGCTGCTTCGGGCCGGCATCTCGCGCTGGTCGTCGAGATCGGCCTCGGGATACGCGTCGCCGCGTCGCGGTGCGGTCGAGGTGCTGTCGCGGGTCGGCGTCGCGCCGCGCTGTCACGTACTGCTACTGCGCCTGGGGTCGCGCATCATCGCGGTGGGCGAGTCGCCGGCCGGCCTGCGCACCCTGACCCAGTTCGATGACAACGAGGACATCGCCGATCTGCTCGCTTCCGTGTCGGCGGCCGAGCCGACGAGCGTCAGCGGGGGCTTCGCGCGGGTGATGGGGCGGTTCAACCGGCAGTACGGGGAGGTCGACCGGATCGCCGACGAGGGCGCGGACGATCATGAATACGCTACGGATCGCGCTTCCGATGGCGTCTCGGAACTTCGATCGCGACTTCGACGCTTCGCGCAGGGGGTGCGGTCATGAACGCCGCCCGCGCGTTGCCGCTGATGCTGACCGCGGCGGTCGTTCTGCTTGCGGCACCGCCGTTGCGCGCCGACGACGCGAAGACGGAGGTCGTGACCGATCTTGCCAATCCGTTCGGCGTCGTGCGCGGTGCGTCGACGCTGCTCGACAGCATGCGCGCCGAAGAGGACGCGGAGGGGCTCGAGGCGGGCGGCAGCATGCCCGCGACGATGTCGATCCTGCTGCTGCTGACGATCCTGTCCGTCGCGCCGGCACTGCTCGTCCTGTGCACGAGCTTCACCAGGATCGTCGTGGTGCTCGCGCTGCTGCGCCAGGCGATCGGGACGCAGTCGCTGCCGCCGGGCCAGGTGCTTACCGGGCTGGCGCTGTTCATGACGCTGATGATCATGGGACCGACGTTCAAGCAGATCAACGACACGGCGATCACGCCGCTTCAGGACGGGACCATCAACGAAATCCAGGCCTGGAACGCCGCGAAGCAGCCGCTGCGCGCGTTCATGTTTCGCCAGATCGACTACGCGGACAACTGGTCGAACGTCCACATGATTCTGGATTACCGCGGCATCCACAAGGCGCCGGAGGAGCTTCGCTACGGCGACGTGGACATGCTGACACTCATCCCGGCGTACGTGCTGAGTGAGCTGAAGGTCGCTTTCCTGATCGGGTTCCGCATCTACCTGCCGTTCCTGATCATCGACATGGTCGTCGCCGGCGTGCTGATCAGCATGGGCATGCTGATGCTGCCGCCCGTCCTGATCAGCCTTCCGTTCAAGCTTCTGATGTTCGTGCTCGTCGACGGCTGGCACCTCGTGGCGGGCAACCTGCTCGCAAGCTTCTCGGTGCCCGGAGCCGGATAGCGAGGAAGGATCCGATGCCCCGACGCGGGGGGAAAGAACCACGGATGGACACGGATGGACACGGATGAACACGAATGGCTCTTCGGACTCTAGACCCCAGACCCCGGACCCCAGACCCCAGACCCTAGATCCCAGACCCCATGAACGTTGATCAAGCTACTGACCTCGTCCGCGAATCGCTCACGGTGATGCTCGTCGTCAGCGCGCCCATCCTCATCGCCGCGCTCATCATCGGCCTAGTCATCAGCATCATCCAGGCCGCGACGCAGATCCAGGAGCAGACTCTCAGCTTCGTACCCAAGATTCTCGGCATGGGCGTCATCGCGATCACCGTGATGCCCTGGATCGGCAAGATGATCATGGAGTTCGCCCAGCGCATGTTCGCCGGGGGCGCCTGAATGTGAATGCTCGAAGCATGGATCCATCACGTGCCGGCCTGGCTGCTGGTGCTGTTTCGGCTCAGCGGCCTGTTTCTGGCGGCGCCGATGCTCAGCAGCCGCGTGATCCCGATGCGCATCAAGATCATGACGGCGCTGGGCCTCAGCTTCTGCGTCTATCCCATGCTCCTTCAGTCGCCCGCCTCCGCCGGGCACGTGACCGCCGTCGTCGGCTCCGGCTTCTCGTTCTGGTCGATGGGCGCGATGGTCGCGGCCGAGCTGACCATCGGCTGGCTCATCGGCTACGGCGCGACGCTGCCGCTGATGGCGATGCAGATGGGCGGTCGCATGATCGCCCAGCAGATCGGACTGGGCCTGGCGGAAATATTCAGTCCCGGCGAGGAGCAGGCGGGACTCGTCAGCGCCCTGTTCCTGCTCGTGGCGCTCTCGGTCTTCGTCGCGATCGACGGGCATCTCGTGCTCGTGCGCATCCTGGTCAGCAGCTTCGATCACGTGCCGCTCGGCGGCTTTCGCGTAGACCGCTCCGTGTTCGACCTCGTCATCGGCCTGCTCGACTCGATGCTGGACCTCTCGCTGCGCGTGGCCGCTCCGCTGCTGTGCCTCGTGTTCCTCGAAACGGTCGCGACGGGCTTCATCATGAGGACCGTGCCGCAGATCAACATTCTGAGCGTCGGCTTCGCGATGCGCATCCTGCTCGGGGGGATGCTGCTGCTGGCCGCACACCACGCGCAGGTCCAGGCGTTCATCGACACCATGCACCGGACGCTGGCGGCGCTGGCGACGTTCGTCTCGGGAGGGAGTCCCGGAACCGGATAGCCCATGGCGGAACAGGACCAGGAAAGAACCGAAGCCCCGACCCCGCGCCGACTCGAAGAGGCGCGGCAGGAGGGCAACGTCGCGCGCAGCAACGACCTGACCGCGGCGTGCGTGCTGCTGGCGGCCATCCTCCTTCTTTATGCGTTCGGGGCGCGAATGCTGAGGGGCATGCGCACCACGCTGTTGCGGACGCTGGAGCAGGACGCCGCGTCGCATCCGGCGCGGGCGGACGACATCGGCTCCCTGCTGTCGGTGTCGGGCCAGGTGATGCTGAAGTCCGCCGGTCCCATCGTGCTGGGGCTGTTCGTCGTGGCGATGGCGGTCACGATAGCGCAGGTCGGCTTTCTCCTGACCGCCAAACCGCTGCAGCCCAACTTCTCGCGCCTGTCTCCGATTCGGGGCATTCGCAACCTGGTCGACGTCCGCGCCGCGGTGCGCCTGGTGATGAGCATCGCGAAGGTGGTGATCATCGCGGCGGTCGCGTCGATCGTGATCGCCCACGATCTGCCGGGCGTCGTCCACCTGGCGCGCATGGACACCGGACCGATCTACGCCGCGGCGACCGGCCTCGTCTTCGCGCTCGCGCTCAAGCTTGCGCTGATCCTGGTGCTGCTGGCGGTGTTCGAGTACGCGTTTCAGCGGATGCAGCGGCAGCGCGACCTGCGGATGACCAAGCAGGACGTCAAGGAGGAGATGAAGCGCATGGAAGGCGACCCGCTCATCCGCCAGCGCCGGGCGCGGGTGGCGCGGCAGCTCACCATGCAGCGGGTCGGTCATACGGTCCCCGGCGCCGACGTCGTGGTGACGAACCCCACCCACTACGCCGTGGCGCTGAAGTACGACGCGGAGACGATGAAGGCGCCGCGCGTGGTTGCCAAGGGCGCGGACTTCCTGGCGCAGCGCATTCGCCAGATCGCCATCGCCCACGGCGTGCCGATCGTCGAGCGGCGCGAGCTGGCGCAGGGGATCTACCGGACCGTCGAGGTCGGGCAGGAGGTGCCGCCGCAGTACTACGGCGCGGTCGCCGAAATTCTGGCGTACGTGTACCGGCTGAGCGGGAGACAGTCGGCCTAGAAGTTCCTGATTCCTGATTCTTATTTGCGATTCAGTTTCTGAGTTCTGATTTGGCTGAGGTCACAGGCAACCTGACGATTCCGCGATGGGTCCATCGCATCGCGCAGTACCAGGCGTTCTTCGTCCCGGTGTCGTTCGTCCTGCTGCTGGGCGTCATCGTGGTGCCGATGAGCCCCACGGTGATGGACCTGCTCATCAGCGCGAACCTGACGCTGGCCGCGGTCGTGCTGCTGACGACGATCTTCGTCGAGCGGCCGATCGATTTCTCCGTCTTCCCGTCGCTGCTGCTCGGCACGACGCTGTTTCGGCTCGTGCTCAACATCGCGTCGACCCGACTCATCCTCACCGCCGACGCCGCGAACCCGACCGACGTCGGTCTCGTCGCCGGTCGCGTGATCGAGGCGTTCAGCTCGTTCGTGGCGGGCAATTCGCTCGTCGTCGGCCTGATTCTGTTCGTCATCCTGATCATCGTGCAGTTCGTCGTGATCACGAAGGGGGCGACGCGCATCAGCGAGGTGGCCGCCCGCTTCATGCTCGACGGCATGCCCGGCAAGCAGATGGCGATCGACGCGGATCTCAACGCGGGGCTCATCAACGAGGAGCAGGCGCGCGTCCGGCGCGAGCAGATCGTCGAGGAGGCCGACTTCTACGGGGCGATGGACGGTGCGTCGAAGTTCGTGCGCGGCGACGCGATCGCCGGCATCATCATCACGCTCGTGAACATCCTCGGCGGCTTCGCGGTGGGCGTCTTCGAAAAGGGATGGGGACTGGCGGATTCGCTCGTCGCCTTCACGCGACTCACGATCGGTGACGGCCTGGTCAGCCAGCTTCCCTCGTTCGTCATCTCGATCGCCGCGGGCCTCATCGTCACGCGCTCGAGCGGGCGATCCGACCTCGGCACCGACCTGACGCGCCAGCTCACGCAGTTCTGGCGGGTGCCGGCCATCACGGCAGGCTTTCTCGTCCTGATGGCGTTCACCGGATTGCCGGCGCTGCCCATGCTGCTGCTCGCCCTGATCGTCGCCGCGATTGCCTGGGTCGTGCACGGCCGGGCGCGCCGCGAATCGGAAGCGGCGAAGCAGAAGGACCGCGAGGTCCAGGAGACGCCGCCGCCGGTGGAGCAGCTCCTGGCCGTCGACACGCTCGAGCTCGAGGTCGGCTACGGGCTCGTGAAGCTCGTGGACAACGCCCAGGGCGGCGACCTGCTGGAGCGCATCAGCATGATTCGGCGCCAGCTTGCAGGCGAGCTCGGGATGGTCATGCCGCCGGTGCGCATCCGCGACAACGTGCAGCATCAGCCGAACGAGTACCACATCAAGGTGCGCGGCAACTCCGTGGCGCAGGGATCGGTCTACCCGGGGCAATACCTCGCGATGGACAGCGGGCTCGCATCGCCTGACACCGCCGAGCTCGTCGGGCGCAAGACCCGGGAGCCGGCATTCGGTCTCGACGCGACCTGGATCGACGCGGGCCAGCGCCAGCGGGCCGAGTCCCTGAACTACACGGTGGTCGACGCGGTGAGCGTGCTCGCGACGCACCTGACCGAGGTCGTGCGCGCCCACGCCCACGAGTTGCTGACGCGCGAGGAGACCGGCAACCTCGTCAGCCAGCTTCGCGAGAAGGCGCCCCGGCTCGTCGAGGAGGTGCTCGGGGCCGAAGGCGCCAAGGAGGCGCCGCTCGTCAAGCCGGGCGACCTGCAGAAGGTGCTGCAGAACCTGCTGCGCGAGCGCGTGAGCACTCGCGACATGGAGACGATCGTCGAGACGCTCGGCGACTGGGCGCCGCGCACCAAGGACATCGAGGTGCTGACCGAGTACGTGCGCAACGGCCTGCGCCGGACGATCTGCAGCCAGTACGTCCGGATCGAGGCGGACGAGGGCGAGGATGGCGCCGGCACGCCGAAGCTCTACTGCGTGAGCCTCGACCCGGCGCTCGAGGATCTCATCACGGCGCACCTGAAGCATGGCGCCGACGGTCTCGAAGGCGCCGTGCCGCCGGAGACGGCCAACCGGATCGCCTCGGCGATCATGGAGCAGATCCAGATTCTGATCCAGGCAGGTCACCACCCGATCGTGCTCGCGTCACCGCAGGTTCGCGCGCACGTGCGCCGGCTGCTCGAGGTTCACCTGCCGGCAGCCGCCGTCCTGGGCTACAACGAGGTCAGCAAGGGCGTGGAGGTCGAGTCGCTGGGACTGGCCCAGCTGAACAGCGAAGCGAATGCCAATGAGTTGCAAGGGGCATTGACTTGAACATGAAGACGTACACGGCGGCGAGCATGGCGGACGCGCTCGCCCAGGTCAAGAGCGATCTCGGATCGGACGCGGTCATCCTGCACACGCGCAAGGTGCGTCGCGGCGGCATCCTCGGGCTCGGAGCGCGCACGGTCGTGGAGGTGATCGCGTCGGACGGCCGCGAGGTGGGACGGCGGCGCCGCGCCGCGCGGCAGAAGCCCGTGTCGACGCCGCGCCCGGCGCGGCGTCCTCCGGCGAGCCGGGAGTCGGCGGGCGACCTGATCCGGCGCACCTACGAGGTGGCGTGCCAGGAGGCGGCGCGGCAGAGCGACGACGGCGCGGGACCCTCGGTGGCGGTCGCGTCGTCCGGCCTGCAGGCGGAGGGGCTCGCCAACGAGATGAAGTCGCTGCGCCAGCTGGTCGGACGCATGATTCACCGGCAGGCGGTCAGCGGGCAGGACGGCGCGGCGGCGCTGCCGCGCAGCGACGATCTGTTCAACGAGTACGTCGAACTGCTGAACCACGAGGTCGCGGAAGAGCTCGCGCTGAAGGTCGTCGACGAGGCACGAACGGACCTTGCGAATCGCGCCGGGGACGGAGACGCCCGCGTCCAGGAGGCGCTGCTGGCGGCCACGGCGAAGCTGATTCCGACCGACCAGGGCGCCGGGCGCCTCGACCCGACCGAGGACGGCCGACCGCGCGTCGTCGCGCTCATCGGCCCGACCGGCGTCGGCAAGACGACCACGGTCGCGAAGCTCGCCGCGAACTTCAAGCTCAAGCAGAAGCGCCGAGTGCGGCTGATCACCGTCGACACGTATCGCATCGCCGCGGTGGACCAGCTTCAGACCTACGCGAACATCATCGGCGTGCCGCTGACGGTCGTGACGACGCCGCAGCAGATGGAGCAGGCGCTGGCGGACTGTCAGGGCAGCGAACTCGTGCTGATCGACACCGCGGGGCGCGGGCAGCGCGACGATCCGAAGCTCGAACAGCTCGCGGGGCTCATCCGCGCCGCGCAGCCGCACGAGGTCCACCTCGTCCTGTCCTCGACGTGCTCACAGCAGGTGCTGCTCGACACGATCGAGCGCTTCGATCGCATTCAGACCGACCGGATCATTTTCACGAAGCTCGACGAGGCGGTAAGCTTTGGCGTCCTGCTGAACGTGGCGCGGCAGGTGAACAAGCTGCTGAGCTACGTGACGACCGGACAGGAGGTGCCCCACGAGATCGAGCCGAGCCGGCCGGACCGGCTCGCGGCGCTGCTGCTGGGGCGTGAGCGGATCGATACGGCGACGGCAATGGCCAAGGGGGCATGGCCATGTTGACCGATCAGGCGCAGGCATTGCGCCAGCTCGTTTCGGAAACGAAGCGCCAGAGCGCGGGGCGTCGACCATCGGGAGAGCGGCGCGTGCGCACGGTCGCGGTAACGAGCGGCAAGGGCGGCGTCGGCAAGTCGAGCATCGCGGCGAACCTGGCGGTGCAGCTGGTCCGGATGGGACGGCGCGTCGCCGTGCTCGACGGCGACCTCGGGACGGCGAACCTCGACGTCATCTGCAACGTCTCGCCTTCCTACACGCTCGCCCACGTCCTGGTCGGCAGGTGCCGGCTCGAAGACGTCATCATCGACGCCCCGGGCGGTTTCCGGCTCATCCCGGGGGCATCGGGGCTCGCCCAGATCGCCGCGCTCGGCGAGGTCGAGCGCGACCGCATCCTCGACCAGATGCACATCGCCGCGCGGGACGTCGATCTGCTCCTGGTCGACGCGGGCGCCGGCATCGGACCGGCGGTGCTCAGCTTCGCCACCGGATGCGATCAGCTGCTGGTCGTGACGACGCCGGAGCCGACCGCGATTGCGGACGCCTACGCCGTGATCAAGGTCGCCCACCGGCGCCGACCGGACGTCGATGTTAGGGTTTTGGTCAACATGGCCCGCGACGACGAGGAGAGTCGGGCGGTGTTCGGACGGATCGACGCGGTCTGTCGACGGTTTCTCGATCTCGCGCCGGGATACGCCGGGCACGTGGTGCACGACGGGCGGGTCGCGGCGGCCATCCGGCAGCGCGTGCCGTTCGTGATCTCGAGTCCGCGCTGCGATGCGAGCGGATGCATCAGCCGACTGGCCCAGAAAATGGTCCGGCACGGCGCCGACCCGGATCAGGCGGGCCTTCTTCGTCGGGTCGCGGGCTGGCTGTCGGGCTGAAAAAAATATTCCCGGAGGCTTCCCAAGCGCATGGCGACTCGTTAGTATTTTCCTAACGGATTGATTTCTCTGAGCAAAGGAATGCTCAACCCCGTGGTTCCCGCGCGTGTTATCGCGACATGTTTCGGGCTCGTCGGCTTTGCGGCCGCGATCGTCATCGGTCTGATCGCCAGCATCCAGGCGGAGACGGTCATCGTGCGCGCGATCATCTCGATGGCCGCGTGCTGGATGATCGGTCGCGCTTTCGGGTGGTTGCTCGAGCGCACCGTCGAGGACGAGATCGAACTCTACAAATCGGCGCATCCCATTCCGGACGAGCAGGCCGCGCTGGCGGCGCCCACCGGCGATGACGATGCAGTCGGGGATGCGGCGGCAGTCGACGACGACGGTGGTGATCGCGGCGCAGACGCCGCGGCCGCGCCGGCCGGCGCGGCGCCGTCGGCCGGGGGGATCGCGATCGATCAGGACAGCGGCGCAGAGACCGTTCCGGGGGGCCGGACGGCGGAAGCGGCCGTGGGGGCGGGAGTGTGAGCATGCGGCAGAGGTTGCCTCGGTTTCGTGAAGGTGTCTTGAAGATGTCTTGAAGGTGTCTTGAAGATGTCTTGAAGGTGTCTTGAAGGTGTCTTGAAGGTGTCGAGGCTTGCTCTTCCGTGATTCGGCAGATCAGTGCAGTTCGATGCAGTTCGATGCGGTCCCATGGCCAGCCGTCAGGTTTCTGAATCGAGTCGCCAGTCCAAGGAGTAGACCATGGCGAAAACGAGCGTCGCTAAGAAAAGGCCCGCCGCCCGAGTCAAGACCGGCAATCACGCCGGCATGGACATTGCGGAGTTGTGGCCCCTCTACAAGAAGAACGCGACGGAGGAGTTGCGCAACTGCCTGATGGAGAGATACCTCAACCTCGTCAAGTACAACGCGGAGCGCATTCACGCGAAGCTCCCGGACGAGGTCGACATCGAGGACCTCATGAGCGCCGGGATCTTCGGCCTGATGGACGCCATCGACGCATTCGATCTCACGCGCGGCGTCAAGTTCGAGACTTACTGCGCGCCGCGCATCCGCGGTGCGATTCTCGACGAGCTGCGCGCAATGGACTGGGTGCCGCGGCTGGTCCGGTCCCGGTCGAGCCAGGTCGAGACGGCGCGCAAGAGCCTGGAGATGCAGCTGGGCCGGGTGGTGACGGATGACGAGATCGCCGAGAAGATGGCCGTGTCGAAGGACGAGTACGCGAAGATCAAGAAGGACGCGGGCGCCGTCGGCGTCGTGTCGCTCAGTCGCAAGTGGTACGAGACCGATTCGAACAAGGACGTCCGTGAGATCGACGTGCTCGAGGACGGCAAGCAGATCGATCCGCTGTCGGCCGTGCAGCGCCGCGACCTCAAGAACCTGATCACGCAGGGGCTCAGCCGCGCCGAGCGGCTCATCGTCATCCTCTACTACTACGAGCAGATGACGATGAAGGAGATCGGGGTCACGCTCGACCTTTCCGAATCGCGCGTCAGCCAGATGCACAGCTCGATCCTGGCCCGGCTGAAGGCGCAGCTCAACCATCGCAGCAAGGACCTCCAGGCGGAAGCCGAGTAGGTCAATTCTTTCTTGTTTCCGATCGGGGGCCGGTCAGGAATCGAAGAGCGTCTCTTCGTCCGGTTCATCGAGCCAGACCGCCTTGCTTCCAGATCTGGCCGGCAGATCGAGGCGCGGTGTCGTTCGGGCGCCGATCGCGGCTGCGGTCTGCAGCACCTGGTTCGTGGCGCCGCGTGATGAACCGCGGAATGCGTCGCCCGGCGCGGTATATTCATGGCGCCGCTCATCCTGGAACCAGGCCATGCCCGCGATCGATCAGATTCTCACCGAACGTTTCCAGGCGGCGATCGTGCGCGCCTTCGGCGGCGAGCACGCCGGCGTCGATCCGCTCATCCGTCCGTCGGCGAACGTGAAGTTCGGGGATTACCAGGCCAACGTGGCCATGGGGCTCGCCAAGAAGCTGAAGCGCAAGCCGCGCGACGTGGCGGGCGAGATCGTCGCGGCGCTCGATCTCGACGGCGTGTGCGACGGGATCGAGATCGCGGGACCTGGATTCGTGAACCTGACGCTCGCGGGAAGCTACCTCGTCGACGCGGTGCACCGGCTCGCCGCGGACGCTTCGCTCGGCATCGTGCCGGCATCGGATCCCGTCACGGTCGTCGTCGACTACTCCAGTCCGAACGTGGCGAAGGACATGCACGTCGGCCACCTTCGCTCGACGGTGATCGGCGACTGCATCTGCCGCGTGCTGGGGTGCCTCGGTCATCGCGTCATCCGCCAGAATCACCTCGGCGACTGGGGCACCCAGTTCGGCATGCTCATCGAGATGCTGATTCTGCAGGGCGAGGGCGCGGGGCGGGACGACTCGGTCAGCGACCTCGAGAGCTTCTATCGCCAGGCGAAGGAGAAGTTCGACGCGGACGAGGCGTTCGCGGAGCGCAGCCGCCAGCGCGTCGTGGCCCTGCAATCGGGCGACGAGCAGACGCGGGCGCTGTGGCGCCGGCTCGTCGACGTGTCGCAGAGCCACTTCCAGAAGATCTACCAGCGCCTCGGCGTGCTGCTGGAACCCGAGGACGTGCGTCCGGAGAGCGCCTATAACGATGATCTGTCCGCGACCGTCGAAGCGCTCGACGGCGCCGGACAGCTTCATGAGAGCCGCGGCGCCAGGGTCGTCTACCCGGAAGGATTCACCGACCGCGAGGACGAGCCGATGGCGGTCATCGTGCAGAAGACCGACGGCGGCTACCTCTACGCGACGACCGATCTGGCCGCGGCCCGCTACCGCATGGACGTGCTGGGCGCGAGCCGCGTCGTCTACGTCATCGGTGCGCCCCAGGCGCAGCACATGGCGATGGTCTTTCAGATTCTGAGGCAATGCGGCTGGGCGCCGGACGAGACGCGACTCGAGCACGTCGCCTTCGGGTCGATGCTCGGGTCCGACCGCAAGCCTTTCCGAACCCGCGCCGGCGGCACCGTCAAGCTCGTCGAACTTCTCGATCAGGCGGCGCAGCGCGCCGGCTCGGTGCTCGCGGAGAAGAACGCGGACATCCCGGAGGGCCAGCGCGCGGCCATCGCCGAATGCGTCGGCATCGGCGCGCTGAAGTACGCCGACCTGAGCAGCGATCGGATCAAGGACTACGTGTTTGACTGGGATCGGATGCTGGCGATGGAGGGCAACACCGCGCCCTACCTGATCAATGCATACGTCCGTATCCGTTCGATCTTCCGTAAGGGCGGCGTCGACCCGTCCGCCCTGGCGCGGCAGCCGGTCGAGCTCAGTGCTCCGGCGGAGCGCGCCCTGGCCGTCAGCCTGCTTCAACTGCCGGGCGTGATCGACTCGGTGGCGCAGAGTCTCGAACCGCATCGGCTTTGCACGTACCTGTACGAGCTTGCATCGCAGTTCCACCAGTTCTACGAGCAGTGCCCGGTGCTGACCGCCGACAGTGAAGCGCAGCGCGACAGCCGCGTCGTGCTTTGCGACCTGGTCGCGCGCTCCCTCGCGACGGGTCTCGATCTGCTGGGCATCCAGGTGGTCGAGCAGATGTAGCTGAAGTCGCCAGACTTCAGAGGACTGCGCCCAGGACATTAAGGCGGTCGTCACCTCCATGCGCGCACCGAACTCGTAGCCGAAGTGGCCACACTTCGGATTCGACCTGGCGATTCGCGCGTGCGTCTGATGTCTGGCGACTTCGGCTACGGGTCCACGTGGGCGTGGGCGTCCGGCCAGGCGGTGATACCCAGCATCTTCTTGATGCGTTTGCCTATGCCATGAAAGAGTGCCTGCGGAAGTCCCGCCAGCGCCGGGTGGTCGCCCGTGACCGTCGCGAGAAGACGACCGACGGTGGTGCGCGCATCGGCCCAGGCGACCTCGTCGCCAAGCTCGTCACGATACTGTCGCGCGACCCAGGCGTAGGGAGAGGTCTCCAGGCAGACGCGCCAGTAATAATCGCGCGGTCGTCGCAGCAACGTCGGACTTGTTGAAGCCTCCCAGTACTTGGGCTCGGCGCCGTGGATCAGCGGCGGCATCGTCGATCGACGATGCCCGAGGCGCTGGCCGGCGGTGTAGCCTGCGGGTCCGACGCACAGCACGATGTCGCGACGGCGGTCGAGCCACGCGAGCGGGATCGTGCCGAATCGGCGTGAACCGAGCAGGGCAGTAAGCACGTCCTGGTCCCCGATCATGTGGATCGGCCGTTCAGACACCGGGCGCGCCTGGGCGCCAAGGTAGGCCGGAGCTTCGAGCAATTCCTGCCACGCTTCGAGCAGCTCGCGATGCGCCGAGGTGGCGCGGACCACGCCGCTGCTCGCCGTGCCGGCCAACGCACGGCCAGGCTCGAGATTCCAGAGCGCGGTCCGGACCGTGCCGCCGGGAAAGTAGTCCCAGGCCCACACCTGTGAAACGAGGAGGGTGTCCGCATCGAGGCCGCGCATGATCGCGGGCAGCGCGCCGGCCAGCGCGATGTCGGCGTCGATCCACGTGATCGCCTCGTGACCTTCGTCGAGCAGGTGTCGGAGCAGGGACGGCTTGATGTTCCAGCCCGCGTGACGCCATGATTCGTTCGACAGCACACGCACGTCGTGCTTCGCGCACCACCGGACGAATTCGTCGTCGGGTTGCGGATAGCTGACGACGAGATTCGCTTGCGGACAGTGCCGCCGGAGGCTCAAGGCGAGGAGCTTGATACCGGCGAGGGCTTCGGGGCGATCTTCGTGGGTGCAGAAGAGCATGGGCGTTATCTGCGGGCGCCGTCACCCGTCTGCGCTTCGTACAACGCGACGAGCGCATCGAGGTGGTGGTCCAGCGTGAATCGCGCCGATACCATGGCGGCGCCGGCTGTGCCGAGACGGCGGCACAGCGCGGGGTCGTCGAGGAGGCGCCGCATCAGCAGCGCCAGATGCGCCGTGTCGCCGTGTCGTGCCAGAAAGCCATTGGCACCATCGTCCAGCCACTCGGTCACGCCACCTGAACGAAATGCGATCACGGCCCGCGCGAAGCTCATGGCTTCGACGCCGACGAGGCCGAAAGATTCGGCCACGAGCGACGGTATGACGGCAAAGCTGCTTGAACGGTAACGCGCTGCAAGCTCGTCGGGATTGCAATGGCCGACGAACTCGATGCGATCTTCGATGCCGGACTCGCGCGCCGCGCCCTTTGCGCGCTCCAGGTCGGTGCCCTTTCCGACGATCACGGCGCGCCATGATCGGTCGGCCATCAGGGCGAGCGCATCGATCATCGTGACCACGCCTTTTTCCGGCTCGATGCGTCCGACGTGAAGGATCGTCGGTGGATCGGACGGAGCTGCCTCCGAAGGTTCCGGCTCGAAGCGCGTGAACAGGGGGAGCACCCGCAGGCGATCCTGGCGAAACCCGTTGGCGACGAACAGGCCGTGCATGTATCGGCTCGGCACGATGACCGGAAGGCGCTGATACATGCGCAGGTAGAAGCGGTGGCCGAGCAGCCGGGCGACGTCGCCGGTCGCTCGTTCCATCGCGCCGATGCGGTAGCAGCCGCGACCGACGCATCGGAGGCCGACCGGCGTCGTGCAGAGCGACCCGTCCGGCCGGATACGAGTATGCCAGAAGCAGGTGGGACCGACATCGTGAAACGTGCAGACCACTCGTGCGACCCGTGCCGCCCGGCGCAGCATCAGCGGGTGCATCCCTTCGAACACGGAATGAAGATGCACGATGTCGGGACGTTCGTCGCGGATGATGCGCTCGAACGCCGCTACGGACTGTCGCCGGTAGAAGTACCGAAACGCGCGCACGCGATGCTGTCCATTGACGACAGGCTGCTCATCGGCGCCGTCGGCGGCGAGCCGGACTGACGCGATCTTGCATCCGCGACCCCGCAATCCGTGCGCAACCTGCCGGAGGTAGATCCCAACGCCGCCGCCGTCCTCCGTCAGCCCTGGCGCGTCGGTCCGGTTCGCGGGAAGATCGAAGGGCTTGTCATGGACGTGCAGGATCTTCATGGCTCAGGGGGCGCCGCCAGCCGTTCGTAAAGCGTGCGGAATTCGGTGATCGACGATTCGAAAAAGGCCTCGGCGTAGTTGGAGTCGACCGCGGGGTGCAGGGCCCGGTAGCGATTCAGGCCGAGCGTGCATTCGACGAGGTCGAGGTTCGCGAGCTGGCTGGTGAACTGCTCGAGCGCACGGCGCTTGACGTCGACCTGGTCGCCGATGCCGGCGAGGCAGTTGGCCAGCAGCGGCGACCAGACTTCGTACTGGCGAACTCGCGGACCAGGATTCGGCAGGGCGGTCGCACATTCATAAAGGATGCTCGTGGCGGCCCAGTGGTCCGGATGCGTATCGAGCAGCGACGGCAGGTAGATGACCGCGGGGTCGCTGTCGCCGATGATGCCGCGCAGGCGCTCGATCACGCGTGGCGACGGCGAGAGGGCGCCGTCCGGCTCGTCGAGAAAGATTCGTTCCTGTACGCCGATGGTGTCCGCGGCCGAGGTCGATTCGTGATGCCGCGTGGCGACGAGGCGCTTCTGTTCGGATGTCAGGGATGACGACGGGGGGAGCAGGCCCAGATTCGGATCACCGCGACTGCCGTCGGTCAGCCATACAACCGTCACGGGGGCGCCCGCGTTCACGTGGCGACAGAGGGCGCCGCCGCAGCCGATGATCTCGTCGTCCATGTGCGGGGCAAGGACGAGCACGCGACCCTCGCTGAAGTCCTCGATGGGCACTGGCGGCTTGTCACGCTCCTCGAGAAGCAGCCACTGGCGCAGCGTGTTCTTGGCGCCGGGCGGCATGAGAGCGCGGTAGGTGCTGCGAACAAGACTCTGGAGGAGGCTGCGCATGGGAGAAGTGTCAAGGGTCAGCTGTCAAGGAGAAAGGGGAGAAGGGGTAGACGGCAAGGTGCACCCGTGTCCCTTGATCCCTTCCGCTCGCGCCTTGTTTCCTGAAGCATTGACACTTCGACGCTTTCAGTATTGAGCCAGCGTGCCGGCGACCTTGGTCCATCTCACCGAGAGGGAGAACATGATCAGCGAGATCGGCAGCAGCACCACCGCGAACGCGCAGAGGATGAGAAGCTGCGGCGCCAGGTCGCCCAGCGAGTAGCCCTTCATCAGGGCGAGGCGCATGCCTTCGAGGGCGTGCGTGATGGGAATCCACTGCGACAGGAACTGGAGCCAGTCCGGGAGAAGGCTGATCGGATAGATGACGCCGCCGAGAAACAGCGACGCCGTCGAGACGAGCACGTTGAACACGTCGCCCTGCTTGATCACCATGATCGCGCTGGCGGACATGATGCCGAACGACGCGAAGCAGACGATGCCCAGCAGGAGCACGGCCATGCCGCCGAGCAGGTTGGCGTCGCCGAGATCGAGCCCGAACACGAGACCCGTCAGCATGTAGATGCAGAAGCGAAACGTCGTGAAGAGGTAGACCCAGAGCGAGGAGTAGAACAGGAGGCGCGCCAGCGTGGTCGGAGAAAGAAGAACGGTCTCCAGCGTGCCCATGAGCATGCTCTCGCGCAGGCTCTGGTTGAAGGTGTGGAGGCTGACGGCGTGGTAGTCGAGAAAGGCCATGCCGATCAGCAGGAACGCGAAGTAGTCCCCGTCGTACTCGCCGAGCAGGCCGGAGCCCGTGCCCTTGAACAGCTCGCCCATGAAGTAGTACATGGGCACCGACGCGAGGATGCCGAGCATCTGGCCACCGAACGCGGTCTTGTAGCTGGTGGCGATGAGGAAATCGCGCTTGATGAAGGCGAAGGGAAGTCGCATCAGCTCTCTACGACCTCATGTTCATCCTGGTCCGGCGCGGGCGCCTCGGGCGGCCGCGTGCCGCGCTGAATCAGCATCGAGAACACCTCGTCGAACGACACCTCGACCTCGGTGCAGCGCTCGACGACCCCGCCGCGCTCGACGATGCCGTGAATCATGCGCGAGAATCCGTCCGAGTCGGGACGGAACCGCACGTGAAGCGCGAGCGCCCCGTTGTACGGCTCGACGCGCGGCGGCTCGAGGGCCTGCGCGCTCGCCCCGATCTCGCGCAGATCGCTCTCGGTAAGGCGGCTGACCTTCAGGTCGTAGGTCGCCGCGTCGATCGCCATCTGACGAAGCTCCTCGAGCGCGCCCTGGGCGACGATGCGCCCGTGGTCCATCAGCGCGATCCGGGCGCAGAGTCGCTCGATCTCGTTGAGGTTGTGGCTGGTGACGAGGATCGTGGGGTGCCATAGCTGAATGACGCGCTGACGGATCATCTCGACGATCTCGCCGGCGCCGATGGGGTCGACGCCCTTCGTCGGCTCGTCCATCAGGATGATGCCCGGCTTGCTCAGCAGGCCTCGGGCGATCGCCAGGCGCTGGCGCTGGCCCGTCGAGTAGCCGTCGAACCGCTTGTCGATGCAGTCGCCCAGACCGAGCAGGTCGAACAGCTCCTCCATCCAGGGCCGCGCCGAGTCGGCCGGAAGGTGATACAGGTCGGCGAAGAACGCCACGTTCTGGCGACCGCTGAGACGCCAGTAGAAGCTTCGTTCGTTGCTGGTGACCAGGCCGACGAGCTGGCGGACCCGGGCGGCGTCGTGGCGGATGTCGAAGCCGCCGATCTGCGCCGTCCCCGAGGTAGGCACGAGCAGCGTCGTGAGCATCTTGATCAGCGTGGTCTTGCCGGCGCCGTTGGGACCGATCAGGCCGAAGATCTCGCCGCGATGAATCGAGATGCTCACGCGGTCGATCGCGAGCGCGGGTCGCGTGCCGCGCGTGACCCGCGAGAAGAACGAGCGCGACGCCTTGAACCGCTTGGTCAGATCGCGCGTCTCGACGGCGACTTCTGGCGATGCGGTCGGGGGCATGCGAAGGTTTGCTCGTTACGCGTGAACCGTCAGACGCTCAAGGCGCCGCCGGCGGCGGGAACACGACCTCGTTGCTGATATTGAAGTCGTCGTCGATGTCGTCCTTGATGTCGAAGCCGAGGATGATGCCCTGCTGCACCTGGAGAATGGGCGTCATCCAGGTGATCAGGTGCTGAGCGAAGCGGTCGATGTTCGTCAGCGTGCTCGGCGGGACGTAGACGATGTCGCCTTCGAGGATCTCCGGATTGCCCTCGGGGGTGCCCATCGCGATCGCCGAGCCGACGTCCAGCACGTAGCGGGCGGGCTTGTCGTTCTCCACCCGGACCAGGATGACCTGCTCCCGGGTGGCCTCGACGTTGAAACCGCCCGTGCGGGCGATGACCTCCGCCACGGTCATGGGACGATCCATCGTCACTACGCCGGGCTGGCGCACTTCGCCGAGGACGACCGCGCGCTGGCTGAGCCGACTCCTCACGATGACGTTGACCTGCGGATCGCGAACGTACTGGTCGAGCCGGTTCGTCAGCTCGCGGCGCAGATGGTGAGCGCTCTTTCCGCGCACGTCGAACTCCCCTGCGAGCGGTACGAACACGATGCCCGACGGCCCCACGACGACGTCCTGGTTGAGGTCATCGTGACGGTAGACGCGGATCTCGATCTCGTCGCCCGGTCCGAGGGGAATCTCCCTGGAGTTGAGGCGGATCGGCGGCAGGGGAGGAAATGTCGAGGCCACCTCCTTCTTCGGCTGGCGGCACCCGGCGGTCGCAAAGGCGGCAATCAGCATCACGATGACGCACCGCGCCACGGCACCGTGATCGGTCTGGATGGTGACACGTCTTCGCATCGGGTGGCCTTCGTCGGGATCGATGACGGGAACGCGATTGTACCGCCTGAACGGCGAGACGCCCCGTTGCTCGCTCCCTTCAACTCGTGCTCGCGACTCGTGACCCGGCGTATTGCTCAATATGCGCCGGTGCCGGAAATCATGGCCAGGGGCGTCCGGGCAAGGATGGCGAGATCGTTGCGGATCGAGCGGCTGAGCACGTACTCGACGTCCATCTCGAGCCGCTGCTCGCTGGAGATCTCGTTCCTCCCGCTGACCTGCCAGATGCCGGTGAGCCCCGGCGCCACCTCGAAGATGGTCCGGCGATGCGCGCCCATCTGCTTGAGCTGCATGTTCAGATAGGGCCGGGGACCGACGAGGCTCATCTCGCCCCGGAGCACGTTGATGAGCTGGGGAAGCTCATCGACGCTGAATCGCCGCAGCCAGCGGCCGACCGGCGTCACCCGGGGGTCGGTGGAGATCTTCCCGTACTCGTTGAACTCGCGCTGCTGCTCGGGGGAGAGCTTCTTGAACCGCCGATGGGCGTCGAGGTACATCGTGCGGAACTTGAGGATCCGGAACTGCCGTCCGCCGCGGCCAGGCCTTCGCTGGCGGAAGAACACGGGGCCGCGGGAGCTCAACTTGATCGCGATCGCGATCAGAAGCAGCAGGGGAAGGCACATGAGGATCCCGATCGCGCTCGCGGTCAGGTCAACGACTCGTTTCGCGCCGTCGTAGAGTCGGTGAGGCGGCGCGACGGCCGCAGGCGGGGGCGCCGCGGTGATCGAGATCACCGCGGCGCCGTTACCGGCGAACGGGTCGGAATTGATGAGCGGGGCGCCCTCGCCGGGCGGATCGAGGATCGCCGTGCTGCTCATCCGGGTCTCTTCCGTTCCCACCTGGCACCTCTCGTCGGTGGCCGGATCGATGGTCGATGGCCGGCCGCTCTCCGGGGCACGGCATCGAATCGCGGTGCTTCCGGGAGCCTCAATCTCGGGCGGGGTCTCTCGAAACCCACAGTTGGGTCGGCGCTCACAGTCGCCGGCTACGATGACTAGTTTGGCTCAAACCGGCACGTTGTCAAGGAGAGAATCGTCGCTCCATGGGGTTTGGGGCGGGTTTTCCCGGAGTCAGGTGCGATAACCGAGCGTTGTTGTTTTAAGTGGTTTTTGTGATGCGACTTATGTGGGAAGTGGATTTGAGTCGAAATCTCATGGCTGCGTTATAAACCATATGTCGAATGCGTTTTTTGGAGTGCTACCGGCGGTCGCCCAACATCGTGTCGAGGTCTGTGTAGAGCGCCTGGCGGAACATGGAGCGGGGATCATTGAGGAAGAAGTGGTCGCCCTGGAACATGCGGATCACGAATGGGCCGGTCGTGTGTTCGCGCCATGCGTCGAGCGACGGGCGATCCACTTTCGCGTCACTGAGACCGCCGTATGCGAATATCGGACAATCGAGCTGCGCGCCCGCCTGGTGCTCGCGGGTCTCGCACATGCGGTAGTCGGCCCGAAGTGCCGGAAGGATCAGCTCGACCAGCTCCGCGGATTGCAGGACACCGTCGGGAATGCCGTTGAGCTGGCGGATCTCCTCGAGGAAACCGTCGTCCGGGAGGTCGCCGATCGGCGGATCGGGGTTCGGTACGTGCGGGGCCCGTCGCCCGGAGACGATCAACGCGCGCGGGGTGGGAAGTTCCTGGTCGCGAAGCCGCCTTGCCACTTCGAAGCCGAGCATCGCGCCCATCGAATGGCCGAACAGGACGAACGGCAGATCGAGCACACCCGAGATCGCCCCGGCGATCGAGGCGACAAGCTCGTCGAGATCCTCGATGGGCCGCTCGCGGACGCGGCCCTCGCGCCCGGGCAGCTGGATGGGACAGATCTCGATGGCCTCGGGAAGCCGCCCGCGCCAGCGCCGGTACATCTGGCTCCCACCCCCCGCGAAGGGCAGGCAGAAGAGCCGAGTACGCGCCCGCGGCTCAGGCAGTCGAAGCGAAAGCCAGAGATCCCGTTCCACGTCGTCCATAGGCTTGATGGTACTGGCGCGCAGGGTCCGTGTTCTCGGATCGTCCCCCGCCGCGCGCCCCTCGCCCCCAGACCTCTCGTACAATGCCGCGATGGGCGGCGCTCACGTCGATCTCTCCGTGGACCTCGCCGGCTTAAGGCTGTCGAACCCCATGATGACCGCGTCAGGCACCTGCGGGTACGCCGACGAGTACGCCGATTTCATGGACATGTCGCGCCTCGGCGCGTTCGTCACCAAGAGCGTGACTGCGAAGCCGCGTCCCGGCAACGAGGCCTACCGCATCGTCGAGACGCGCGGCGGCATGCTTAACGCCATCGGCCTCGCGAACGTCGGCATGGAAGCCTTCCTTGCCGAGAAGATGCCACGTCTGCGCCGCCTCCGCGCGCTCGGGCCGCGGATCATCGTCAACGTCGCGGGTCACGACGCCGACGAGTTCGCCGCGGTCGCCTCCCGGATCGCGCAGGAGCAAAGCGTCGATGCGATCGAGCTGAACGTGTCGTGTCCGAACGTCGCGGGCGGGCTTGATTTCGGCACGACGCCGCACTTGCTCGAGCCGCTCGTCCGCACGGTGCGGCAGGAGGTGCGCGACGAGGTCCGGCTGATCGTCAAGCTGTCGCCGAACGTGCAGGACATCACGAAGACCGCTCGGGCGGCCGTCGAAGGCGGCGCCGACATTCTGAGCATGATCAACACGTTCACGGCCATGGCCGTCGACATCGAAAGGTGCCGGCCCCGGCTGGCCAACGGCACGGGCGGGCTTTCCGGGCCGGCGATCCGCCCGCTGGCGGTGCACCTGGTCGGGCGTGTCTACCGTGAGGTGGCCCAGCCCGCGGGCGTGCCGATCATCGGGATGGGCGGCGTTCAGTACTGGCAGGACGCGGCGGAGTTCCTGATCGCGGGCGCGTCGGGACTCGCCGTCGGCACCGCGTTGTTCGTCGATCCCGCGACGCCCGTCACCGTCGCCGACGGCCTGGCTCGATGGCTCATCGATCATGGCCGGCGATCGATCAAGGAGGTGATCGGCACGCTGGAGTTCCCGGATAACCGCTAGGACCCTCGCGATCGGTCCGGCCGGTTCCGGCCCGGGCGGGTTACATCAATGACCTGATCCCTGCCGTCCGATTATCTTAAGAAGTGCTCAGAGTTCAGAGGTCGTCCCCGCGTCGCGAATCCTGCCGGGCGAGCCGAAGGCGCGTGCGATCCCCCTGAACTCTGAATCCTGAGATTCCCGGACCCCGGACCCCGAAACCTGCTCCCGCATGAAGTCACGCAAGAAGATCCTCCTGGTGTTCGCCTGCTGTGTGGCATTCGTGCTGCTCTTCGCGACCGTGCGGCTGCGCCAGGTCCGAGCGGCGCACCCGGCGCCCGTAATCAAGCCCGCCGTCGTGCGATGCATGCCGCTCGAGCCGCGGCCGTACCGCGTGACCGAATCCTTCTACGGCACGATCGAGGCGAACGTGCGTGTCGACATGGCGTTTCGCGTTCCAGGCCGGATCGCCCAGCTCGGCCCCGGCGCCGACCGGATGCTCCGCGAGAACGACCGGGTCGAGGTCGGTGACGTGATCGCCCGGCTCGAGCCCGAGCGCTACGATGCGCTGGTCGCTCATGCGAGAGCGCGGACGACGGCGGCGAAGGCGGCGCTGCGCGAGGCCGAGGCGGGCATCACCGACGCGAAGGCCACGCTCGCCGACGCCGAGCGAAAGCTCAAGCGCGTCAGCGCGCTCGCCGCGCGCCAGGCGGCGAACGCCAACGATCTTGACGAGGCCAAGCTGCGTCATCAGCGGGCCGAGGCGGCGGTCATGGCGGCCGAGGCCCGCCTCGAGTCGGCCGAGGCCGCTTACCAGGCGTCCGAATCCAGCCACGACCTCGCCGAGGTCGACCGGGACGACGCGACGCTGAAGTCGCCGATCGACGGACTCGTGGCCGACATGCCGACCGAGATCGGGCAGATGATCGCGCCGCAGCAGACGATCATGAGCCTGATCGACCAGGGGCGGCTCAAGCTGGTGATCGGCGTCGTCGAGCGCAAGCTCCCTCTTCTCAGTGAAGGTCAGCGCGTGGAGATCGAGGTGCTCGCCCTCGCCGCGCACGCCCGGATGCTTCGGGACCGCAAGTCGGCCGCGCGCCTGCGTCGCGGCGTCGTGACGGTCGTGCCGCCGGCGGCCGATCCGCGCAGCGGCCTGTTCAAGGTGCATATCGAGCTTGCGGAGGTCGACGCCGACCTCCGCCCGGGCATGGTCGCGAAGGCGGTCGTCACGGTGCGCGAGACCACGGCGGTCGCCATTCCCGCGGACGCGGCGGTCCGCACGGGCGACGCGGCGTACGCCTACTTCGTCGAACGGCGATTCCCGATCGGTCTCGACCTGGGAAACCTCGGCGAGGCGAAGGTGGACGTGCCGACGACGGTCGCGCGCCGGGTGGCGTTCGAACCCGAGGTGTTCGATCGTGACTTCTACCTGGTGCGCGACGTGCCGGAGGGATTCGACCAGGTCGTCGTCGAGGGTCTCACGCGCCTTCGCGACGGTCACCCGATCCAGATCGTCGGCGCCCCGCTGATCCATCGCACGGCCGAGGTCGACGAGACGGCGGGACCGTAGAGCCTTCGACTCTGCCATTCACGCCGCACGCGCGTAGTAGTCCTGGGGAACCTGCTCCTCGATCGACCATGGCCGACTGAGGCGCTCCGATTCCGCGGCTTGCGCGGAGACCAGCCACGTCTTGAACCCGAGCTTGCGGGCGGCGACCGCCTGGATGACGTCGTCCGTGATCAGCCAGTCAAACTCCGCGATGCGCCGCAGATCGAGACGGTCTCGGCTCGAGACGTCGCAAAGTCGCATCGGAATGCTTCGTATGACCGGCGCCCTGCCGAGCGCCGCCTCAGTGCAGACCAGCGCGTCGAAGCGCGTCCGTCCGCACCAGTCCCGCGCGATCGCCTCGACGCACCGTCGTCGCGTGCGGCCGAGCATCCGCGTCAGCGGATGGCGCGGCACGATCTCGAGGTGCTCGACCATGGCCCGCAATCGGCGCCAGTGACTCAGGTGGATCGGGCCGTCCTCGGCGGCGACCAGATGCACCCGCGCCATGGGTCGCAGTGTCTCCAGAAGCTGCCATGCCCGTTCGCGCGGCCCCGACGACTCACCGTCGGGAAAACAGTGCCCGAGCATGAGCACCTTCGGTACTTCCCCGGAAAGCATTGCCTCACTCCCCTCACGCCCCGTTGATCTTCTTCGGACCTTCGTTGCCGTATGCCCGGCGCGTCGCACCCTGGGACCCCGCGGGGTCGATGAGGGCGCAGCGCCGCCGCCGTTCGTTCTGTTTCTTCTTCGTACTCATGGGTTTCCTGACTCGGGTTCGCGACGACTTCAGGCCGCCTGCTTGCTCGTGTAGTGGTAGCGGTAGCGGTAGCGATAGCCGTACTTGTAGTAGTACCGGCCGCGGTAGCGCGTCTGGTCGGTCGCCACGAGCCCGGCCACGGGCGCGTGGTAGCTCGTCAGCGTGCGAATCGCCTGCTCGACCAGCGGCTGAGGCGTGCGGCTCATGCGCACGATCATCAGCACGTCGTCGCTCATCGCGCCGATGATGCCCGCGTCGGCGAGCTCGACGACCGGGGGCGTGTCGATGATGACGTGGTCGTATCGCTGCCGCACCTCCTGCAGCAGCTCGATCATGCGGTTGCTGTGCAGGAGCTGGACGGCGCGGTTGTTCGCGCGTCCGCCGGCGGTGATCATGTCCAGGCTCGTCTGGCTCACCTCGATGATCGCGTCGGACAGGCTCGCCTTGTTCTCGAGCACGCTCAGCAGGCCGGGCTGATCGGGCAGCGAAAGCAGCTTCCTGAACTGCGGCAGGCGCAGGTCCGCCTCGACGACGAGCGTGCGGCGGTTGCGCAGCTCCGCGAAGCTGAGCCCGAGGTTGAGGCTCGTGATCGTCTTGCCTTCCTGCGGGGTCGCGCTGGTGATCGTGTGCACGAGATGACGCTTGTGCTCCCAGCGGGCGAGCATGCCGGTGCGGATCGCGCGGTACTCCTCGCTCATCACGCTGCTTGGCTCGGTGAGGGCGACCAGCCGGTCGTCGACGCTGTGGCGGCTGCGCCGGTCGTCGTCATGCCGGGATCGGCGCGACGGCTCGTCGCGGCTGTCCGGGCGCCGGTCGTGCGGACCGAGGGGCGCGCTGATCGACGCGGCGGCGTCCGGTGTTCCGGGCGCGCCGGCCTCGAGCGCCGGCGACGGCGTCGCATCGTCCGCGGGCTCGACCTGCTTCGGATCGCGCGGCGGCTCGTCATCGGGATGTCGGCTCATCGCGTCGAAGATCAGGCCCATCACGCACCCCCTGCCAGCGCGAGCGCCGGGCGGCTTTGAGGCGCCGAATCCTCTGTGATCTCGAAGTTCGGCATCATTTCCAACGTGACCTTGTTGACGGTCGAGTCGGTCACCACGCGCTGCTCCCGCACGTAGCCCATGAGAAGGCAGTTATCGCAGGTGATGTTGATCAGTCTGGGGATGCCGCCGGTGCTGTGGTAGACGGCCTGAATCGCGGCGGCATTGAACGTGCCGCGCGCCGATTCGGGATCCAGCGCCGCGGCGCCGAGCCGGTGTCGGATGTAGGCCGCGGTCTCCTCGAGACCGAGCGGATGGATCTGCTTGGCCATCACGATGCGCTGACGCAGGGCGGCGTGCTGCGGCGCGTTCAGGCGCGGGCGCAGCTCGGGCTGGCCGACGAGGACGATCTGGATCAGCCGCGACGTCGCGGTGTCGAGGTTCGTCAGCAGGCGCAGCTCCTCGAGCGCTTCGTCCGCGAGCGTCTGCGCCTCGTCCACGAACAGCACCACCGGCCGATCGACCCCGATCTGCTCGAGCAGGTACTGCTCCGCGCGCTCGACGAGCACCGCGTGGTCGTCGGCCGGGTCGTGCTCGATCTTCAGGGCGCGCAGCACCTGTCGCAGCAGGCCGTCCCGGCGCGTGTGCCCGTAGGTGACTGCGACGATATCCGCCTTGTTGCCGCAGCGCGCGCGCATGGCCTGGCCGACGGTCGTCTTGCCGGTGCCGACGCCGCCGGTCACGACCACGAACCCCTTGCGCATGCGGATCGTGTACTCGATCGCCGCAAGGGCCTCGCGGTGCGGCTCGCTGGCGAAGAAGAACTTCGGATCCGGCGTGTTCTCGAACGGCAGAGACGCCAGGTGATAGAACGACTCATACATCCGCGGACTCCTCCTGGTCGCGCCGTTCGGCGCCGCGGTCGGGGGCCGGCTGAGGGGGCTCGGGTGCGACGGTGGCCGTTTCGGGTCGGCTGGCCGGATGCTCCAGGCTCAGGTACAGCGCCGCGGTCAGCGAGACCAGTACGGTGGCCATCGCGACGGCGCCGGTCGGGTACAGCACCATGTTTCGCACACGGCGGATCCGCCGGCGGTGATGCGAGATGATCTCGCTGACCGACCCGAACAGCGGCAGGTTGACCGCCTCGGAGAGCTGCTCGCCGTCATTGAACGATTCGTCCGTTCGGCAGGCCGAGAACACGCTGACGGCGCCGGTCATCAGGCCCAGCGCGATCGCGACGAGGATCACCTGGCTGAGATTCGGCGACACGGGCTTGTTGATCTGCGTGCAGGGCTTGATGAAGTCGAGGTCGATGCCCGCCTCCTGGTTCTCGGCGGCGCTGGTCAGACGGATGCGGCGCAGGTTGTCCTCCCAGAACGCCTGCTGGCGCTGCAGGTCGTCGATGCCCCGGACGAGCTTCCGATAGTCGCTTCGGACCGGGAACATGTTCGTGACGTCGGCCTGGAGCGCCTTGATGCGCTGCCCGATCACCACGTGCTCCTTGTCGAACCCGTCGGCGTCGGCGGTGGCGGCGGTCAGCAGCAGCTCGAACTCGTGAAACTTCGGGTTGTTGCTGACGTGCTGCTCGGTCACGACCGTCCGCATCGTCCGGTCCAGGTCGCGGTCGATCTCGGCGATCCGCTGCCGCAGGTTGATGAGGGCGGGGTGCCGGTCGGTCATGCCCATCTGGTCGACGAAACGCTCCGCCTGGGCCTCGAGGTCCTGCTTTTTCTTCTCGATGCGCACGAGCTCGGGGTTCGGGGCGGTCACGTCGGTCGAGTGCGTCTTCGGCGTCGCCGCCAGCCGCTGCTCGAGCATCGCGACCTTTTGCCGCGCCGACTCGCGCTTCTGCTCCAGCAGCGACAGCTCCGCCTCGAGGTCCGAGATCATCATGCGATGGTTGGCCGCGTGATCGGGCAGCAGATCGGCATGCTCGATCTCGTACGCGAGCTTCCGGTTCTCGAGGTCCTCGATCAGAGTCTTGCCGCGCGCCACCTCCGACTCGAAGAAGGCCGCCGACTGCGCCAGGCGCTCCTGCAACCGGGTGCGGGTACGCTCGATGTAGTTGCGCACGAGTGTGTTGACGATTGTCCGCCCGACATCCGGATCTTCGGCGACGTAGCTCACGCTCACGCGCACCAGCGACTTGGTCGAGAGGACCGGCCGGATCACCACCTCCTTCTTGAGCTGCTCGCGCAGCCGTCGCGCGTCGTAGTGGCCGGAATAATGGTGCATCGGGCTGCTGAGCACGGGGCCGAGTTGTGCGAACAGCTCGTCGAGCGCGGTCTCACCGGCGATCTCCTCGGCCAGAGACTGATGGGGCATGTCGATGGACTCGGGGGCGCCCTTGGCCATCATCTGCTCCATCACCATCCGGGTGCGGCGCTCGAAGATCGCCTCCGCCTTGTGCTTGCGCGGCAGGATCATGCTGACGCTCAGCACGGCGGTGGTGGCCAGGAACGCGGGGACGATCAGGCGCCAGCGATAGCGCAGGGCGGCGTCGATGAGATCTGCGACGGCTCGGTTTTGCGTGGACGTACGTTCCATGGTTCTGCCGTTCAGTTGCGAATCAGCGAAGCGTTTCTTCCTTCGCGTAAGGCGAGCTGCGCAGCGACTGATCGATATCGACCGGTCCGGATGCGACCGACGCCGCCGGCGTGATGGGCAGCAGAAGCTGCTGCAGGCCCAGGCCGAGGGTGGCCAGCGTATTGGCCGGTACGAAGATGATGTCGCCCTCCTCGAGCACCGTGTCGAGGGATACGTCGCCTTCCCTGACCATTCGATTGAGGCTGATCGTCATCCGGTGGATCATCTCGCCGTTGCGCCCGGGGCGCAGGATCTGGATGCGGTTCGGGTCGGCCAGGCGCGAAGGCTGGGCCCGCGCGAGCGTGCGCAGGATCGTGTTGGCGCCGTGGTAGCTGTAGGGGCCCGGCGCCGACACCTCTCCGAACACGTAGATCTTCTTGCTGTTGTAGCCGACGACCCGCACGGTGACCTCGGCGTCCTCGTAGTACTGGCGCGCCCACTGCGAGAGCTCGGCGCTCACGTCGCCGGCGGTTCGGCCCGCGACGTAGAAGTCCCCGAGCAGCGGCAGCGTGATCATGCCGTCGGAGCGGATCTGCTCGCGGTGGTTGTTGATCTCGCGCACGCGCTTCGACGTGATCTTGATCACGTCCGGTGGGGCCATGCGATACTCCTCGGCGCTGACCACCGGGCCGGGGCTCGAGACGAACGCGCTGTAGTCGGTGTAGGTCGAGTTGCATCCGCCCAGCGCGGCGACCAGGCAGGTGGCGGCCGCGAAGCGGAGGCAGGCGGAGCGGGCGTGTAAGTGGCTCATCGTCGAGTTCCGGTTCAGAGGGCCGCGGGGTCCCATATTCGGGTCGTGGTTCGCAGCAGCAGCTTGAACTCCCCGAGCGCGCTGCGGCGGCGCAGGTAACGCAGGTCGCAGGCGATCTTCCGCCGTGACCCGCGCAGGTCGTTGGTGTACCCGTTGACGACCTGGGCCAGGCCGGTCAGGCCGGGGCGACTGACATGACGGCGATCGATGCGCGGGATGTGCCGGCGCAGCCGCTCGACCATTTCCGGACGTTCCGGGCGCGGGCCGACGAGGCTCATCTGACCGACCAGGACGTTCCAGAGCTGCGGCAACTCGTCGACATGACTGCGGCGCATCCAGGCGCAGCCCGGCAGCACGCGCGGGTCGTTCGCCTGTGCGTACTGGACGCCGTTGGACTCGGCGTCCAGCGACATCGTTCTCAGCTTGTAGAGGGGGAAAAGCCATCCGCGGCGTCCGACGCGCCACTGGCGAAACAGGGCCGGGCCCGGGTTGACGGTTCTGATCCAGAGCATGCAGAGCACCAGCAGGGGGCTCGCGGTCAGCAGCCCGGCCAGCGCGCCGGTGACGTCGACGGCGCGTTTTACCGCGGAGAACGCCGGACCGGGCTCCCCGAGGGAGCCGGCGCCGTCGATCGGGCGCGGGCGAGACGGATCGGCTGACTTGCGCGGCTGCAACACCACTCCTCCAGTTGGGCGGCTATTCCGAATTTCAACTGTCGTATCGACGGGATGGGTTGATTACTTAAGGACGGCTGTATCAGTTGAATCGGGTGGGTGGACGGCCGATGGAGTGTGGGTGCCGGCCGGTAATCAGACACTTGAAAACGGACGGTTTGACCCATAGGATCCGCAGAAGATCGGGCGGTACCGGGGACCGGTAACATGCGGATGCGGCGCGACGTCGCGATCGGAACCGCAGGTTCAGGACCCACCGTGCACGATTGAAGAGAGACGCAGCAGACCTGCGGGGCGGAGAACCCTTCATGAAGCTGATTCGCCGCTGGAAGAGGTCGGGACGGGGGTCGCGGTTCGCGCATCGCAGCGCCGATGCCGCGCCGCCGGCGGTGCTCGAATCGCTCGAGGGGCGCCTGCTGCTCGACGGCACCGTGACGTGGGACCTGGTCGATAACTCGTCGGCGCCGGAGCTCGCCGGGTTCGTGACGCAGGACCTGATGTTCAACACCGGCGCGGGCATCGACTGGACGCTCGCGCAGCTTCGTCTCGAGCTCGACTCGGGGAGCATCTTCCAGGACGCGCGTCCGTTCGCGCCATCGGGCGGCGATCGAATACCGCCGAGCCCGGCGGAACTCGTCGTCGACCCGACGGCCGAGTTCGACACCTACGTTGCCTCGGGCGGCGTGGGCACGCCGCTGATCATCCAGCATGACGTGACCGGGGGACCCGAATTCGACACGGACGCGCTCGGCCTGACCTGGTTCACGGCGAACACGACGGATATCGGACTCCTGCAGCTTGCCCGCGTCTCGTTGTCCGACGACGCCCAGGGTTCCTGGGCGCTGTCGTCCCTGACCGGCAACCCGGGGATCCAGGCGAACCTTCTCGGACTCGTGGTCGACGGCCGCGTGGTGCTGACGACGCCGATTTCGCTGGATCCGGCAAGCGACTCAGGCTCGAGCGACGAGGACCTGGTGACTCACGACCGGACTCCGACGGTCCACGCGCGCGTCTTCGCCGGCGTCGATATCCAGATCTCCGTCGACGGGGTGCCGCAGGGGCCCGTCGTCGAATCGGACGGGTCGGTCCCGTTCACGCTGAACCAGCTCTCCGAGGGGACGCGCGAAATCTCCGTGCTGGCCTTGGTCGGGGCGCGGACGCTCATGCCGCTGGCGCCCCTGCAGATCACCATCGATGCGACGGCGCCCGCGTCTCCGACGCAGCTCGCCCTGGCGACCGCCAGCGACACGGGCGAGAGCGACAGCGACGGGCTGACCTCGCTGACGACGGTGACGATCGAAGGCACCGCGGAAGCCGGGTCGGAGGTGGCCCTGTTCATGGACGGCAACCAGGTCGGCACGGCGCCGGGCGGCAACTGGTCCATCCAGGTCTCCGGACTCACCGAAGGCACGCACCAGTTCACGGCGACCGCGCGGGACGTTGCGGGCAACGGCAGCGCGCCGACGGCGCCCATTTCGGTGATGGTCGACACCACGGCGCCGACCGCGACGATCGATCCGTTCGTGCCGGATCCGCGCGCCGACCCGGTCGACGACGCCACGATCGTCTTCGACGAGCCCGTGTTCGGGTTCGAGGCCGACGATCTTTCGCTGACGGTCGGCGGCGGGGGCAACCTGCTGACGCCGACCCAGACGGTGACGACCGCCGACGGCGTCACGCACACGCTCGAAGCGCTGACAGGGCTGACCGGCGGTCCGGGAAGCTACGCGCTCAGCCTGACCGCATCCGGCGCCCAGATCAGCGATGCCGCCGGCAACCTGCTCGACCAGGACGCGCTGGGCGCGTTCACGGTCCTCTCGAACGCCGACGTGCCGATCGTGGACCTGCTGCCGTCGGGCGATACGGGCCGACATGACGACGACAACGTGACGATGGATCCGGCGCCGACCGTGCGCGTGACGACCGACGATGGCGCGACGGTGCACCTGTTCGTCGACGGCGTCGAGGTGGATTCCGCCGTGGCGCCGGCCGGCACGGTCGACTTCAACCCGGCGCTCGCGGAGGGCACGCGGACGATTACGGCGACGGCGGAGATCGGCGCCCAGACCACCGATCCCTCCCCGCCGCTCGCGATCACGGTCGATCTCACCGCGCCCCCCGTGCCCGGCGCACCCGATCTCGACGCCCTGTCCGACGGCGGTTCGAGCGATACGGACGATCTCACGTCGCTGTCGACGCTGACGTTCTCCGGAGACGTCGAGGACAATGCGCTGGTGCGACTGTTCCTCGACGGCGCGGAGGCGGGCCAGGACACGGCGAACAGTCCCTGGTCGATCGACGTCGACGGACTGGCCGAAGGCGTGCTCTCCTTCGCGGCGACCGCCGAGGACGTGGCCGGCAACGTGAGCGATCCCTCGGATGCGCTGGTCGTGACGATTGATCAGACCGCGCCCGACGCGCCGACGGATCTGAATCTTGACGATGCCGACGATTCCGGCGCCAGCAACCAGGATGACATCACGAACGTGACGGCGGTGGACATCGACGGCGATGCCGAGTCGGGCACGATGGTCCGCCTGTTCGTCGACGGAACCGTGGTCGGGCAGACGACGGTCAACAGCCCGTGGTCGATCCCGGTCGCGGGGCTCGCCGAAGGCGCCCGCACGTTCACGGCAACCGCCACCGACGACGCCGGCAACGTGAGCGACGCGTCCGCGCCGCTGGTCGTGACGATCGACACGACGGCGCCGACAGGCGACATCGTCGATGTCGTGCCGGATCGGCGCAGCGACCCGGTCGACGAGATTGCGATCGAGTTCAGCGAGTCGGTCGCGCAGTTCGAGCGCGAAGATCTCGCGCTCACGCGCAGCGGCGGCGGCGACCTGCTGACCGCGCAGCAGAACCTCGCGACGGCCGACGGCATGAGCTTCACGCTCGGACTGCTGACGGACCTCACGGCGCCCAACGGCGACTACGTGCTGACCCTCGGCGCCGGCTCCGGGATCAGCGACGTTGCCGGTAATCTTCTCGGCGGCGGGGCGGAGACGCTGTTCACCATCGAGAACTCGGTGTCCGTGCTGATCGGGGGCGACAATCCGGGCACGGTCACCTACTTCGAGCAGGACGGGACGCAGGGCTCGGTGTCGGTGCGCGGCGCGGTCGCGGAGGTGTTCTTCTTCGGAAACGGCATCGTGCCCGAGTTCGATCGACGTTCGGTGAGCATCGCGTCGACGGCGACGGACGTGTCCGTGGACCGGATCGTCATCACCGTCGATCCCGAGATGCGCGTGAACTCGCGCAAGCTGACGTTCAAGGCGAGGAACAGCCGCAACGGCGTCGACGACGGGATGATCACCGTGGGCTCGATCACCTCCGACGGCGGTCTTGGCACCGTTGACGGGCGTCATGTCGCATTCGAAGGCGCGACCCTCGACATCGGCGGGCCGCTGCGATCGGCGCGATCGGCGACGTTCGACGACAGCATGATCGTGATCCGCAGCGGCGCGGAACCCACGCTGACGAAGGTCCGCTTCGAGGAGGCGCGCAACCTGACGATCGACTCGGACGGCCCGGTGGACGTCCAGGGCGACCTGTGGCTCAACGACAATCCGGAGACGGACGGCCTGGTCGCGACGTACTCGAAGTCGATCACGGTCAAGCAGCGCGCCGCGTTTGCGCTGCAGTTGAGCGGCCTGGACGCGCCGCGCGACGTCGCGCTGAACAAGGCCCGACTCGGCGCGTTCGAGGGGGGGCAGTGGGACGTGCTTGCCGCAACCGGAAAGATCAGCGCCGAATCGATTACCGGGCTGACGGCGGACTTCACCGAGGTCAAGGGCATCTCGACGAAGCTGGATATCGCGGACAGCGACATCACCGCCGACGCGGTGGGGACGATCTCCTCCCGGCGAGACATTCTGAACACCAGCTTCACGCTCGAGCGCGTGATCAATCCCGCGGACCGGCGCGCCCAGGCACTGAAGAGCCTGAAGTCGAACCGGGAGATTCGCGGCGTGAACCTGCAGTCCAACGGCCGCGTCGGCAAGTTCGAAGGTCGCCTCGTGTTCGACACGACCATCTTCATCGCCATCTTCGACGTGGCGCCGGGCACGATACCGGTTGACGGTCTCGCGTTCGTGGGCGGCGGCACGGCGGCCGACCCGCCCGGCCTCGGCCAGTTCAAGGTGCGCGGCGACCGCAAAGTGGCGGTCTGGATGCAGAACGTGTTCGTCGCATCGGCAGGCATCGGGAAGATCGACGCGGGCTTCTCTGCGGACGCCGCCGCGGGCCCGCAGGGCTTCTCGGCCCTCGTGATCGACCGGATCAGCTACCGCAACGCCGACGGGCGCCTGCGCCTGAACGACCCGGCGCCCGGCGACACCCCCATCGACGGAAACCTGATCGCGCGAATCGTGTGAAGATTCCGCGATGGATCAGTCCCGTAACCGATCCCGCAATGCGGCGCGGGTTGGGGATTCGGGAACGGGAACGGGATCGGAATGATCTTGACGGCGGACTCAGGATGTGTCACAGTCCGCGATCCGCCGAACTGCGCGCCCGTAGCTCAATTGGATAGAGCATCGGACTTCGGATCCGAGGGTTGGGGGTTCGAATCCTCCCGGGCGTATTGCCGCCCTCCGGCGGCGCCTTTCCGGTCCGTTAGCTCAGTTGGCTAGAGCGGCCGCCTTACACGCGGCAGGTCACTGGTTCGAGCCCAGTACGGACCATTTCGCGGTTTCGCACCTCGTCGCCGTCGATCGCGTCGCATCGCGTAACAGTGTTGTCAACAGAGGCTTGCGAAGGTTTGTGCGAATCCGTGCGATCATTGGCGGCGCGGTGCGGTGCCATCTGTGGTGCCACAACGGTGCCACCATGTGTGCCACCAGCAGCGGCTTGCTCGAAGTGCGCCTCGGTCACCTGCAGGTAGTGACGGTTCGCGACGGCTTCCGTGTTGCCGAGCCACTCCGCAGCCACGTGGGACGGGAACCGGTTGACCAGTTCCGTCTGCCGGCTTGCCCGCATGTTGTGAAACAGGCGCGGCCAGGGCTCGACGCCGGCGCGGCGCAGGATGCGCAGGAAGTGGGTGCGGAGGTTGCAGGCAGCGTCCCGGTATCGAGTGATGACGTAGTCTGCTCCCGACTCGGCCAGATCGAACGCTTCCTGGAGGTAGGGCAGCAGTTCGGGAAACAGCGGAGTGACGCGGTACGGCTTGCCCTTCCGCGCGGTCTTCGGGGACGTGACCGTGAATCGGCCGTGTTCCCAGTCGATGTCGGACCACTTGAGCCGCAGGGTTTCGCTCGGTGTTCGAACGCCGCCATATCGTGATAGGGCGATGATCAGCCGCCATTCGTGATCCGGCGCCTGCTCGATGGCCTTGTCCACGATCGCGGCATCGATAAACCTCTGGCGCGCGTCGTTGGCCTCGTTGCCGGCCGCAACATCGACGAACGGGTTCTGCTCGGCAAGGCCCCTGCGGACAGCAGCCTTGAAGAACTGTCGGCCGTGGCGGATCGTCCGGCCGATCGTCGCTTCGGCCAGGCCGGCATCGACGAGGGACTGCCGGAAGTTATCGGCGCCGCCGTCGTCAATATCGCGCAGGTCCTTCTCGGTGCCGAAGAAATCGACCATCTTCCGTCGCGACATCCCCAACTTCGTCCGCGTCGACGGCTTCAGGTCCGTGCGCTGGCCGATGAAGTCATCGAGGAACCCGCCGAGTGTGGCCCTCTGCCGAGGTTCGATCAGGCCGGCAGTGGCCAGCTTGTCGGCCAGCTCGTCACCGATCTTCGCCACCCATCGTGCTGTCGGTTGATCGGGTGCCGTCCCGGCAATCGACGCCGAAACTAACGAGTCGACCTTGTCCTTGATCCGCTCCGCGTCCCGCTCGGTCACGTCGCCGATGCGGATGAATCGACGGCGGCCGTCACGATCGTATAACGTGATGCGGTAGTAGGTGCGGTCCTTGCGGGTTTCTTTAGCGAGACCAGCCATGGTTTAGGGCGCGCAAAACAATAAGTTACCGAATTTTGATGGGGGCTCGATGTGTTATTCATGAACCGGGAAGT